>QCIK01000007.1 GCA_003216715.1 Prochlorococcus sp. AG-402-L09 | reverse complement strand
GCTGCAAACTCATTTTGAATCCAATCATTGGGAATCAATCGCTAATGGTCTAGTAATAATTCCTAGCAAAGATGCACAAATGCTTGCTAAGGATGCTACAAATGCCGGACTAAATGTAAATTTCATAAATTCTCTAAGTCAAATAGACAAAATCTGATCAAAAACTATCTAAAATCCTAAAAGTTACTTAAAGCGATATGAAAAAGATAGAGGCAATAATTCGTCCGTTTAAATTAGAGGATGTAAAAATTGCATTAGTAAATGCAGGTATAGTTGGTATGACAGTAAGCGAAGTAAGGGGATTTGGCCGACAGAAAGGACAAGTCGAGAGATATAGAGGTTCTGAGTTCACCGTTGAATTTCTTCAAAAACTTAAAATTGAAGTTGTCGTTCCAGATGAAAAAACTGAAATTGTTTTAAAAGCTATCGCTGATGCAGCCAAGACTGGTGAGATTGGTGATGGAAAGATATTCGTTACTCCAATTGATTCTGTAGTTCGAATCAGAACAGGCGATAGAAACGAAACAGCTCTTTAAACTCGCAAAGAATCTATCAATTTTTCTATTTCAACATTTCCATTCACTTCATCACCCATCCAAAGAAGATATTCTTGATTACCAGCAGGACCCTTTAAAGGTGATGCAATTAATCCTTTTGGTTTCCATCCATATTTTTTGGATTCCTTAACTACACCCTCAATAGCTTCAAGATGCAAAGAATGATCACGAACGACACCACCCTTGCCAACTTTATCTTTACCAACTTCAAATTGAGGTTTCACTAACACGAGTAATTCTGATCGAGCATTTTTAAGAAGAGATTTAATATTTGGTAAAACAAGTTTCAGAGAGATAAAAGATAAGTCTGCTACTGCGAAGTCTGGTCTTGGATCTCCATCATTAAATAATTTTTCAGGAGTTAAATGTCGAATATTAGTTCGTTCGAAAAGAACCACTCTTGGATCATTTCTAATACTCCATGCAGTTTGACCATAACCAACATCAACCCCATAAACCTTTGCTGCACCTAGCTGCAAAAGACAATCTGTAAAACCACCAGTTGAAATACCAGCATCTAAACAAACTCGATTCTTGATGTCGAGAGGAAATTGATGAAACGCTTCAGCCAACTTTTCACCTCCGCGAGATACATACCTCAAGGGTTGCGTAACTTTTATCTCAAGATCTTTTAAAACTTCTTGCCCAGGCTTATCAAGGATTTCCCCGTTGATAGTTTTAACTTTCCCAGCCCTGATAAGCCTCTGTGCCTCTTGGCGAGATTTAACCAACCCTTTAGTCAGCAAGTGAAGATCTAATCGCGACTTTTTAGGCATTTGTTTACAAAAACAAACAGGAAACGGAACAAAAACCGCAGAACTCGTGCTAATTCTCTTTTTCAATAGAGAATCTAATCAATTGACCAAAGGTTTTGTCTAAAAAGCTCAGGCATCCAACCAATGAAAATGAGCTATCTAGCCATGGTCATTTTCATCAAACCCCCAAACACCAAACAGGAGAAGTCCTTGAACTTCTGCCTCCAGGAAGTTTTGCTAAATTTGCAAATCAACCAAGTGATTTACCTCCCTTTCAAGTAATTGATTGCAAGGGGGGGAAATGCAGGGTAAGACAGCAAGCTTGGGGAAGATATGTCCATTGGGAAGTTGAACACAATAGACTCAAGTCAGCTTGACCTTGACGAACTAAATTAAACTAACCTTTAACTTTGTAGCACTTTGATTGAGCGTTACACAAACCCAGAAATGGGAAATATATGGTCTGAAAAGGCCAAGTACCAAACTTGGCTTGATGTAGAGATAGCCGCATGTGAGGCTAATTGCAAATTGGGGAAAATCCCTAATGTTGCAATGGAAAAAATTCGATCAAAGGCAAGTTTCAAACCAGAGCGCATACTTGAAATCGAAGCCGAAGTTAGACATGACGTAATTGCTTTTCTAACAAATGTAAATGAATATGTTGGAGATGCAGGTCGCTATATACACGTTGGGATGACCAGTAGCGATGTCCTCGATACTGGTCTTGCACTTCAATTAAAGTCATCAGTAAAGCTTCTAAGCAAAGAGCTTTTCTTACTTGAAGAAGCTATTAGAGATTTAGCAAGGCAGCATAAGAAAACCGTAATGATTGGGCGTTCTCATGCGATTCATGGAGAACCTATTACTTTTGGATTCAAATTGGCGGGATGGCTAGCTGAAACTCTCAGAAACAAAGAAAGGCTCAACAGTCTGGAGAAAGACATCTCAGTGGGGCAAATTAGCGGGGCTATGGGGACTTATGCCAATACTGATCCAGAAATAGAAAGAATAACTTGCGAACTTTTGGGACTTGAGTGTGATACAGCTAGTACCCAAGTTATTTCAAGAGATAGGCATGCTAATTATGTACAGACTCTTGCTTTGATTGGATCTTCACTAGATCGTTTTTCTACAGAAATTAGAAACCTTCAAAGAACGGATGTTCTTGAAGTAGAGGAAAACTTTGCTAAAGGTCAAAAAGGAAGTTCAGCAATGCCTCATAAAAGAAATCCCATACGAAGTGAAAGAGTAAGTGGTCTCTCCAGAGTTCTAAGAAGTTATGTAGTTGCAGCTCTTGAGAATGTTGCTCTATGGCATGAAAGAGATATAAGCCACAGCTCCAATGAAAGATTAATGCTGCCAGACACATCTATTACTCTTCATTTTATGATCACAGAAATGACCGCAATAATTAAAGGTCTTGGGGTCTATCCAAATAATATGCTGAAAAATTTAAACATTTATGGAGGAGTAGTTTTTAGTCAAAGAGTTCTTTTAGCTTTAGTTGAGAATGGAATGAGTCGGGAAGATTCTTATCGACTAGTACAAAAGAATGCTCATTCAGCCTGGAATCAAAACGAAGGAAATTTCAAAAAGAACCTTGAGAATGATCCAGAAGTAATGAATAGTCTCTCAACAGAAAAACTTTCTGACTGTTTCTCAACAGAATTACATCAGTCCAATTTGAGAGTCATCTGGGAAAGACTTGGTATATAACTTTAAACGCTTAATCTATTAATATCAGTGAATACACTCTCAAAAGGCAATAGAACTAGATTCAACTAAAATCCATAGTTATAAGTTTCTAGCCTCTTGGAAACTTATAAATTCTCAAACAAAGATCAATGTCCAACATGAAACGACTTGAGAAAGATAGCCTAGGTTCGATTGATGTTCCAAAGGATGCACTATGGGGAGCCCAGACTCAAAGATCAATATTAAATTTTGCTATTGGAGATGAGGTCATCCCACTCGAAATTATTCATGCAATTGCCCAAATAAAAGCCTCTGCTGCTCAAGTAAATAATCATCTAGGTCTAATAAATACAGAAACCACTCAATTTATTACCGAAGCAAGTTTAGAAATTATTGAAGGGAAACATAATGATCAATTCCCTGTGAAAGTTTGGCAAACAGGCAGTGGGACTCAAACGAATATGAACGTCAATGAGGTGATTTGCAATATAGCTTCAAGACGTTTAAATAACCCATTAGGTAGTCATGATCCAATACATCCCAATGATCATGTCAATTGCTCTCAATCAACAAACGATGTTTTCCCTGCTGCAATCCAAATAGCCACAATAGTCACCTTAAAAGACACATTAATACCTGAATTAAAAAAACTCATTGATTTATTTCATAATAAAAGTAAAGAATGGAAGGATATTATAAAAATAGGACGTACTCATCTTCAAGATGCAGTACCTCTAACTCTTGGACAAGAAGTCTCAGCTTGGGCTGCTCAATTAGAAACTGCATTAGGACGTATTGAAATCAACCTCGAGGAACTTTATCCTCTTCCACTTGGAGGAACTGCTATTGGGACTGGCCTTAATACTCCTAAGAATTTCGATAATTTAATTGCTCTTGATATTGCTAGAAAAACAAATTTACCTTTTGAAACTGCAGCTAATAAATTTGCCATTATGGCCAGTCATGATGGTCTTGTAAATATAATGTCTCAACTAAAATTATTAGCCGTAACTTTTCTCAAAATTGTTAATGATCTTCGACTTTTATCTTGTGGACCTAGAGCTGGATTATCAGAACTACATCTACCGGCTAATGAACCTGGCAGCTCAATAATGCCAGGGAAGATAAATCCTACTCAATGCGAGGCGATGGCAATGGTATGTACGCAAATAATTGGTATGGACACCTCGGTATCAATAGCAGGGAGTGGAGGACATCTACAAATGAATGTTTACAAACCACTAATTGGCTACAACATTTTAAAAAGTATCAACCTTATTCAAAATGCATGTCAAAGTTGCAGAAAACATATGATTGAAGGTATTCAACCCAATAAAGAGAAAATCAAAGAATATCTGGACAATTCTTTGATGTTGGTAACTGCATTAGCACCATCAATCGGATACGAAAAAGCTTGTAAAATTGCCCAATTAGCCCATAAAAAAAATCTAAGTCTAAGACAAGCATCCAATCAATTAAATTATATTAATCAAGAAGAATTTGATAATCTCACTAATCCGAAATCTATGCTTAAAGGTGATTAAAATATAAGCTTTTTCCCTCTTAATTATGTCTTTCAGTTGCTGGATTAGTAAGTTCATGATTTCTTTCCTTTGCTTGATTAATATCTTCAGCTTCACAAACTGGAAATCTATCCATTAGTTTCATCGCTGCCTTGGCATTATTTCTGAGTTGCCTACTCACAGACTCGCAATAGGGAATCTGTGAAAGTAAATCATTTGTTCTTCTTAAAATTCTTACGACATCTCCCTCATCCAAGGAAGTATTTGAAATTAAATCCGTCCAAGTACTTCCTCTAGCCCAGGCTTCTACTAAACCCATTAATTCTGAACTCCATAAGATTGGGACTTCTATCCCAAATCGTTCTTGAACTCTATACAATTCACTTCGAATATTTGATAAATCATTAAACGCTTCATCTGCAATTGCACTTGGAATAAATCCAGACCATAAATCAGGACGATTTACTTCCGTAACAATTGACTGAACAACACCAGCTAATTCTACTGGTGTTAGTTCATCGAGATGTCCACTCATCAAAACTAATCCCAACCATAACTCATTTTCACCTCTTAGAGATCCAATACCTCTTCCGATTTCAGTTGGATTTAAATCGTCCAAGCATCCGAAGTGGTTTAGAACTTTAATTAGTGATAAAAAAGTTTCCCAGTGACGATTAGACCTGTCATAGAGTATCTCCTCACGTTCATGTATTTCAGTAGCTAGTTCGTTCATTCTTCGTCTATGCTTCTTTAATTTTTTCTTATCCCCCCATCGATGCGCTGGCTGAATCAATAATTCATTATCCAAAGCTTGAACTAATTTAGCTTGAGATAAAACTTCACTCGCAAGATCATATTGAGCCGTTCTCATATCATTTTTCTGAGCCAAATTTGAAATCATTGAAGATATTTCACTACTTAGTAAATTGCCATGATGTATTTCACCTAATCTACTAAATTCAGGAGTTGTAAGATTTGATACGTCTATACAAGTCAATTCACTATAAAGACTCACAACTTCCTTACAAGCAATAAGTATCCAAATATTTTCATCTGTTAAACATATCAATTGAGATTGTCTATCTCCTTTTTGTATTTTTTCAACAATGACTGCAGGTGTAACTTTTCCTCGCAACTGTGGTGTCTTCAGACTTATGAGGGTTCCATTATTTGCAAATTCTAAGGCTAAGATCAGTTCATTAGATAAGGTTTCTGCCGATTGTTTTTGAAGAATTTTTAATAGTCTTCTTTCTTCCTTTAGATGACTTTTTATTTTCTCATATCTTTCAAAATCTGACCATGGTATATCTTCTGAAAAGGTTTGATATTCTTTAAACTCTTCCTTTAATAGGGATAACTCTTCTTCTTCTTCAACTAAATCCAAACTTGCCAAATATCTACTAAAACTTCTTTCTATCAATTCTTTTGATTTATCTAAATCATATCGCTGTAATAAATTTAGAACCATGCCATAGCTCGGCGTGAATTGACTAATCAGCGGGTCAGCTGGGCTAGTCGCTAATTGACCAGCTTCTCGAACCCCTTCAAATCGAGTTTGGACAGTAATCACATAGCCTCTTGAGTCAAGACCTCTTCTTCCCGCCCTACCAGCCATTTGTAAAAATTCACTCCCCATTAATTGACGATGTCCATTATCTGATCTCTTAGATAAAGTAGATATAATCGTGCTTCTCGCCGGCATATTGATACCTGCAGCTAAGGTTTCAGTTGCAAAAACAACCTTTATCAATCCTTCTTGAAATAATTCCTCGATTAACTCCTTCCAGGCCGGGAGAACTCCTGCATGATGAGAGGCGATTCCATTAAATAAAGCCTTTATGTGTAAATCATCTCTCAAACCTTCTGAATTTAAAATTGTATATTTTTTAAATCGATCTTGAATTGAGTTTCTTTCTTCCTGATTCACTAAACAAGTGCTAGCTATTGTTTTCACGGCCTTGTCACAACCACGACGACTAAATATGAAATAAATAGCGGGTAACATATTTCTTTCTGCCAACTTCGATATCACAAAGCCCAGTGAAGGAGAGTCAGGTTGAGTAGGCTTGGATAAGCGTCCTCTCTTCTTATGTGATTTTGTTGGACGCCAAATCTTACAGTTTGGATGTAATCCAGTTCCTTTATCATTAAGTAATGGATGAAGTCCTTTAGCACTACAAAAATTAAATTCCAAGGGAACTGGTCTTAAATCACTAGATATCAAATCTGTAGGTCCATGAACTTTCTCAATCCAATCAGTTAATTGACCTGCATTTGCAACGGTTGCCGATAGAGCAACGAACTGAACAGATTTAGGACAGTGAATAATCGATTCCTCCCACACCGTTCCTCTATGAGCATCATTCATGTAATGACATTCATCAAGAACAACAGTTTCAATATCAAGCAGAGGGTCATCATTTCTATCTTCTGCCGCATAAAGCATATTTCTGAAAATCTCAGTAGTCATAACAAGAATTGAGGCCTCTCTATTCAGACTTAAATCACCTGTTAAAAGACCCACATTGCTTGAACCAAATTGATTCCTAAAGTCTCTGAGCTTTTGATTAGATAAAGCTTTTAAGGGCGTTGTATAAAACACCTTATTTCCATGAGAAATCGCTCTATAGATTGCATACTCTCCTATTAAGGTTTTTCCTGATCCTGTAGGGGCACTAACAACTACAGAATGCCCTTGATTGAGTGAGTCAATTGCTTTAAGTTGAAACTCATCCAATGCAAAAGGAAAGATTTCCTTTGGATTTAAATTGTTTTGGAGGATTTCGTTCTCAGACGTATCTCTTTCTGATGATGTCATTGCTAAATCCTAGGGGGATATTCTATGACCACATGATTTTTGACGTGGATACATAATAAAATCAAGAAACCAAAGAAAAAATCTTACGACACCAACCAAATCTTTAAATACAGAAAACACAACATAACAATATGCCCGAAACCCCTAACTCCAGAATTCGTAAACTCAGAACTTGGGTTCCAGGCAAAAGATCATCAGAATTGATTGGTGTAGATGAAAATCAAAATCAAATCACTTTAATTGACCTAGCTAGTAATGACTATCTAGACCTGGCAAGACATAGATTATTAATTGAGGCAGCTAGACAAACCTTAGTAACTGATGGAGTTGGTTCTGGAGGATCAAGATTTATTACTGGTAGTAGAAATATTCATCAAAGACTTGAAACGAAGCTGGCTGAATGGCTTAATCGTGAGATTGTCCTGCTTTACCCGAGTGGTTTTCAGGCTAATTTAGCTGCAGTTTTAGCACTTACTGATCGTCACACTCCTGTTATTTGTGATCGTCTGATACATCATTCTCTGCTCGTTGGAGTCAAAGCAAGTGGAGCAAAGCTCACTAGATTCAAGCACAACAATTTATCTGAACTAGAAAGACTTTTAAAAAAGTCTAGACAAAGCAATCCTCAAAAAAAACCCTTAGTAATCACTGAAAGTCTATTTAGTATGGAGGGTACAACAGCCCCCATAAAAGAAATTTCAAGGCTTTGCATTAAGTATGATTCAAAATTATTAATAGACGAAGCGCATGCTTTTGGCGTCATGGGCTCGGAAGGAAGAGGTGAATCATTTGGGCTCAAAGAACCGATATCAATTATCAGTGGGACCTTTGGTAAAGCATTTGGAAGTGGGGGAGCATTTCTAGCAACAGACAAGATAACAGGAGAAAATTTAATACAAAACTGTGGGGCATTTCGCTATACAACTGCTTTAGCTCCTCCACTCTGTGCAAGTGCTTTAGCTGCGTTAAATCTAATTAAAAGTAACCCTAGCTGGGGTACCAAACTGAAAAATAAATCAATAGCTTTAAGAGACAAGTTGTCTCAAATTGGGTGGCAACGACCGGTTGGGGAAGGTCCAATAATCTCCATAATTCTTGGTTCAGACGAATTAGCCATTGATTATCAAAAGAGACTTGAGGAGCAAGGTCTTCTTACTGTTGCTATCCGTCCACCAACTGTCCCTGAAGGTAAATCGAGACTTAGGCTGGTTATCAGAAGAAATACTCCCGTTCAGGCCTTCGAAAGACTTATCGAAGTACTTAAAAACAAATGAGAGAAATCATTGCTATGCATGGGTGGGCTGGTGATAGTCATCAATGGTCAAATTGGGAAAAGGTGTTTAAAAGTTTTGATTGGGAATGGCAAACTGCTGAACGCGGATATAAAGATATAATTCCTCAGACACCAAAATGGAATAATAACTCAAAACAAGTCGAACTTAAAAGAGTTGCTATATGTCACTCTCTTGGTTCACATTTGTTAGATAAACACGTTTTATACTCAGCTACTCATGTTGTTTTAATCAATAGTTTTAGTCGTTTTATTCCAAGTAGTAAAGAGAATCGTCCTATACAACTAGCCCTCAACAGGATGATGAATGCAATTAATACGCCTAAGGAATCAGCTATGTTAAGAAAATTTCATATAAAAGCTTATCAACCGAATTACATAGATGTTAAGTCAACCGAATCTAATCTCCTTCCTTTATCAGATTTAGGAAGGTTGAGACTAAAAAAGGATTTAACACTTCTTATGAATTCTGATTCTCTACCAATTGGATTAAATACTTATTCCAAAGTACTAATTATCAACAGTGAACAAGACCATATAATAGCTAATCAATCAAAAGTAAAACTAGCTGAAGATTTAATAAATCACTTAGAGGCTGAACCAAAAATAATCAACCTCAAAGACGAGGGGCATTCCATTACAAAAATTAAAAATATCAAAAAAATAAAACACTGGCTAGAATTTGATCATGCACAAAACATGGTCTTGCCAAGTTAATAAAAACTTTAATGAAGCTGCATTAAACTATAACGAATCAGCATCAATTCAAAAAAGTACTGCTTTAGAACTCGCGAAGATATGTTCTTATCATTCAATTAAACATGGACTATGGGTAGACCTTGGTTCCGGCACTGGACTACTCGCTAGATCATTAGAAGATCTACATCCAAATCAATATGTAATGAGACTGGATAATTCTAAAAAGATGATTGATCAACATCCAAAAAAAAGTGTTAAACAACTTTGGGATTTAAATAATGGGTTACCAAAGTGGTCTGAGAAACCAAATTTATTAGCTTCAAGTTTTGTTTTGCATTGGCTTGATAATCCACAAAAGCAACTCAAGGAATGGTTAAACTCTGTAAGTTTAGATGGATGGATTGCTTTAGCAGTCCCAATCAAGGGCAGTTTTCCTGAATGGTATGAAGCTGCAGAAAAGGCAAATTTAACATGTACGGCTCTTGATTTACCATCATACGACTCACTAGTAAGAGTCGTTCCAAAAAAAAATATTTTATATAATAAAATTGAAATCATCAAACAGACATCAAAAAAGGCAACTTCATTATTAAAACCAATGATCAAGGTCGGAGCACAAAGCAGTCAGAAGGAGCGATTAAGTATTTCAAATTGGCGTCATCTATTGTCTTTTTGGCCAATTTCCAATAAAGAGGAAAAAGCAAGCCTTAGTTGGTCAATTCAGTTTTTATTAATTAAGCGATGAGTGCTTTCTCAAAAAGAATTATTATTTGTGGTACTGATACAGATGTAGGTAAAACGATAGTTAGTAGCTTTTTCGTCCAAGGTCTTAAAGGTATCTACTGGAAACCCATTCAAAGTGGAACAGAGGAAGGTACAGATACAAAAACTGTTTGTAAGCTTTTGAATCTTGAACCTAACCGCTATCTTTCAGAAAGATATAAATTCAAGGCTCCTGTCTCTCCACATTGGGCTGCTGAACGAGAGTCTAGTTTTATAGAACCAAACAATTTACACTTACCCGACTTAGATAAATTAATAATCATCGAGACTGCAGGTGGATTAATGGTGCCTTTAAATCGAAATTGGCTACAAATAGACCAACTAAAGGTTTGGGACGCTCCAATAATTCTTGTAGCCCGGACTGGTCTTGGTACCCTCAATCATACTTTATTAAGTTTGGAGGCCTTGAAACACAGAAATTTAAATGTATTAGGAATAGTATTAAATGGCCCTCCACACAATGATAATCCAAAGACTTTAGAACAATTTGGAGATACTAAAATTCTTGCACGTCTTCCTATCTTTGATGAAATAAACGCAAAAGTACTTTCACAAGAATGGAATAAACAGCAATTAGATCAAAAGCTTAAAAAATACATTTAAAATGAAAATTTTATTTTTTTCTTAATCAATAGATTATTTTGACTTCAATCAAGTTAAATGAAATAAGAGAGAAAACTAAATTTGATGAATGAGAAAGAAGGTGCAAATCAAACTATTCAGAATCCTCATATATGGCCACCATTCACACAACTTTCTTCATCTCAGCCTCAATTATTGGTTGAGAAAGCCAAAGATGCTCTTTTACTTCCTAAAGGCAGAGCTCCAATAATCGATGGCATAAGTAGCTGGTGGGTAACTCTACATGGTCATACCAATAAATATATTGCTAAGGCTATCGCAACTCAAGCAGAGCAATTAGAACAAATTATCTTTGCGGATTTCACTCATCCTCAAGCTGAGCTATTAGCTAATCGGCTAAGTAAATTGACTGGTCTAGAAAAGTTATTCTTCTCAGATAATGGCTCTACAGCAGTAGAAGTAGCTTTAAAAATGGCTCGTCAATGGTGGAAAAACAAGGGTGACAATAGATCTCAAATCATTGCATTCGATGGTGCCTACCATGGAGATACATTTGGAGCAATGGCAGTAGGCGAAAGAAATATATTTAGCGAGCCTTTTGATCAAATGCTATTTCCTGTAAGTAGAGTCCCTTGGCCTGAGACATGGTGGAGAGATGAAGATTTTGAGAAACGAGAGAATAAGGTTTTAGACGCTCTGGAGCGCCTCTTACAGACACCAACTATTGCGGTAATTCTTGAGCCATTAGTGCAAGGAGCTGGAGGGATGCGAATGGTTCGTCCAGAATTTTTAATAGAAGTCGAAAAAAGAATTCGCCAGGCTAATTCTTTACTTATTGCAGATGAAGTATTAACTGGCTTTGGAAGATGTGGAGAATTATTTGCTTTTCAAAGAGCAGGATTAAAGCCAGATCTGATCTCATTCTCAAAAGGGCTAACCGGTGGATTCCTTCCAATGGGAGTTACTATGTCCAGCAAAAGAATTTCTGATGGCTTCCATGGGGAGGATCCCAAACAAACATTCTGGCACGGTCATAGTTTTACAGCTAACCCCTTAGGCTGCGCAGCTGCTAATGCCAGCTTAGATCTTTTAGAAAAATTCCCTCAAAAATATTTGAATTTTGAGTCACGTCATCTACCTCATCTACAAAAAATAGTTAAAGATCCAAGAGTTGAATGTCCAAGAATCACAGGAACCATCGCTGCTTTTAATATTAAAGTTAAAGGGAAAAAAGGTTATTTAAATTCAGTTGGGAAAATCATGAAAGCAAGTGCATTGAGGGTTGGTGTTTTTATTAGGCCTTTAGGAGATGTAGTATATCTAATGCCACCACTGTGTATCACAGATGAAGAATTAGAGAAGTGCTATTTGGGAATCCAAGAGGGCTTAAATTCTCTATCCTAGTATTTTTTCTTATAAAGATTCTAATCACTTAGCTATATAATTTGTTCTGAAAATTAAATTTACATCAACCAACTTGGAGTAAAATCTAGGTTTCCGCCTCTTAAAAAAGCAATAAACACTCCTAAAGCCAGGCTCAAGAAAATAGAGATAATTAAAAGAAGAAGTGAAAACAATTCTCCACCTGAGAATGGTCGCCTTACTCCTATCGATTTAGAAAATTGTACAGGTTTTATATTTGTTAAATAAGGTTCTTTTTTCTGACTTATAAGATTATTCTCTTTATCTAGAAGCAAGTCATAGTTGGCCCTTAGGACAGGATCACTTAATAAATCATATGCCTCACAAACATTTTGAAATTGCCTTGTCGCATCATCACTTGGCAAAGATGTCGTATCCGGATGAAGTTGCTTACTTAATTGACGGAAAGCTTTTCTGAGCTCTGCATTGTTAGCAGAGGGAGAAACTCCAAGCAGTTCGTAACAATTGGAAGAAGGAGTCAACTACAGAAAATATGATCTAATAATAAATAGATTTTATCTAAATATCTCAGGACTGACTATTTCAAAAAAACAATTCAAAAATGTCAACTAATAAAAACAACAAAAAAGCAAGTCATATCATGTTGTGGAATGAGCTTAAATGGGTACCCAGTGAAAAACAATTAGCTCAATTTATTCATTTACAAGAGTTACTTAAAGAATGGAATAAGAAGACCAACCTTACTCGTTTAGTCGATGGAGATGATTTCTGGACTTCACAAGTATGTGATAGTTTGTTGCCACTTCGTGAAGAACTTCAAAGCCCAGAACTTTCTCATAAATATATTGATATTGGTTCTGGTTGTGGATTTCCTGGCATTGCCATAGCGATAGCAATGCCAAATTCAAATATCACTCTTATAGATTCTTCAAATAAAAAAACGACTTTTCTAAAAGAAGTTTCTAAAGAAATTGGATTGATTTCTCGTATAACAGTCGTAAATGAACGAGCTGAGACAGCAGGAAGGGATCCAATCCTAAGAAGTAATTTTGACTATGCCATTGCAAGAGCAGTTGCTTCTGCAAATGTAGTAGCAGAATATCTCGTGCCTTTTTTAAAGTCGACAGGTCAAGCGCTCATATATAAAGGTGGCTGGAGTGAAATAGAGCAAAAAATACTACTGAAAGCTTTAACTGAACTGAATGCAGAGATCAAACGAACACATAAATTCGAACTCCCTAACAATCGAGGTATTAGGAATATTATTAGAATTAGTCCTGTTAATAAATGTCCTAATCAATATCCAAGATCGATTGGCAAACCAAAAAAAAAGCCTTTAGGTTCCTAAACCCCCCATAATCTATCTCTTCTTTCTCCCCCCAATCGATCTTTCAATTTTCTGAGTACAAAAGGTATTTCAGAGCTCCACGGGCTATTAATCAAAACTTTTTTTAAATCATCCTCGCTTACTTCGCAATCCAAGCAATCTGCGTTTGAGCCTGGGAACCAATGTCCTCCTCTGCCTAGAAGACCATAACGATCTTTAGCGAAGCTCTCCATATCCCAAGCCTCTAACAAATTATTTAACCATAACAAGGTAGGTATATTAATTTCTCCTGGAGTTTGATCCCAACTCGGTAAACCAATATTCCAAGTAGTCAACCATGACTCTCCTAGCGATTTATAGGAGGCATCTATTAATCGCTTTTGTATAGTATCAATTAAAGTTTGTTTGTTATCTAATTTAGAGATTGCATGCAAATGAATCTCAAGATCTTCAGGCTTTGATGCTCCAACACTTAAGGTATGGATTCTTTTGTCACTCAAACAAAACAGATCATTAAATTCTATGGGGTGCAAAGGACTACATAACTCTAAAAGTTTCGATGACGGAGTATGTAAATGACCTCCTTTGTCAGTAGGACTGATAATAAAAACACCCATATCATTCTCCTTCGCTGCCTTTAAAGCTTGTTCATTTTCTTGACGAATAAAATACCAATGCAGATTTACATAATCAAAAAAGCCTGTTTCAATTGTTTTTATTATCAGATCAGTCTTCGCATGGGTTGAGAAACCAATATGACCAACAAGCCCCTCTTTTTGCCAACGACGAACAATTTCTAGACATCCATTAGGACGAATAGCCATATCCAAATGCTCTGGAAGATTAATACCATGAATAGCTAATAAGTCAACTTTCTTAGTGCCTAATTTACTTAAACTCAGCTCAAGTTCTTGCTCAAAAATCGAAGAATCATTATTTGGTGGGATTTTTGTTTGCAAGATTCTTTTTGGGTCGTCGATTTGCTCCAATGCCCATCCTATCTGCAGTTCTGATGTTCCATAATGACGAGCAGTTTCTATATGATGCAAACCTTCTTGTGCAGCCTGATGAATAGTTTTTTTCAAGATATCTTGTTGTTTCTGGTTGATTTCTTTAGGATCTAAATCCTTCCAACTTTGTTGAAAACGCATCCCTCCAAGAGATAAAACAGGCATTTGAATTTCTGTGCGTCCAAATCTTCTACAGGGGATTGAACAATTTTTAAAACCTTTATTTCTAGTCAATTTAATCTTTTAATAATTAAGTAACTGGGGGTAAGCCTAAATTTCTAAAATGATGATTTGTTATAACTTCTCCCAATTTCTTTAAGTCTTCAAAAGGAACCCACTCAATGCAATCCACAGGGCAGGTATCTATCGCTTCTTGTATTACTTCATCACTATCTCCATCTTGTCTAAAAGCTCTTGCTCTGCCTTGTTCAGGCTCCATTGCAAAAGTATTAGTAGCAACTGAGCTGCAATATGTACACCCAATACATTTCCTCTCATCAACCCAAACAGCTTTTTCCCTTAATTTCCCTCCTAAGACTGGATCTCTACCAGTAAGCTCGAAATCTTCATTATTTGAAGCTTCAAAAGCAGCATTTATTTCATGAATATCAGTTGGCGGCTGATATTCACTAGGCCTAGTTTCATAAGCTGCTCTAGGATCAAAAGTCAATTTAAATTAGTACTTTAAGAGTCCCAACGAGTAACTACTAATTCTATTGATCCATCTACATTGTTCTTTTGCTCAGAGACTTGAAATCCTTCTTGAGCAGTTGAATCAAGAACAGTGTTTAAAGCATAACGTTGAGTAACCTGAGCTAAAAATCTTTCGACTGGTATTGATTGTTTCCATAGATCAAGATCAGTTACTAGTTCATATGATTTTGACCCTTGATTCCAGCGGAATCCTATATCTGCTCCTTTGCTCATTTCGACAGTCATTTCAGCTTTGACTGTTTGTCCTCTATAACCTCTAACCAAATTTTCACCCTCGTTAGGAACATACCCTAAATCTATTAGAGCTTGTTTTAAGAACTCTTTCTTACGAAGCTGGGTTTTTACTGTGCTGAAATGTGACATCAGTGAATTTCTGCAGGAATAGTCTGTTTTTGAACCTTTTCACGTAAAAAGGTATCAGAGGTTGGTTCTCTACGCTCAACGGTGCCTAAGGCATCTTCAAGCTTCTCAGTTAAATTGATACATGCTTCTCCAACAAGACCTTCGACGGTTTCTTCAACACGTCCATCTTGTCGAATTTTAAAGCGCAATGTGCGTTGGGGCATGTAATAAGGGTCTAAGTCACGCATGATATAGAAAAAAAGTATAAATTCGCGAATTATTAATTACAAAGAATTGTTTTTGTACCAAAAATTAAACCAATTGACCATCATCAATTAATGATTTTAATTTTTTTTGTACCTCAGGATTATCCAATTGCTCCAAAGCTATCCTTGCTTCATACCTGACTGAAGGCTCACGATCATTCAATAAAACAGAAATAAAGGCCTCCTCTATATTGATTTTGATTTCCTCACCCAAAAGGCTGTAAAGGCGGCCAAGGGACCAAATACAATTACTTCTAACAATTGGTTCACCATCAATTTGTAAACTTTCAAGTAATTGATTAGCTGCAGGTAAAGAGCTCTCTGATGAGTTCAGTCCAACATCTGCTAGAGAACTTGATGCCCACAATCGAACAGCAGCAACATCTTGTTTTAAAGCATTAATAAGAGGTTCTAAAACAGGGGCATCTGAGTAATTTCCAAGACTCCAAGCAGTAGCTTTTCGAACATAAGCATTGCTATCAAACTTTAATAAATGTAATAGAGGGTCAATTGCTTGTGGACAAGGATTTCTACCTAAAGCATAAACAGCGCTCATCCTGACAACAGGAGAGGGTTCGTCAAGTAAAGGTAATAAAAAGGGAAGAGCTCTGGAATCCCTATGTTCACAAAAGACTCTTAGACCTTGAAGTTTTTCTTCATTTCCAGATTGAAGCCACTTTAATGCAAGTTCACATTCTTTAGATGAATTAACTAGATCTTCATCGGTTTTATCTAGTTCGATTTCGTCTAAAGGATCTCCGGCTAACTGAGCAGCTAATTCTCTAGCCAATAGATCAGGATCTATGGCCAAATTAGCCAACCCTTCTTTACCTAATTTTTGATTTGCATCATTCATAGGTCTGACTTGAGAAGAGAGAGCTTAATTAATTGGTGCTGGTGCAAGCATATCCCCAGGCAGCCATATCCGAGCGCTAACAGCTAACAAAGCGACACCAAAAAGCGCAACAATCAAAATAGGGAAAAGAGTTGTCTTTAAGAAACCCAAGGTTCCAACTGAATTAGATTTTCATTCTGCTCTAAATTTTGACCATTTGGCTATTCAGGGTCAACTTATTGAGTTATTAGTCTTGTTTTCCTAATTAAAAATACACAACTGACCGCAATAGAAAGCGCAATCCAACCGCTCTTTTCTTGATGTAATAAAAAAGCCCCAATAAAAACTAAGCCACCATAGAGAATTCCTGAACCTAAAACAAAACGAGAGCCAAGCACTAATAAAGAGTCAACTGGATCAATCTTCAATTTTTTTCTTATTTTTTTCCAACCAGGACCTGGGGGTTTTACCTGCATAACAAATTTATTAAGTGTCTCCTCTGACTCTGGCTCAGTAAAAAATAAAGTCAGCAACCAAATTACAGCAGTGAATAAAGTGGTAATTAGAAGTCTTTTCCCAAAATCTTCAATGATGAAATAAGGAGAAACTGAAGTAATTAAGCCTATGAAAAAACCACTCATCATTGCAGAAAGCTCTGCTAGCGCATTAATTCGCCACCAAAACCATCTAAGGACAAGCACAGCACCTGGTCCAGTACCTATTGCAATAACAAGTCTAAACATTGAACCAATACTGTTGCTAAATAAAGCTGTGACCACCCCAATTAGAAGCAAAACAATACTTGCAAACTGACCCATAAGAATCATTTCTCTAGGGCCAGCCGATGGCCTCAAAAATCTTTTATAAAGGTCATGAGCAAGATAACTTGCTCCCCAATTAATAGAAGTACTTACGGTACTCATAAATGCAGCAACCAATGAAACCACGACTAACCCAAGTCCCACAGGTGGTAGATATGTTACAGCGAGATTTGGATAACTAAGTTCCCAGTCAGATTGGTAAGGCAAGAGGACTAAACCAGCCAATCCAACTAAAATCCAAAGCCAACTGCGAATAAGGTAATTAACAATTAAAAAAACTATTCCCGCCAAAGTTGCTTGTTTTTCATTTTTAGTAGCCAATAAACGTTGAATAAATTCTCCGCCACCATCACTTCTTCTAAAACTCCACCACTGCAAAGAAAGAAAAGCAAAAAAAGTAGTGATACTTATTCCTGAGCTTTCTAACCATTTGAAACCATCTTTATGTAATGTCCATGGAAATAAAGAAAGCAGCTCAGGTCGTTCTAAGGCCTCTAACTTTATCAATAAATCCGTCATGCCACCTGAAGCATTTAGTGCCACATAACAAACAGCAAACGCACCGATAAGAGCCAATACTAGTTGTATAAAATCATTTACCACTACTGCCCAAAGTCCACCTAAAACAGTATAAATAAGCAAAAACAAAGAAACTAAAATCATTAAAATCATCGTGTCAGTAAACACCCCAAATACAATATGTCCATCTACTACTCCTAATGATTCAGCGACCTTGCGCATTGCCAAGAATGCATAACCAATACCAATACAATTAATTGGCACTGAAAGTAAAAAAGCTTTTATACCTCTTAAGTAAGCTGCTGGTTTACCCCCATAACGTAATTCAGTGAAAGCTGCATCAGTTAATACTCCACTACGCCTCCAAAGTGGAGCGAAAATAATTGTCATAGCAACATGTGCAAGTCCAAAGCTCCACCATTCCCAATTTCCCGACAAGCCTCTCGTTCCAACAATTCCTGCCACATAAAGAGGTGTATCAATTGAGAATGTTGTCGCAGCCATTGACATGCCTGCAAGCCAACCATTTAGACGGCGTCCAGCCACAAAATAGTCTGTTTCATTATGATTTTTTAGTGAGATATAAATTCCTATTACCAAGGAAAATACTAAATAAAAAAATAAAATGAACCAATCAATAAATGTCATAGGAGCTAACAAGTAATATATTTTTACTTGCTTAATTAACTTTTATTTTATCGATTGTTTGCCTTCTTAATTGTCCACATGCAGCATCTTTGTCCATACCTCTACTTGCACGAAAACTTACAGCTACTCCCTTCTTTTCTAATAGTTCTCTAAAACTATCAACTCTGGCTTGGTTTGGCCGTTTAAAGTTTTCTTCCGCTATGGGGTTATAAGCTATCAAATTAACATGGCTTTGAAATCCTCTCATCAGATTAGCTAATTGTTCTGCGTGAATATCTTTATCATTCAGACCTCCGAGAAGAATATATTCAAAACTCACACGTCTACCAGTAAGTTCAATATATTTTTTGCAGTCGTTAAGTAATGAAGTTATTGGATAAGAACTGGCCGAAGGAATTATTAATTCACGCAACTTTTGATTAGGTGCATGAAGGCTTACGGCAAGAGTAAATTTCACTCTTCCTAAACGCTCTTGGGCTAATTTTGCTAAATTTGGAAGAGTATTTGGTATGCCTACAGTACTAAGAGTTATCTTCCGTTGACCAATACCAAGATCATTCGTGAGACATTCAATAGAGTCTAAAACATTACGAATATTTAGAAGTGGCTCTCCCATGCCCATGAAGACAACATGCGTAGGCCTCCTATTCATTGTTTCTCTAACACTTATAACTTGATCAACTATCTCATTCACATTAAGAGATCTATTAAGCCCCCCCTTCCCAGTCGCACAAAATTTGCAACCCATAGGACAGCCAATTTGACTTGAGACACAAACGGTAAGTCTTTTGTCTGTTGGTATTCCTACTGTTTCTATAATCTCACCATCAAAAGTTCCCATCAATAATTTTAATGTCTCATCTGCTGCAACAACTCTATTAATTTCATCAAGTCTTCCAATATTAATTCCTTTATTTTCTAAGGAATCTCGCCATTTCTTTGGAAGCACAGTTATTGAATCTAAACTTTTTGCCCCTCTTTGATAAATCCATTCATAAATTTGCCTACCGCGAAAAGGTTGTTCACCTTCCTGACGAGCAAATTCTTCAAGATCTTCCGAACTTAATCCAAGCAATGGTGAATTACCTGATAGTTGGGGAAGTTTTGTTACCAATTCATCAAGCCATGTCCCAATTTAAATTCTAAAAGAACTAGTGCAATAAAACCAATCATTGCCCATCTACCATTAACACGTTCGGTATGCGTATGAAAGCCATATCGAGGTAATTTACGCTTTGGAACAACAGGTGGATCAATCATCGATGGACTTTTAAGTGGAAGAACTAGATACTAGAAAAATTAAGAGAGTATTGTAGAAAAATAATTACTCATCTGAAAGCAAGCCTTCTTCTTGCAACCCCTCCAACGCGGCAGGGTCTGGCATTTGGTCTTCATGTGAATCATCATCACCGGTTGGGCGAGCAAAGGCTGCAAAATTACTCGTATTAGGATCGATTCCATGTCTACTTCTAGTTGCCTCTAAATCCTCTTCACTTGGATCATCCAAAACCGCCGTATTCTTAGCTACTGGGGAAGAAGGCATGTCAACAGTATAGTCAGGTCTAAGATTTTGTATCCTTCTATAACCAGCAGGATCTTCTGCCAGAATATCTGGATGAGGACCTGCTTCATCATTTAGCTCTTCAATAAAGCCACTAAAACCCGTACCGGCTGGAATCAAGCGACCAATAATTACATTCTCTTTTAGTCCACGCAGCCAATCAGACTTTCCTTCAATAGCCGCTTCGGTAAGGACTCTAGTTGTTTCTTGGAATGAAGCTGCTGAAATAAAACTATCAGTGTTAAGAGATGCTTTTGTAATACCAAGCAAAACAGGAGTAAATTCTGAAGGAGCTCCTCCAGTAATCGATATAGCCTGATTGGTATCTTCAACTTGTCTAAGTTCTATCAATTCTCCAGGTAAAAATGTTGTATCTCCTGCATCTTCTATTCGAACTTTACTGGTCATCTGCCGAACTATTACCTCTATGTGTTTATCGTCTATAGCTACTCCCTGAGATTTATAAACATTTTGAACTTCACTCACCATCCTATGCTGAAGTTTCGCTATTGCCTCCTGAGCAGCATCCATTAGAGGTTTTTTATCGCGCAAGTCTGCAAAGAAACACTCCAAAAGCTCATGAGGATTTACTGGACCATCAGTCAAGAACTCTCCTGCGACAACTTGTTGGCTATTCCTAACCATTACATTACGTCCAAGTAAAATTGGATATTCGGAAATTACATCATTATCCTCAATAATAGATACAACTAAAGAATCATCGTCATCTCCTTGTTTAATATCTACTGTTCCGGACTTTTTACATAGGATTGCTGAATCCCTAGGCCTACGAGCTTCAAGCAACTCCTCAATCCTAGGTAGACCTTGAACAATATCACCTGTTTTTTGTCTTTCAAAAACTAATAAAGCTAAACCATCGCCTCTCTGGACAAGGTCCCCATCACGAACATGAAGAACTGAATCTGGTGAGACCATATAAGGTCTACCGAGACGCAACTTCACTTTCTTTCCATCAATTTTCTCTATTTCCCCGCAAGAACCTATTGGTTGGTCTTTTGAGACAAAGTCACCATCCACCACTCTTTGCCCGACTTTTAAAAGAGTAGTTCCTTTGGACTCAATTGTTATTGTATCTTCATCCCTTTCAACGATAAGTCGACGAACTGGATCACCGTCAGGAGACTCAGGAAGTTGAACGATTCCCTCTTGCTTACATAAGATCTGAGTTGTAGCAACAACGTCTCCAGCTAAAACTATCTGAGCATTTTTAATCTGTAATTCAGTATGTGTTGAACCATGGCTTGAATCAGATGTTGTATCTCGTCTGACTAGAATACTTTCAAGAATAACTAATTTTAATCTATCAATATCCTTTGAATTGGAGTCTTTCACAACTTCTACGTCTACAGTCATCTGTGGTGTTGTTTCAAATGTCTCAAGCATCAGTTGAGTTTTAAGCAATTCAATACCTTCAACAGATTTAATAAGCTCACCATCCTTAAAAGCAAGTCTTTGAGATGCTTTAATTCCTAATGATGGGCCTTTGGGTTGTTTAACATGGTCCAATTCAGGTAGTTGTGCTTGGTCAGGAATGGTGAATTCCTCTACAGGTCTTAATAAAAGACCTTTACCTTCTGGTGTTTCAACTGATTGAACCATAACCATTGAATCAGTCTTAATACCTTTTGCGATAGTTTCTCCAGGATTAACAATTTGCCCATCACCCTCAAACCTATCAAGTGCTTTACTTTCTTTGCATAACTTGAAAGTGCCGCTTCTAACAATTATTTCTCTAAGAATATCATTTTTCTGAGTAACAGTAACTATTCCAGCAGTTTGACTAAAAATATCTTTAACCACTTCTGTGCCTGCCTCTATCCATTGACGATCTTTAATCATCAACAATGAAATGTCTTTGTTGATTTCATGAGTTTCCTGAGGAATCCATAAAAGAGTTCCACCTTTACTAACTTCATAACCGTTCTTTGCAGAGCGAGCTTTCTTAATTGTTAGCCCTGGAGCATATTTAATAAGTCCTCCAGTTTCAGTTTTAAAACGATCATCTGCTAATTCAGCTATTACCTCGTTATTACCAATTTTACTTCCAGGAATAGTATTTAATCTATAACGAGTGTCATCTTTTGCTTCAAGATGCCATATCTCACCTGAGTGAGTCGACTCTTCTAGCAATTTAAAATCCTTTAACGTCATAGACGTAGTTACTATTTGAACTTCTCTGGAATCACCAATAGAGTCTCTAAGTCTTACTTCACCTCCAAACTCGCTTGCCTGGCTTGCTTCAGCTAAAACCTGTCCCCTCTCTACAGAAACGTTACCAGACACAACTGGCATAGCATTAGGAGGCAAGTTGTACACGTCTCCAGCTAGAACCCAAAGTCTACCAAGTCGCTGAGCTTTAAGAGTTATATTGCCTTGTCTATCTGTAACCTCTCTAGGTTGAATAATTGATTCATGCCTTACTTGTCCAGCCAAATCACATATAACATCTTTTGTAGCTTTTTCAACACTTTTTTGTACAGTTCCACTAGCAATCTGAGCAACAGTTACATCTATATCAATATCTTGATTATTATCTACAAAAAGTAGAGAACCCATAGGTATATCAATTTTCTGAGTCTTACCGCCAGTTGCAGGAACAACTCTAAGGCTAAAATCAACTTCTGCTTGCTGAGCCTCAACACCATGTGGTGTTCTATAACCTCTAACTCGAGCCTTTGAACCAAATTCAACTTTCCCTGAGACAGTAGAGCGAACTACTCCTGTCTCTGCTGTAGAAACTCCACCAGTGTGGAAAGTCCTCATTGTTAGTTGAGTACCTGGCTCCCCAATAGATTGAGCAGCAACGATACCCACTGCCTCCCCTAAATCAACTAGTTGGTTGTGAGCGAGAGCCCAACCATAACATTTACGACAAACTGATCTGGTCGCCTCACATGTAAGAGGAGACCTAACCCTGACAGCTTGAAGATTTGATTGCTCAAATTTCTTAGATAGCTGCGGGTCGATGGGAGTATCTCGTTCAGCTAATATCTCCTGTTCAGCATTAACTACTTGTTCGGAAGTCAATCGTCCAACAAGCCTATTACCGAACTTTCCATCTTCTGCACTTATTGAAATTGATCTTGTGGTACCACAATCTTCTTCTCTAACGATTACATCTTGAGCAACATCAACCAAGCGTCTAGTTAAATATCCAGAGTCAGCTGTTCGTAAAGCAGTATCAACAAGACCTTTCCTCGCTCCATAAGAAGAGATGACATATTCAGTTACTGTTAGACCTTCTCTAAAATTTGTTCGTATTGGCAAGTCAATAATCTCACCTTGAGGATTTGCCATTAATCCTCTCATCCCAACTAGCTGTCGAACCTGAGACATATTTCCTCTGGCTCCTGAATTTGCCATCATCCATACTGAATTTAATGGATCATTTTGATTGAAATTCTTTTTAACAGCATCAACCAATCTTTCATTAGTCTCTGTCCAAGTGTCTATAACTTTTGTATGTCTCTCGACCTCAGTGATTTCTCCTAATCTGTAGCATTCCTCTGTAGCAGTTATTTGTTCTTCGGCCTGACCAAGTAAATCATGCTTAGCTTCTGGAACCTTTAGATCATCAACAGAAATTGAAACTGCTGCCTGGGTTGCATATCTAAAGCCAAGGTCCTTCAAATTATCCGCCATAGCAGCAGTTGCCGCAGTTCCATGATGCTTAAATGCCCATGCAACTAAATTTTTTAAACCTTTCTTATCAACTACTTTATTTCTAAAAGGTGGAGGAGTCTTAGAAAGTCTTGGCACAACTTTCATAGCTGCTGCTTTCTTTGCTTTGGAACCTCTTTTTGCTTTTGATTTAGTGGAGGATTTACGAGTTTTAGGAGAAGAAGAAGTCATGAAAAAATCTATTAAAGAAGAAGGGAGAAATATTCTAAAAGTTAGGAGGTGGCCGCTACAGCATCAATAATCGTATGATTCATTACTACCCGACCAACTGTAGTCAAGATATAACGACTAATCAAACCACCATCTTCATCTAAACGGTCTCGTCGGTATGTCCATTCCTCAGTACGAGTGCCATCTTTCAAAGTCTCCGACTTTCGTGGTTTCTGAAGCTCATCGTCATCCTCAATTTCACCAGAGAACCTCACCCAAACCCAATCATGTAAGTCTATTCTTTTATCTTCAAGAGCTTGTAAAACGTCTGAGAGTGATGCAAATGTATGTGAATAATCTCCAAACTTAGGCTGAATTGCTTGAGGCTGAATTGCAGTTAGGTAATAGGATCCTAAAACCATATCTTGAGAAGGAGTAACAATAGGATCCCCTGTTGCGGGGGAAAGAATATTATTACTAGCTAACATTAACATCCTCGCCTCAGTTTGCGCCTCAATGGCTAAAGGCACATGAACAGCCATTTGATCCCCATCAAAATCAGCGTTAAAAGCTGGGCATACCAATGGATGTAACTGTATCGCTCTGCCAGCGACTAATTTAGGCTCAAATGCTTGAATGCCTAATCGGTGCAAAGTTGGGGCACGATTGAGAAGGATAGGATGACCATCTATAACTTCCTGTAAGACCTGCATTACTTCATCGTCAGCTTTCTGTATCAATTTCTTTGCTGCTTTGATGTTATTGACAATATTCTGACGAATCAATCTGTGAATTACAAAAGGTTGAAAAAGCTCTATTGCCATTTCTTTTGGCAATCCACATTGATGCATTTTCAACTTAGGGCCAACTACTATTACTGAACGACCAGAATAATCAACTCTTTTACCAAGTAAATTCTGACGAAATCTGCCTTGCTTACCTTCGATAATATCGCTTAAAGATTTCAATGCACGATTATTTGCACCAACAACTGTTCTTCCCCTTCTTCCATTATCAATAAGTGCATCTACAGCCTCTTGTAGCATCCTTTTTTCATTTCTAACTATTATTTCCGGTGCTAAGATTTCTTGAAGACGAGCAAGACGATTGTTCCTATTAATAACTCTTCTATAGAGATCATTTAAGTCTGAAGTTGCGAATCTCCCCCCATCTAATTGAACCATAGGTCTCAAATCAGGAGGTATTACAGGTATCGCATCTAAAACCATCCACTCCGGACTAGCACTTGTAGCAATAAAATTATCAATCACCCTCAGCCTTTTGATAAGCTTAGCCCTTTTTTGACCTTTACTTGTTGCAATTTCTTCTCGCAATTGTTCAGCAACTTCTTTTAAATTTAAATCTTCAAGTAATTGTTTTAAGGCCTCTGCACCTATACCAACAATTGGTTCATTCTCAATAGTTGAATCTTCAGCATAAATCTCGTCTTCAATCTCAAGCCATTCATCTTCAGTTAATAACTGTTTATATTTGAGGTCCTTACTATCTCCTATATCTAAGACAACGTAGCAATTAAAATAAACAATTTGCTCGACATCTCTAAGAGGCATGTCTAACAAAATAGCGACATAGCTAGGAATACCTTTTAAATACCAAACATGAGATACGGGCGCTGCTAATTTAATAAATCCCATTCTATGTCTTCTTACCCGACTTTCTGTTACTTCAACACCACACCTTTCACAAACAATTCCACGATGTCTCACTCTCTTATATTTTCCACAATGACATTCCCAATCCTTAGATGGGCCAAAAATCTTTTCACAAAATAATCCATCCATCTCCGGCTTCAATGTTCGATAATTTATTGTTTCAGGCTTGGTTACTTCTCCTACAACTTGTCCATTGGGCAAAGTTCTTTGCCCCCATTCCATTACTCTTTCTGGAGATGCTAGTTTGATTTTGACGTAATCAAAATGATTTTCCGTACGTAGATTGCTATTAGTCATGAGAAATTAGAGTGTTTAGATGATTGGATTCGATTGCGTCAATTACTCCTCGTATTCTTTACCTAACGATTCATAGGTAGGTCTACTTGGTGTGCTCCTCCGTGGATTGACATCTTGCATTAAATCAACCTCTTTTCCATCATCTGTATAAACTCCAATGTCTAATCCCAATGACTGAAGTTCTCTCATTAAAACCTTGAAAGATTCAGGCGTCCCAGGCCTTGGGATTGGTTTTCCTTTAACAATGGAATTAAGAGCTTCATTACGCCCTTGCATATCATCAGATTTGACAGTCAACAATTCTTGTAAAGTATAAGCTGCCCCATAAGCCTCTAATGCCCATACTTCCATTTCTCCCAATCTCTGACCGCCTTGCTGCGCCTTCCCACCAAGAGGTTGTTGGGTAACTAAAGAATATGGGCCTGTAGAACGAGCGTGAATTTTATCGTCTACTAAATGTACGAGTTTTAGGAAATGGGCATAACCAACAGCAACGGGTTGATCAAAAGGCTCGCCGGTTCGACCATCCGTAAGGAGTAACTTACCAGGATCTTCAGGATTATATATCCATGATTTCCCTGGCTGCTTTGCCGCTTCTTTTAAATATGCTTGAACTGTCTGATTAGACATCTCTGATCCATACATCTCATCAAAAGGAACAATCTTAACTCGACAATCCAAGTTTGAGGCAGCCCAACCCATCAGTAGTTCAAAGACTTGTCCTACATTCATTCGACTTGGAACTCCAAGTGGATTGAGGCATATATCAACAGGTGTGCCATCAGGGAGGTAAGGCATATCCTCTCTAGGAAGTATCCGACTGATAATCCCTTTGTTACCATGCCTACCTGCCATTTTATCGCCAACTTGTATCTTTCTGCGTTGAGCCACATAGACTCTGACAACCATATTTGCTCCAGGTGGTAGCTCATCACCTTGTTCTCTTGTATAGATTCTTACATCAACAACCCGTCCTCTCTCAGTTGAAGGAACTCGAAGAGAGTTATCTCTTACATCTCTAGCTTTTTCTCCAAAAATAGCTCTTAGAAGTTTTTCCTCAGGCGGTTGATCTGATTCTCCTTTAGGAGTTACTTTTCCAACAAGAATGTCTCCACTCTCCACGAAAGCTCCTATGCGAATAATTCCCATTTCATCCAAATTCCCAAGACTTTCTTCTGAGACATTTGGGATTTCTCTTGTTATTTCTTCAGGGCCTAACTTTGTTTGACGGGCTTCTATTTCATATTTTTCTATATGGACAGAAGTATATAGATCATCTTTGACCAATCGTTCGCTAACAAGAATTGCATCTTCATAGTTGTAGCCTTCCCATGGCATGTATGCAATTAACACATTTTGACCAAGTGCTATTTCCCCTCCCTCACATGCTGAACCATCAGCTAAGACTTGCCCAATAATAACAGGATCACCATTGAAAACTATAGGCCTATGGTTTAAACAAGTATCCTGATTAGATCTCTGATATTTTTGCAAGTAGTGGGTATGGTCATTGCCTTCTTCGTCAGTCACAACAATTGCATTAGCGTCCACATAAGTTACGATTCCATTTACTTTTGAAATTGGAACCATTCCAGAGTCTCTAGCGACTTGAGTCTCCAAACCAGTTCCAACCAGGGGTCTTTCAGGCCTCAAAAGAGGAACTGCTTGTCTTTGCATGTTTGACCCCATCAAAGCTCTATTAGCATCATCGTGTTCCAAAAATGGAATTAACGATGCCGCTACAGAAATAACCTGAACAGGGGATAGTTGAACGTAATCAACTTGTTCAGGAGAAACGGTTTCAAAGTCTTGTCTATACCTAACTGGCACAAGTTCAGCCAAGATTTTTCCTTCTTTATCTGTTGCAACATCTCCAGGAGCGACCCTACACTCATCTTCTAAATCAGCAGACAAATATATAGGATCTCCTTCTTTAATTAATCGTCCATTCTCAACCTTCCAAAATGGTGTCTCAATAAAACCGTATTCATTGACTCTTGCGTGAGTTGCTAATGAATTAATTAGACCTGCATTTGGTCCCTCGGGAGTTTCAATTGGACAAAGTCTTCCATAATGAGATGGATGAATATCTCTCACCGCAAAACCAGCTCTTTCACGAGTCAATCCCCCTGGACCCAACGCAGAGATTCGTCTTTTATGAGTTAATTCTGCTAATGGATTGGTCTGATCCATAAATTGACTTAATTGACTTGAACCAAAAAATTCTTTTATTGCTGCAACCAAAGGTTTTGGATTCACCAATTGCGCTGGAGTAAGAGAGTCTGTTTCTCCAACTGTCATTCTCTCTTTAATTATCCTTTCAAGTCTATTTAAACCAACTCGAACTTGATTTTGTAAAAGCTCTCCAACCGACCTAACCCTTCTATTTCCTAAATGATCAATATCATCCAAAGTTGCTCCACCAACATCTAATTCTAAATTGATTAAATAATCTAAAGTAGAAAGAACATCTTCATTCGTAAGTGTTCTTATATTGTCGGGAATAGTTAGGCGTAATTTTTTATTTATTTTATATCTACCAACTCTTCCAAGGTCATATCGTTTTGGATCAAAGAATCTTGTTTGAAGTAGCTGTTGGCCGCCACTTACTGAAGGAGGTTCACCTGGTCTTAACTTTTTATAAAGCTCTAACAAAGCCTGGTCTTCTGAACTTATCCCTTCTTCATTTGCTGCATCAATTGACTTTTTATAAAACTCTGGATGTCGTAATTTATCTATAACATCATTATCTGATAAACCCATTGCCCTCATGAGGACATGAGCATTAATTTTTCTCGTTTTATCTACTCGAACATGCAACAAATCATTCTTATCTGTTTCAAACTTTAACCATGCTCCCCTATTAGGAATAACACTTGCATTGTAAGTTCTTCTGCCATTTTTATCCTGCTCATCCTTGAAATAAACTCCAGGACTTCGAACAATTTGATTTACTATTACTCTTTCTGCTCCATTAATTATAAAAGTTCCACGTTCAGTCATTAAGGGTAGTTCACCTATAAAAACCTCTTGCTCTTTGATCTCTCCAGTTTCTTTGTTAACTAAACGACAAGTAACATACATTTGAGAAGCAAAAGTTGCATCTCTTCTTTTTGCCTCTTCTACATCGTGTCTAGGACGCTTTAGTCTATATTCTGCTCCTATAAAGTGCAATTCCAGCTTGCCGGTATAGTCAGTAATAGGAGAAAAATTGTCTAATTCTTCTATTAAGCCTTTATCCAAAAACCACTTAAAACTAGATCTTTGCACCTCAACCAAATCAGGCAGATATGTAGCTGCTTTGGCTACCTGAATTGCGCTTCTGCTCATTCGAGAACCTGCGTTTATATTTAGAGGACGGGGGAGTGTCTTGTCCTTTAGATCAAAAATGGTCTTTAATAAGAAAAAACAACAAAGAATGTCTTAAAAGACTGAAATCTGAAATGTTTTTACTTAATTAACGAACAAACTGACTCAAAAGGTAGAACCTTAAAGGGTTAAGCGCAGATACCACGCTATGCAAGACAATAAATAACTCTACACTCAAACCAGATAATTAACTAGAGCAAATGATGATATTTAAGGCAACGCAAACAATTCCCTTGAATTTTTAGTTGTTTTTTCAGCAATCTCAGAAAAGCTTTCGCCCCTAAGCTCAGAAATTTTATCTACTACATGCTTTACGAAAGAGGGTTCATTCCTCTTTCCTCTATGAGGAACGGGAGATAGAAAAGGACTATCTGTCTCAACTAAAAACCTATCGGGAGGAACTTCTTGCGCACATTCATGGATATCATAAGCGTTTTTGAAAGTTACATTTCCACTAAAGCTTATATAAAAACCAAGACTAAGAAACTCTCTCATCTCTTTTAGATTTCCACTCCAGCAATGCATTACACCTTTTGGACAGCAACCCTCTTCGGAAAGCTTAGAAAAAACATCTAACATTTCCTTAGCGGCATCTCTACAGTGAACAATGACTGGCAAATTCAATTCAAACGCTAATTTTAATTGCGGAATTAAGATTGCAAGCTGCTCTGTCAAGTTCTTTGCTTTGAAAAGATCCAGTCCTAACTCTCCTATTGCAACAACTCTACTGTCATCCAGAGCTGCATTTTTTAAAACACTTAAAGTTTCAGGTTCCCAATGTTTTACATCTAATGGATGTACTCCAACTGAATATCTCATTTCCGGAAATTGGTCAGCCATTGCCTTAATAGCTGGAATTTCAGAAGGCTCCACACAAGCGTGTAATAAAGCTTTAACCCCTTGGGACCGCCACCTTTTAGCAACTTTTTCTCTATCTTCATTAAAGTTAGAGAAAACAATATGACAGTGACTATCAATTATTGAACTTTTAGAATCGCTCAAAATTAAAAATAAAATTTACTTACAATATTAGATCTTAGATTGTTTAAACAACTTCCTTCAAAACTTTCTTAAGAGCGAAACTAAGTCTAGATTTCTGATTAGCCCCTGTATTTCTATGCAAAACTCCTTTTTTAACGGCTTTATCAATTTTGCTAAAAGCTAAATTAAATGTTTTTTGAAGATCTGCTTTAGATTGATCGCCAGGTTCTTTTTCGAATATTCCACAGGCAACAAAGCATCGCTTCATCAAAGTGCGAACTGTAGATTTGTAATTTTTGTTTTCGAGGCGGTTGCGTTCCGCAATTTGAATTCGCTTTTTAGCAGAGTTGGTATTTGCCACGGAGGCTTAGTGTTTTAGTCTTTTGTTTGTCTACACTACCTCAAGACCATGAAGAAGATCTACATAAATCAAAATTAAGGCATAAGATAATCAAATTGAACCAATAGCCAAAAGTTCATGACGCAAATAATTAACAAAGATGAGGTACAAAAAACCTCTTCAAAAAAATCAATTATAAAAATAGCTAACAATTTTGCTCAAGCTCAGCTTGAGCTTAAAAAATCGCTGAGAGAACATCTGGAACCGTTCAAGATAAAGCGGAAAAGGTTGTTAATGATATTTTGAAAAACGTCGGCGAAAGGGGAGATGAGGCTCTTAAGGAATACACCTCTCGATTTGATGGATTCCTAACGGAAAAGTTTCAAGTTCCATCCGATTTAATACATAAAGCTTGGGAAGATACTCCTAAGGCTTTGCAAGATTCACTATTGTTGGCAAAAAAAAGAATTGAAAAATTTCACAGTCTACAAATACCAAAAAATATCACTTATACAGGCTCACATGGCGAATCTCTAGGAAGAAGATGGAGCCCAGTTGAGAAAGCGGGAATATATGTCCCTGGGGGAAGAGCCGCTTACCCAAGCACTGTCTTAATGAATGCAATACCAGCATATGTTGCAGGCGTAAACGAAACCATAATGGTATCCCCGGCCAACTCTCAGGGAGAAATAAACCAAACCGTTTTAGCTGCAGCACATATTACAGGTATCAAAAAAGTTTTTCGTATTGGAGGAGCTCAAGCCATTGGTGCGCTTGCTAATGGAACTGAGTCAATTCCAAAAGTAGATGTAATTACTGGACCAGGAAATATATATGTCACATTGGCAAAGAAACGCGTTTATGGAAAAGTTGGAATTGATTCCTTAGCTGGTCCAAGTGAAATTCTAATAATCGCTGATCACTCTGCAAAACTGGAACATGTTGCATCAGACATGTTAGCCCAATCAGAGCATGATCCTCTGGCCTCAGCAATATTAATAACTACTGAAAAAAAATTAGCAGAAAAATTGCCAGCAGAAATAGATCGTCAATTAATTAATCATCCAAGATTAAAAATATGCCAAAAATCAATTGAGGATTGGGGTTTAATAGTTATTTGTGATGATTTAGAAACTTGTGCAAAATTAAGTGATATTTTTGCGCCAGAACATCTTGAGTTACTTGTAGACGAGCCTATAGAATTATCAAAAATCATCCATAATGCAGGTGCAATATTTCTGGGCTCATGGAGCCCAGAAGCTATTGGAGATTATCTTGGAGGGCCAAATCATACTCTGCCTACGTCAGGCACAGCTAGATTTGCGGGGGCCCTTGGAGTGGAAACTTTTATGAAAAATACTTCACTTATAGATTTTTCCAAAGAAGCCTTTAATGAGACTAAAAATGCTGTGGTGCAATTAGCCAATAGTGAAGGGCTGCATAGTCACGCAGAATCTATACGAATTAGAGATTCTAAGCCTTCTTAAGTGATTCAACACCCACGTCGCCATTTTCTACTTTTCCAACCAATACCTCATCAGTCAAATTTACAAAAAGTCCATTTTCTAGGACACCTGGAATATTGTTGATTTGACTCTCTAATAATTCAGGCTTCTCAATACCATTTTGAAAAGTTAAATCGAGTATTAAGTTTCCCTGATCAGTAACTATAGGCCCAGCTTTTTTCTGGGCCATTCTTAGCTCTCCTGCTCCTCCTAACTTTACTAAAGCTTGTTGTACTTGTTTCCAGGCAGTAGGAAGGACCTCTATTGGTAATTTGAAATCAAGATTCAATTTTTCAACAAGTTTTGATGAATCAACAACAACTATAAATTTTTTAGCCAAAGCAGCTACAAGTTTTTCCTGTACATGACAAGCTCCTCCACCTTTAATTAGTTGAAATTTGGGATCAACTTCATCTGCACCATCAATTGCAAGGTCAATTTCAGAAACTGAGGAAAGAGATTTAAGTGGGATTCCTAATTCACTCGAAAGAACTTCACCTTGAAAAGATGTAGTTACCCCAACAACATCTTTAATTTCACCTGATCTTATTTTTAGAGCAAGTGCTTCAATCATCAATGCGGCGGTGGATCCAGAGCCAAGACCAAGAATCATACCGTTTTGAATTTGATCAACAGCAGCTTTAGCAACTGCTTTTTTCATTTGAGTTTGGAGATCCATTTAGACGTACCTTTTCGAGTGACAGTAGCAAGATAATTAGCTTATTCCTGGTAAAGCTGCGGGCTTAATAGAAAGATTAATCTCTATATTATTCCTAAGAACTTCCAATTCAAATGGCTCCCCTATTTGAGCATTCTCAACTTGTGTAAGTAAAGACTTAGGATCATTAATCACATTACCCTCTGCATTGATCACAAGATCACCTCGTCTCAAACCTCCCTCCTCGGCTGGGCTTTTGGGAACGACTGATTGAACTAGTGCACCGGATCGTTCAGGTAAAACAATCAATGCATTTGGATCTTGATTATGCTCTTTGGCGATTCTTTCATTCAGTAAAACCAATTGAGCGCCTAAATAAGGATGAATAACCTCGCCATTAGTAAGTAGCTGATTAGTAACTTTTGAAGCAAGGTTAATAGGGATTGCAAATCCAAGACCTGCTCCTGGGCCTGATCGAACCAAGGTATTTATTCCAATAACTTCTCCATTTGAATTTGTTAATGGACCACCAGAATTTCCAGGGTTTATTGCTGCGTCAGTTTGGATTAGATCCAATCTCTTATCAGAAAATCCAAGGGTATTGATATCTCTATGAAGACTACTAATTATACCGAGTGTAACAGTGCTTTCAAGGCCATAAGGAGTTCCAAGAGCAATTGCCCAGTCACCAACTTGAATGTCTTCCGAATCACCTAATTTTGCACTTTGTAGGCCAGGAAATTCTTTGATTTTTACCAAAGCCAAATCAGTAACTTCATCAGTTCCAACAACTCTTCCATCAACTTGATTTCCATTTTGAAGAGTAATTGTTACACGATCGACTCTCTCCACTACATGAGCATTAGTAAGAACTAATCCAGAGCTGTCGATTATAACTCCAGAGCCCTGACCCCTTTCTCTTTTTGGCAAAGTCCCTATATCACCCAAAAGATCTCTCAATAAAGGATCTAACAAATCAGATTCAAATTCATCTGTTTGGATTTCCCTCTCCATATCTATTCTCACTACCGATGGTGAAACTTTACTCGCTACATTGGCTACAAAGCCATGAGATTCACTTACTTGGAAATCTTGAAAAGCAAATGAAGGTAAAGGTTTTAAGAGAAAGAAAAAAAGGATAGAAGCAAAAATAGATACATAGGACCTTCTCATCATGATTTCAAACTTTGTACGACCCTGCATAGTGACCCAATCTTCTAAAAACAATAAAAGAATTCAATCTAAAGCAAGAAGAACTTGATTTTAGAGGTAACCGAAACCTTTATCTAGTAATATTTGAATGCCTGACGGTACCTCTTTAAATAGGGGCGGGTCAATTCTTAAAACCGCTCGGGCTACTTGCCCGATGTCGACTCTGCCTTTTGTCTAATCAAACAGTTACGGAATTGAAAGTTCTTACAGCAAGGTCAGCAACTAATTTTGGCTTTGATGTAACAGGTTTTAAGATGGTCACTCATTTAAATCCGCTATCAATTCAAGTTAATATTCGACACAAAAATCCTGACAAGAAAGTTACTATCGATGACTGCTCTATTCTAAGTGAAGATATTGATGAAGCTATTCAAAATTCTTCTATCCTTGATCAACCTTTCACTCTAGAAATTAGTAGCGAGGGAGTTAGTGAAATCTTAACTAATGAAAAAGATTTTCAAATTTTTAAAGGCTTTCCAATTGAAGTTACTTATCAGGATTTAAAAAAAATTGAACAACAAACTAATGGTTTGCTTCTAAAAAGGACAAATAATGAATTACAAGTAAATCAAAAGGGGAAGACTCTCAGAATCCCAGTCGAAGACGTTATTCAAGTCCGACTCACAACACCATCTGGTTAAATCTAGATATCAACTGTCTAATCCAATCATTCTCATCTCTATATCCCATCATCGATGGCTCTTGTATTACTCCCAGGCTTAAATAACTTAATTGAAGACATTAGTGAGGAAAAAAAACTTCCATCACAAGTTGTCGAAGCTGCTTTAAGAGAAGCACTTCTAAAAGGTTATGAAAGATATCGAAGAACTCTTTACTTAGGTATCAGTGAAGATCCTTTTGAAGAGGATTATTTTAGTAACTTTGATGTTGGTTTAGATTTAGAAGAAGAGGGTTATAGAGTTTTAGCTAGCAAAATAATCGTGGAAGACGTTGAGAGTGAGGATCATCAAATAGCAATAGCTGAGGTTATGCAAGTTGCTGATGATGCTCAAGTTGGGGATACTGTTGTACTAGATGTAACTCCAGAAAAAGAAGATTTTGGAAGGATGGCTGCAGCTACAACCAAGCAAGTTTTAGCTCAAAAGTTGAGAGATCAACAAAGAAGAATGATTCAAGAGGAATTTGCTGATTTAGAAGATCCAGTCCTCACAGCCAGAGTCATTAGATTTGAAAGACAATCAGTAATTATGGCAGTAAGTTCAGGATTAGGGAGACCAGAAGTAGAAGCAGAGCTTCCTAGAAGAGATCAATTGCCAAATGATAATTATCGAGCAAATGCCACATTCAAAGTATTCCTTAAAGAAGTTAGTGAGATACCTAGGCGAGGACCTCAACTTTTTGTAAGCAGATCCAATGCTGGTCTTGTTGTCTATTTATTTGAAAATGAAGTCCCTGAAATACAAGAAGGATCAGTTCGCATTGTTGCTGTTGCTCGTGAAGCGAATCCACCCTCAAGAGCAGTAGGTCCAAGAACAAAAGTAGCTGTTGACAGTATTGAAAGAGAAGTGGACCCTGTTGGAGCATGTATTGGTGCAAGAGGATCACGAATTCAACAAGTAGTAAATGAACTTCGTGGAGAAAAAATAGATGTAATTCGTTGGTCTTCTGACCCTGTTCAATACATCTGTAACTCATTAAGTCCTGCAAGAGTTGAAGTAGTAAGACTTGTGGATCCCGAGGGTCAGCATGCCCATGTACTAGTTCCTCCAGATCAACTTAGTCTTGCAATTGGCAGAGAAGGACAAAATGTAAGGCTTGCGGCAAGGCTTACAGGATGGAAAATAGATATCAAAAATTCACAGGAATATGATCAAGCAACTGAAGATTCTGAGGTCGCAGAATTAATTTCCCAAAGGGAAGAAGAAGAATCTTTACAAAGGGAAGCTGAGCAAAGATTAGAGGCAGAACAGGCAGCTAGAGCAGAAGAAGATGCAAGATTAAGAGAGCTTTATCCTTTACCAGAAGACGAAGAAGACTTTCAAGACGAGCAATTATCAGATATGAACACTGATGAAACAGAAACTGAGTCTGGTGAAAGTGAGATTGAAGAAAGAACAGAAGAAGCTGTTGCTAGTGAAGATAAAATAATTACAGAAGAGGAAGGAACCCGGTGAGTCAAAGTCCCATTCTGCGTCGATGTGTAGCTTGCAAAAAAGTTCTTGATCGCAAGTGTTTTTTAAAAGTTACAAGAGATTTTCAGAATGGAGTAGTTCTCTCAGGAGGTATGGGTAGATCAGCCTATCTATGTCCAACTGAATCATGCTTTGAAGAAGCTTTTAAGCGTAAACGATTACAAAAAGCCTTGAGATGTGATATTCACTCAAGCGTTTTCAATATGCTCCAAAAAGAACTTAATACCTGCATTGATTCAGATACTGAGGCATGATATTCATTAAGTGAACTCAGTAAACTCAAAACCAAATCAAAGTTCAAGAACAACATTAATGACCAGCAGCGGTAAAATCAGAATTTATGAATTGTCCAAGGACTTAAGCCTTGACAATAAAGATGTGCTAAATGCAGCTCGAAAACTTGCTATTGCAGCAAAAAGCCATAGCAGTTCAATAAGCAGTCATGAAGCAAATCAAATCAAAGATTTTCTAAAAAATAGCAATAACTTAAAAACGACTAGCAAGCCCAGTAAGAAATTAGATAAAGAAATTTTGTCCGTAAAAAAAAGTCCTACAAAAACACAAAAGAGTCATAAACCTGAACTTCAGCAAAATTCTTCTGTTTCACCTTCGCTTTCTCAAGCGAAGTTAAATGTTCCTTTAAAACCAAGTCAAACTTTAGTTAAAACTCAAGAATCGATTTCTACAAATAACCAAAAAATTCAAAAAAACAAGCTTTCTGAAAAAAAACAAATAACCGCACCCTCTCAACCAAACAAACCATTACCTCCAAAGCCAAGACAAGAAATAAAATCATCCATTTCTAAGATTGAACCCCAAACGGGAAGAGAAATACCAATTGCCGAACAAAAAAAAGAGAACAAATTAAACAATCAACCCCTAATTTCTGAACCTGCTAAAAAGCCAACCAATCAAACACAACCTAACTATCGACAGGAACCTAAGAGGCCACTAGCACCTCCAAGCAGACCAAAAAGAAATATACAAGATAAAAAACAAATAGAAGTCAACAGCATCAAGCCGAAAGCAAGAACTAATCAAGGTGGAATTCCTTCTCAAAAAGTTAGTCCAGGTAATTTTCAAAGAATTAAAAATCAAAACAAACAGAACTCGCCTTCAAGGTCACCTCAGCCTCCAACGAAAGGAAATACTCTTGAACTTGTAGGAGCACCAATCCGAAGAGAAAAGCCAATAAATAAACCCCAGACCAACGAAGCAAGAAAGAAACCATTAATGCCATCAAGACCTGGAGCTCCAAAACCTCCAGTATCTGCAAATCGTCAAGGATTACCAAACCGACCTGGTTCTAATAACAGAGCAGGTGCAGGAGCTCCAATTCGTCCTGGGACGCCAAATAGGCAAGTTTCTAATAGAGGTGGATTAGCTAATCGACCTATTCCAGGTCAAAATCTCCAAGGGTCTAATAATCGAGCTAGTGGACCAGTTCGTTCTGGATCTCCAAATCGAGGCGGGGGGCAAAATAGACCAGGAGTTCCTAGCAGGGTAGCTGGTGGTCCAAACCGTTCTAATAATCGTCCAGGGGTTCCATCTGGCATGAGAAAACCAGTTGCTCCTAGTGAATTAATGCAACTGCAAAAGCCACAAGCCAGACCAAACGCTCCTCAAAGGAAAGCTGATTCTCCAACTAGTCCTAGGCCTAAACGAGAAAACTCAACCGGAGCAAGGCCACCAGTAAACAGGCCGACTCCAGCGGCTCCGAAGAAGCCAGCTCATAGGCCAGGAGGTACTTCAACAGTTCCAAGGAGGACAGGGAGGCCTGACTGGGATGACAGCGCAAAGCTAGATGCTTTAAGAAATAAATCGCCTCAAAAACAGCGACAAAAAGTTCATATCATTGGAGAAAATGATGATGCCTTAACTGCAGAAACAAGTGGATTTGCAGGGGAGCAACAAGCAGTCGTTCTCTCAGCAAGCTTGGCTCGGCCATCAAAGCCGAAATCCGGCAAGAGAAACAATGGGAAGCCTTTAACTGCACTTAAAAAACGTAAGAAAGAAACAACTCGTCAGAGGCAACGAAGACGGGCGATGGAATTAAGGGCTGCTAGAGAAGCAAAACTTGTAAGGCCCGAAATGATTGTTGTTCCAGAAGACAACCTCACAGTTCAAGAACTTGCTGACATGTTGAGTGTTGAAAGCTCTGAAATCATTAAATCATTATTCTTTAAAGGAATTACCGCGACTGTCACTCAATCGCTAGACCTAGCAACAATCGAAACAGTTGCTGAGGAATTCGGGGTACCTGTTCTTCAAGATGATGTTGAAGAGGCAGCAAAGAAAACCGTTGAAATGATTGAGGAAGTCGATTTAAAGCACCTAATCAGAAGACCTCCCGTCGTTACTGTGATGGGACATGTAGACCATGGCAAAACATCATTACTTGATGCTATTAGAAAAGCCAGGGTCGCTGCAGGTGAAGCTGGAGGAATTACTCAACATATTGGTGCCTATCAAATTGAAACTGAACATGATGGATCAACAAAGAAACTAACTTTTCTTGATACACCTGGACACGAAGCCTTTACAGCGATGAGAGCGAGAGGCACCAGGGTTACTGATGTAGCTGTCTTAGTTGTAGCAGCAGATGATGGCGTTAGACCTCAAACACTTGAAGCTATTAGCCATGCAAGAGCAGCAAAAGTTCCAATTGTAGTTGCAATAAATAAAATTGATAAAGAAGGCTCTTCCCCTGACCGAGTAAAACAAGAATTGTCAGAGCAGGATTTATTGTCAGAAGAATGGGGAGGAGATGTAGTAATGGTTCCAGTTAGTGCCATTAAGGGAGAAAACATTGATAAACTGTTAGAGATGGTTTTGCTCGTAACTGAAGTAGAGGATTTACAAGCCAACCCAGATAGATTGGCAAAAGGTACAGTCATAGAAGCCCATTTAGATAAAGCGAAAGGACCAGTTGCAACATTACTAGTTCAAAACGGTACGCTTAAGTCAGGAGATGTCGTTGCAGCCGGTCCAGTGCTTGGCAAAGTAAGGGCGATGGTAGATGAAAATGGATCCAGAATTAAAACAGCAGGTCCATCTTGTCCAGTAGAGGCTCTTGGCTTCAGCGAAGTACCAATAGCTGGAGATGAGTTTGAGGTTTATCCAGATGAAAAGGCCGCAAGAGCAGTGGTTGGAGAACGAGCCACAGATGCTCGGGCAGCACGACTTGCTCAGCAAATGGCTTCTAGACGAGTATCCCTTTCATCAATGTCTGGCCAAGCAAGTGAAGGTGAACTTAAAGAATTAAATATCATCCTCAAAGCAGATGTTCAAGGAAGTTTAGAAGCAATACTTGGTTCTCTAGAACAACTACCTAAAGACGAAGTCCAAGTAAGAGTTTTACTATCAGCTCCTGGTGAAATTACTGAGACTGATGTTGACTTAGCAGCTGCCTCTGGTGCAGTCATAGTTGGATTCAACACTTCAATGGCATCGGGTGCCAAACGCGCAGCTGATGCAAATGGTGTTGACGTAAGAGATTATGAGGTTATTTATAAACTTTTAGAAGATATCCAATTAGCAATGGAGGGTCTTCTTGAACCTGAAATGATAGAAGAAGCCCTAGGGGTTGCTGAAGTTAGAGCAATATTCTCAATTGGCAAAAGTGCCGTTGCTGGTTGCTATGTAACAACTGGAAAAATACAACGGAATTGCCGAGCCAGAGTCAAACGAGGAAACCAAATTGTTTTTGAAGGTGATCTAGATTCATTAAAGAGAAATAAAGACGATGTTAAAGACGTATCAACTGGTTTCGAATGCGGAATAGGTTGTGATCGATTCGCAAACTGGGAAGAAGGAGATCAAATAGAAGCCTTCAAGCTTGTTACTCAAAGAAGAAAATTAACTAATTAGCTTCCCTTATTATTTTTGCCCTTTGTTTAATAATTATAATCAATAAAAACTAGAGAACTAATTTGAGTCTTCTTTACTCCTATCTTTAAATAACAAAAAGCCAAGAATCACTAATGCTGAGGTTTGGATTGCAAGATCATTGATAGACACATTATCTCCCGCAATAATATTGGTGAGCATAATAAATAAGCCTAGAGCAGCTGATCCAAAAAGAGCAATCCAAACAGCTCTTCTCAAGCCCCGATAAGGGTTTTTAGTCTCCTTCAACAGTCGAGCTCTTAAATTAGGATCCAGATTAGAATCAGGCTTATTAGAGTTGATCAAAAATAAAATTAAAGATGATAAATTTATTCTAGTGCCGGTGTAGCTCAGGGGTAGAGCAACTGATTCGTAACCAGTAGGTCGGTGGTTCAATTCCACTCATCGGCATTAGTTTTTTAAATAACTTTGCAGAGAATTTTCCTTATAGAAGGTGATTTAAATTAAGCACGCAATTATATATATACACCCTTAGGACAACTTTGATAACTGCTGAAATGGCTAAACCTTTCCCTTAGAAAGCAACTGTTACTAATGATTCTAAGAAAAGCTCTTGGGTATTTTGTTCATAACGAAAGTGATCTTGATATGTTAGGGTCTTAGCGCTCTAAATGTATGTCATCGGTTTTTACCCTTACAAACAAAGGTTATGACTTCTACTGCTCCCAATGAGAATATTAAGGATAATTTAAAAGATCAAATTTCTTGCAAATTAGTCTCAGAAATAATTCGCGAACGTATACAAGCAAAAGGAGCTAGATTTCATGCAAATGATAATATTTCTGATTTCATTCAGCCAGGAGAACTAGAAACTCTAGAGAGAGAAGTTGCCACCAGAGTTAGAGATTTGCTAAAAACTTTATTGATTGATGTTGATAATGACCACAACACTCAAGAAACTGCAGAACGCGTTTCCAGAATGTATCTGAATGAAGTATTTAAAGGCAGATATCACCCTCAACCTAAGGTAACTAATTTCCCTAACGATAGAAATTTAGATGAGATCTATACACTTGGCCCAATAACTGTCCGATCTGCATGTTCTCATCACTTTGTTCCAATTCTTGGAGATTGCTGGATAGGAATAAAACCTGGAGAAAAAGTTATTGGGATATCGAAGTTTGCAAGAGTAGCTGATTGGGTCTTTTCTAGGCCACACATTCAAGAAGAAGCTGTAATGATTCTTGCAGATGAAATAGAGCGATTATGTGAACCAAAAGGCCTAGCAATTCTTGTTAAAGCTCAACATTATTGCATGAAATGGAGAGGAGTAAAAGAGCCAGAAACCAGCATGATCAATTCAATTGTTAGGGGTGATTTTCGTCATGATGCAAGTTTGAAGCAGGAGTTCTTCGAACTTGTTAAGCAACAGTCAAATTTCGGTAAAAATTATTAGAAAGTTTTAAAAAACTATCAACTGATCTAAAAGCCAACCCTCAATACTAACTAGACTTTAAAACTAGAAATTAAAAGTAGTTTTCACCAAAGCTCCATTAACGTCCTCTTTACCATCTTTCTCGACAACAAAGATAGCTGGGGTGACTGTGACACTATCGTTCACTTTAAAATCATAAAAAGCTTCCCAAGCTAAAGGATCGTCATAACCACTGTCATCTCTATGAGTTTCTGCTGTTCCAATACCAAAACCAAACTTATTACCTTCAATCAAAGCATTATTCCATAAGAATCCAACAGACCATGTCTTGCCATGCTCCACCTTATTCATTGAAGTATCAGGACTATCCTCGTTATCAGGATTTTTCCATCCCATTCCTGCACTCAAGCTGTAGTCGTCTCCAAATTGATAGCTACCACTAATACCAAAAGAGGAGTAGTCATTACTATCAGGAGAGTTATCAGTATTCCCGTTATCAGCCTGTGTGTAGGCAGCTGCTAAAATATATTTCTCGTCAACCCATGCCAATTGAGCGGTTGTGTGGTCTTTGCCTTCATCAGCTAAAAAGCCAATCGAAGAATTTGATGCGTCTTCTGAAACGAAAAGTGCAGAAGCAACTAATTTGTCATAGGACCAAGTAATTCCAGCGCCCGCGCCCATCTTCTTGGAATAGGTATCACTTGCACCTGCCTGATTCAAGACAAACAAGACTCCATCGCCTGGGTAAGTACTTGGCCACACTCCAAGCAAATCATCTTGGCGGAGCTTGGGACCAAAAGTTACATGAATATCATCTCCAACAGGAAACTGATAAAAAGCCTTATGAAGTTCTAAAGAATCATTGCTACTGAAAGCAGTATCTAATCTTGCCTCACCCATCATCCCGAAGGGCTCCATCATCCCGAAATTACCTACGCGAACAGCAGTTTTAAGCATGTCTTGCCCTGTGAAACTGGTCATAAACATTAACTTCGTATCGTAATGAAAAACTGTTCCATCCTTTTCGTCAGCAGTAGACATTCCACCCATTCCACCCATTCCACCCATTCCACCCATTCCAGAATCGCTCACGCCATCTACTCCACCCAAAACAAAAGTCGTTTTACCCATAAACATAGTTGAGGGGTATGAATCTCCCATATTCATATGACTACCATGGTGATCATGATGACCTTTGTGCTTTTCACCTCCTGCTTGAACAGCAATTGGAGTCATGAAACCTAAGACAGCAGGGATTGAGATTAATTGAGCAAAGAGTCTCATAGATCTTACAGAACTAGTAAAACTAGTAAAACTATTCCTATCACAAAATGCTAGCTTCTCAGGCTATTAGAGGCATAAAATGTGTGCTTTTAGATACAAGAAATTGTATTTTTAGTCTTTACTAGAAAAAAACTGAGAACCAATTTCCATCAAAATTCAGTCTCAACGAGAAGAGGTAAAGAATAGTTGGATTATTTAATTACTTATCTGTTCTAGATTTTTTGAAATACTCAATGACAAAGCCCTAGGCTTGATTAATCTACAGACTAGGTGTACTAGCCAAAACTAGATAAATGAACAAATTCACGCCTATTTTCTCCACAATTATTCTTTCTATATCATTTTCACTAATAGGATGTTCAGAGAATTCTCAAACAAAAGGTACTCCCTCTCTTTTTGAGACAAAAATAGAAGCCGAAAAAGCAGCCAAGAATTTCAATTGCACTGGAGCTCATAAAATGGGTGACAAATGGATGCCTTGTAAAAGTCATTCTGCTCATGAGGATAAAGAACATCACAAGTCCAACAATGAACATCACCATCATCACTAGATTTTCGAACAATAAATGACAATCAAAAATAGTACAAATCAAAAAGATATCGAAGGGCCTTCTCATTGTGGAAGCAAACCAAAAAAAATTGCATTTGGCATAGCACCACTTGGATTCATTTCCATTGGAATTGTTCCCATGGGGATTGTTAGCATTGGAATTGTTCCCATGGGTGTCGTTTCTATTGGCGCTGTAGCCATGGGAGTATTGAATGCATCAATAGTCGGTATGGGAATATTTTCTGCCGGAATAACAACCATGGGCCTAAAGGTATGGAGTCCAGAAAACAATGCTATTCAGGAGTCAATCAATCGTTCTAATTCTTCGTCTTCAAAAAATATATATGCATATCCAACCAAAGCTCAGGCAGAGATTGAAGCCAAAAAGATCGGATGCAATGGTGTCCACAAGATGGGTAAATTATGGATGCCTTGTGCAATCCATATCAACCCTAACTAATCTTGAAGTAAGTAATAATTGAAATTTGTGGTAAAAAATTCTTGGCAATATATCTATAAACGATTCAATTCATCCCCCTTGTTTTATAACAAATTAGGATTTAATTAACTTTCAAAAAGTATTCTTAATTTTAATTAGTCTGGGAATATATATCTTCAACTAATTTTGAACCCTTTTCGCAAATCTGCTGTTGTGAAGGGAACTGTTTATCGGAGCAACAACATTCCCCTCTATCTGAATTGTTGATCCAATTAATGATCCCTGTTCTGATTGGTTGAGGACATACTTGTCCTTCTTTAAGGTGATTGATTTCTTCGCTTGTTAAAGGATCAGCATGTTCAATAAAAATAGACTCTTTTAGCCTAAAAGAACATGTCTCATCCCATTGTTCAAAACAATTTATATGGTTGATAAAATCATTCCATGCCTCTTTGATTGATCTATATCCCTTTCTTTTTAACTCTTTTCTAAAAACAGCTTTGATAAATTCATTAAAATTCTCTAATTCATGCGCTGTAAAAGGTTCTGTACTTTGAGTTTCATAAACAGGAAAGTCAAGTTTCTTCTCTATTGATTGAAGTCTTTGTTCTATTACTTGAAATCGAGAATCTATCGATTCAACAGGCAGGTTCTCTATTTGATTAACAAAACAATCAGAGACATAACTAACCAAAGATTTCCCCGAAATCCTCGCACTCTGTTTAATCTTTTCTAAAAGTTTTGGGTCAATACTTACATTGAGTTGAGTTCTCTTCATGAGTTAATCAATGAAAGGGTGGAAAATATCCAATTAATAAATATTTTATTGAATTCAAAACCATATCGTTACCATTTTCAGATTTCTTGATCTTTAAGAAGCTATCTCTTTTCATCCATCCAAAAAGTACCTCTTAGGAGCAATAAGAGTAAAAATAAATCTATCTATTATTTGGTAGCAAAATCAATGAAATCACACAAAGCACACTAATCAAAGGTCCAGGAGGCAAATTCAAAAACATAGCAAGAGAAAAACCTATAAGCGATAAAATTAATCCAAATATGGAGGATCTAACCATCGCAATCCATAAAGATCTTGCTTTCTGTAATCCCAACAAAGTTGGGGTTGAAAGTAATGCAATCACAAGAATGACTCCCACTGCAGACATTGAACTCACAATGACAAGTGCAGTAGTAAAACCAAGAGCCAAATTTAAAAAAGATACATTAACTCCACTTGAAGCAGCTCCTTCTGGATCAAGACCAATATGAACAAGCTTGTCGTAACCAAAAAGCATCAAGCAAATAAATACCGAGAAAGCGATCAAAGTTCTTAGCAGATCACTAAGATTTGCAGTTAATAAATCTCCAAATAAAACAGCCTCCAAATCAATCCTGATACCCAGTAGAGGGATAAGCAAAACACCGAGTCCCATCGAACCAGCAAGAATTGTATTCATAACCGCTTCATAATTTTGATTTTTTTTATTTGTCAAGCTTTCTGCTGCAATAGCTCCTACCAAGCCGCTGATGACTCCACCAATAGAAGGATCCAAACCAAGCGCCATAGCCAAAGCAAGACCTGGCAGCACACAATGCGAAATCAAATTAACTTGAAGAAGCCTTTTATGAGTGATCAATACAGTTCCCATGGCAGGGCACAGTATTCCTGAAAAGGAAGTTATCAAAAGAGGAATTATCCACCAATTTGTATTGAAAAAAGACATTAAGCCAATGATTCAGTATGTTCAGTAAGAGAGATCAAATCTAGATATTGCTAATGAGTAAAAACAAGCCTGACATCACTAGACGTCAACAGCAACTGCTCAATGAACTCAAGAAATGTACTGATGAATTGAGTGGGCAAGAACTGCATAGACAACTTCATAATGGTGAAAAGGCAATGGGACTGACCACGGTCTATAGAAACCTGCAAGCACTAGTAAAGCAAGGTTTGATTCGTTCCAGACATCTTCCCAATGGTGAGGTTCTTTATGCACCAGTTGAAAGAGATATTCATCATTTAACTTGCGTAAGCTGTGGAGAAACCACACGCGTGAAGGGATGTCCGGTCCAAAACACTGATCTGTCCAAAAAAACTTCTAAAAAATTTGAGCTTTTGTTTCATACTCTTGAGTACTTTGGTCTCTGCCAAAATTGTTCTCAGCAAATTAATGTTGGATAAGATTATTTGAATATGAATCAAACCTATAACTTCCACCTCAAATAATTAATTGAACTAAGTTTTTCTTGAACTTCCCGAGGGCTGCCAGAAGCTAAAACAATTTTATCTAAAGCAACAACCTTGTCATAGGCATTTAAAGATGTTCCCCAGTCGTGACTACTAACAAAGACAGTGAATCCAGAATCAGCTAGCTGACGAATGATTAACAGGAAATCTTCTTTAGCGGGAGGATCAAAGGCGGAGCAAGGTTCATCAAGAAGAAAAATTTTGGCTGGATTCATTAATGTTTTTGCAAGTAATGCTCTTTGCTGCTGTCCACCAGACAAAGTATCAAGTCTCCTTTTTGCTAAATGAGATATTCCAACACGTTGAAGGGCAGCTTCTAATTCACAACAAGTCGATCTAGAATGATTGACTCGACCTAAAGAGACTAATCCTTCAACAGTAATTGGAAAATTCCAATTCAGCTTTCCCCTCTGAGGCATTAAAGCTACTTGAGATCTATTATTTCTCAATGGTTTTCCATCAACAGTAATTTCTCCTTGATCCGGAGTGCTACTCCCTTGCAGCAGACTTAATAAGGTAGACTTACCGGCGCCATTCGGACCAACAAGAGCAGTCAAAGTACCTTGCTCAAGATCAAGAGAAACCTTACTTAAAGCAGGCTTGATATTGCTGGAATAGGAATATGTCACATTTTCAGCAATCAAACTAGACATCAATTAAAGGATTTGCTGACAAGAAACATAATATACTTGCCAATCTCAAATGAAAATGATTATCGTTTCTTGGATAAGCTAATTTTTTGTTTAAATGTCGAAATTGATTAATCAACACATCAAAAGTAAAACAATATTCAATAAAACAGTCCTTAAGTGCTCTTTTCTTGCTGGAGCATTTTTATTCTCGGGAATTAATCAGAGTGCACAGGCAAATTCAAAACCAATTGTTGCCGTAGAGCCATTAGTATGCGATGTCGTTTCTGCGATTGCACCACCTTCAACACCTGTAACCTGCTTAATTGATAGAAAACAAGATGTTCATGATGTCAAAATCACTCCAAGACAGGCCCAAACACTGAAAAGTGCAAACCAAGTATTTACTCTTGGTTCAGAGATGACCCCTGCTATCAAAAAATGGTTAGATAATCCTTTAACTGTTGTTGTCGGCGTAAGTGCAATAGAAATAGACGATCATCATGACGATCACGATGATCATTCAGTTGCTAAGGATGATGACCACGGTGATCATTCAGCGGCTAAACATGACGATCATGATGACCATGATGATCATGGCGATAGCCACGGAGAAGGAGAATTTGAATGGGCTGGTGTTTTTGATCTTTCAGCAGGAACATACAAATGGTCTTTTGCCAAAGTTGATGGAGACTATGCTGATCCTGCAATGAAAATGGTTATTCTCAACTCTGGTGATATTGAAGCATCAGAAAAGCTTGCTAAAGAATTGTTAGGTTCTAAGAATTCAGAGACCAAACGCAATAATGACAAACTTGTTGCGCAGGAAAAAGCATATTTTCTTACATTTAATGAAAAGAGAGATACCACAACATTTACTGTAGAAATCAAAAAAGCTGGTAAATATGCATTCTTTACTGAGCATATGCCTTTTGAATTTGAAGCCGACGAACATTTCTTTAAGGATGTTTCAGGCGACGATGTTGAACCGATTGCTCAAGTCCCAGATGAAGGCGATCATCATCATCACCATGATCATGGTGGGCTAGATCCTCATATCTGGCATGACCCTCATAACATCATCAAGATGGGAAATGTAATTTCTAAAAATATCAATAAGAAAATTTCCTTCTTTGACAGAGAAACAAAAAAAGTTTTAAAAGAAAGAACTCAAGCCGTTAATTCTATTTTGGAAGATCTAGACTTATGGACTCAAAAACAAGTTGCCACAATTCCTACTGATCGAAGGACAATCGTTTCTAAGCACAAAGCGATGGAATATTACGGAGATGCATTTGGCTTGAAGACTTTGAGTCTATTAGATTTCCTTGGTGATTCTTCCAGCCTTAGACCAGAGACTATTTCAACGGTTATAGCTGAGCTCAAAGAAGAAAACGTGAACGTATTATTCGCTGAGCAAAAGCCTCCTTCCAAGCTATTGAAAAACCTGAGCAGACAAACTTCCACTCCTATTGCAAGAAATCAAATCTTTGTTGATGGTCTAATGCTAGAAGGGAATACTGTTTCAGTCGCAGTACACAACACATGTACAATTGTTGATTCTCTTGGTGGTGAATGTGACGAGAAAGCGGGCGATCAACTTGAGAGTAAATGGAATAGTTTAAGTAACCCTTAACTTTTACACATACAATCCTGTTTACATTTATGTAATGCAGACAGGATTTAAAAAAAATGTTTCCAACTAAAGGGTTCAACGCCTATAAAAAACATTGGGAAGATCAAGCAAGTTTTATGGATAAACCACCATGGAATAGATATAAGATCTTAAAACTTACTATCTCAACTGACTTTGATGACAATTTAAAAGAACTTCAATTTTCCAATCACTCGCTTAAAAAAGAAAATGGAAAAAATACAGTTAGATTAAAAGTTCCATACAATTATTATGAGCTTGATGACTTTGAATCAAAGTCGCTAGACTTATTGGGTCTACAAGAGAATTGGCTAACTGACATTTCTCTTGATAACTCCAATTGTTCACATCATTAGTGAATGAAATGAGCAACAAACAAAAAGTACCGGTAACAATACTGACTGGTTTCCTCGGATCTGGTAAAACGACTCTTCTCAATCGAATCCTAAGCGAAGAGCACGGTAAAAAAATAGCTGTTATTGAAAATGAATATGGTGAAGTTGGTATTGATCAAGGATTAGTAATCAATGCTGATGAAGAGGTGTTCGAGATGTCTAATGGTTGCATCTGCTGCACCGTACGTGGAGATTTAATTCGTGTACTAGGAAACCTCATGAAGAGGCGAGACAAATTTGACTATGTATTAGTTGAAACTACTGGCCTTGCTGATCCTGGCCCTGTAGCTCAGACATTCTTCATGGACGATGAAATCCGTGATGAGTTTTCACTCGATGGCATTGTCACACTTGTGGACGCAGCCCACATAGAACAACAACTTGGTCGAAGTGATGAAAGTTCGGAGCAAGTTGCCTTCGCTGACGTCCTTGTTCTAAATAAAACTGATCTAGTTTCAGATAAATCACTCGACAACTTAGAGTCAAGGCTACGCGATATGAATCGCATGGCTCGTGTCATACGCAGTAAACAAGCAGACGTCTCAATTGATACTGTGCTAAATCTAAGTGCTTTTAATCTTGATCAAGTACTTCAGCGTCGTCCAACTTTTCTTGAACCAGAATACCCATTTGAGTGGACAGGTGTTTTTTCACTTAAAGAAGGTCGCTATGAACTGTCGCTCGAAGAAGGCCCAGACCCCACAATGTCTCTAGTCCTGTTGTCAGACCAAGGTAAAGACGAGACTGCTCTCAACACAGGTGCTGAATCTTGCGTGAGACTCTATGCAGAACAAGAACAACCCTTGAATCCAGGGGATATAGTTCCAGTCGGCAAGCATGTGAGCCTTCTACTTCAATCCGAAGGGACTAAGTCCTTCTTCATAGATGTTGATAAGGCAATGGATATAGGTCTATTCACTCAACATACAGCCGAAGAATTTAATATGAAATTAACGAAAGTAAATACTCCTCCTACGGACGAGGTAAAGACAGATCAGAACATCTCTATAATTTCTCCAATAGCTGAGCGGACTTGGGTAGCCGAGCACGAACACGACGACGAAGTTGGTTCATTTGCTATCGAGCGAGTAGGCGATGTAGATCCAGAAAAACTCAATAGGTGGTTAAGTAGGCTCCTATCAGAAAAAGGTGTGGACATATTTCGTACAAAGGGTTTCATTAGTTATGCGGGAGAGTCCCGGCGAATAGTTTTTCAAGGAGTACATATGCTCTTCACCGCTCAACCTGATAAAGAATGGGGCGATGAACCTCGCCGCAACCAACTTGTCTTTATCGGTAGAAATCTTGATGAAGCAGAAATGAGCAGGGAGTTTAACAAATGCCTGGTATAGAGGCATTTAGTCCCAAGGGAATGCTTCATGAAGGTTGGTCTGCTCAAGCTGACGACTACGCCATTGTCTGCGGCTGGGCACTTCAAGGTAAAACTTTTTTAGTAGGTGATGTCGCTGGTGGACTTTACGCATTTGAGGGGAATTCTGGAAAGCTAATTTGGAAAATAAAAGACATCCACAAAGGTGGCTTACTAGCAATGTCTATTCATCCAGATGGAAATACTTTTGCAACTGCTGGCCAGGATGGACATGTGTATATATGGGAAAGCCAAGAAGGTAAGTCAACTAAAAATTTAGAACTTGGGAAAGGATGGGTTGAGCACATCAAGTGGTCTCCAGACGGAAAATTTTTAGCAGTAGTTTTTACTAAATACGTCTATGTTTTTGATGAAGAAGGTCAAGAACATTGGCGATCAGAGAAGCATCCAAGCACTGTCAGCGCAATTTCTTGGTCTAATTCAAATGAATTAGCAACAGCATGCTATGGCCAAGTAACTTTTTTTGATGTAGTAAGCGACAAGATCAATCAAAAGTTGGAGTGGAGAGGCTCACTTGTATCTATGGTGCTTAGTCCAGATGGAGATATAGTGGCATGCGGCAGTCAGGATAATTCTGTTCATTTCTGGCGTCGTTCAACTGATCAAGATTCAGAGATGACAGGCTATCCAGGTAAACCAAGCCACCTAGCTTTTGATCAAACCGGCACAGTCCTTGCTACCGGAGGTAGTGATCGAGTGACAGTTTGGAGTTTTCAAGGCGATGGTCCTGAAGGCACTGTGCCAGGAGAGTTAATGCTTCATACCGAACCCATTTCATGCCTTGCTTTCTCACATAGCGGGATGCTTTTAGCTTCTGGTGCGCGAGATGGTTCAGTTTTTTCTTGGTTTCTCCAAAAAGATGGTCAGGGTGATCCAGTTGGTGGTGCATTTGCAGGTGACCTTGTAAGCCAAATCGCTTGGAATCCTGATGACACTGCGTTGGCTGCAATAAATGCAAATGGAGGAATTACGGTTTGGGAGTTTAAGGTTCGGACAAGAACGTCACCTCAAGGATTCGAATAAGGTCAAAATTTCTTATTTCTAAATAAATACTCGAGAGCGGCTCGATTGCTATTACCTAGAAAATTCAAAATTCAAGAAGAGGAGTTTGTACTGATGTATAAATATTCCACATAACTTATATATGGTTATATCCCATAAGAGGACTCAATGAAAAAAACAATTCTTTGGCTTCAAGAATTACTCATTTCAATGGGAAATGCTATATTTCATCCTTATCAAGAGAACTCACCTCCAAGTTTTGAGGCACACCCTTTCAGAGATGACCCTTATAAGAACCGAGGAATTGCATAGGTTAAGGTCAAAATTATTTTAAATTTCAAAGAGGGGTTCAAGTGGGCCTCTTTTTTTTTATCTATTTACGAGAAGAAAAAGTAACGACCGAACCATAAAAAATTAGAGAATGTGCTTTAATGATCCCATGAATACAAAGATTAAGAAGAAGTTAAGCACGAGCAATCCTGGCGTTAACTTAAAAAAAACCGACAACAAAAAACCTTCTTGGCATTTTGAAGTAGAAGGAAGCGGTCAAAGAAAGAGGTATTTAAGATCTCTTAAAGAAAAGGCTCTAGCTTAATTTATAGCCTTTTAATTAAAACAACTTCATCAAAATTAAACATTACCGCTAGCAAACCAAGAGAGGGCAAAAGTCCATCTAGGATTTTTTGAACTGATACTTTCAAGCGATTTAAAGTATCCAGAGATCACAAAACCTAAAAAGTTTCTATGAATTTAATAGCTAGTTATAGAAATGAAGGCTTTGAATCTGTTGCAGATGGTGTGATGTCGTTTTTCGATCGTCGCACAGACCTTCATCGCAATGGAATCGCCTTCAGTAATGGGGCAAATAATGATTCAGATCCTGCAAAAATTTCAACTGATATCAGCCTTGTAGCTATAGATCGAACTGATCCAGAATCATTTGCTTTATCTGAAGTGATAATAAGAGGAGTTAACGCTGGTCTTCAAAAATACCTTCAAGAACGACCACTTTTTAGTGAATGTGCTCCAGAGAAATCTCTCTTTGTTAATCCCATTTTCAACTTACAACGTTATGCTCCTGGGGAAGGTTTTAAGAAATGGCACTGTGACTGGACTATTAGCGAAGAAGCGACCGAACCAGTGCACAGAGTCTTAGCTTGGATTTTGTATTGTAATAATGTCGATTCAGGAGGAACAGAGTTTCATTGGCAGGAATATCATGAGACAGCTGAACGAGGAAAACTAGTTATTTTTCCCGCTGGTCTTACACACATTCATAAAGGCCGCGTCAACAAGACTCATCCAAAAACAATTGCGACCGGATGGATCAATGCCGGTTCAAGAGATTCATACATTTCTAGACTGGCTCAATAGTTAATTACTTTTTTATTCATTTAAAACGACCTCTAATTAAGAATATTCAATTTGATTCTCTCTGAATTCTTTAATGAATCGGGAATTCAGATCTAGATTGATAATAATTTTTGAAGAAACATCAACAGATTGAGAATGTATTGTGTATTATTTACAGACGTTCAGCTCAATTTGAGTCGCAGTCAGATTCAAGCCATGGAACGGGGACTTGAACATTGAAAACATTCTAATGGCTGAGCTAACTTACAGAGGACTTAAGTACACTCAAACTAAATCTACTAAAGGCTCACAAGAGTTATACTTACAATATTGTGGTCATGAAATCATGAGTAAGAGAATCCATGAAGCTATGAAAGCTGAAATGGGTTGAAAATTACATCGAAAAAAATTTATTTCCTCCAATTCAATATAATTGGAAGTTATATGTTTTTACTTTATTATTTTCAAAATAAATAATAAAGTAGTTCTTAGAATACTGAATCATTAACTACAGATTTAATTTGATTAATATCTTAAAGATAGATTATTTCAAGTTCAACATGCAATACGAGCCAGGGACAATAGATTGCCATGTCTTCTTAGACTGCAAAGAGCAAATAGAGAAAATGCTACTTAGATTATACAAAATAGAAAATACTGAGCATATTTGCGATCAATTGCAATCTGTTTATCAACAAATAGAAGGAATGCACGAGTTAAAAAAAATTAAACGAAAAAAGATTTTTTCTAATCAAGCCTTAAGTAAATAAAATCAAAACTTACTCTAATTATTGATAGATTTTTAATTTTGTATCAATTAAGTCTTAACTTATTCAACTAAATTACCTATAACTGTTTTATCAGAAAACCCGTTCCAAAGTTTTCTGTAGGGAGGTCAGTACTACTGGGAAGGGTTTTGACCTCCCTCCCTAATTTTAAAGATAAAAAATAAATTTAGTAATTAAATCCTAGCTTCAAAGTTCCCCAAAGATCAAATGCACCAAACAAAAAAGCTATAAAAACCAAGTCCCATGCTTTCTGTTTAATAGCCCATGGAGCAAAAAATACCTCACCGATCCCGTGAAGAGCTGCTCCTATTCCTAGGTGATCCAAAACCAAAAGGCCATGGGATAATAAAAACAATCCGCTAGCAAAATATCTCAGAAGTGTATCGTAAGTTATGAGTTTAATTTTTTTTTATGTTCGAAAAAGTTATCGCTGTTGCGGGGATAGATTTAAAGGTTTTAACCATTGCATCAACCAAAAGTTTTTGATGTTTAATGCTTAATTTAGCCATGGCTTAGCAAAATTTTATATAAATCAATTTATTAATATTTTTTATAATCATGTGTATCATTAATTGCTTTATGAGCTAAATAAAACAAACCATTTTTCATACATTCTGTATATATAAATACTTTTACTCTCATACTAAATCGAATTAATTCTCCAGGAATGAATTAATTAATACAGTTAGATATATTTATTCTAGTAATGTTTTAAAAAATAAAATTTTTGATGAACCTCAATTTTGTACCGGTTAATATTTTTCGAGAAACTCCTGAAGTAACTTTTTTAGATGCCAGTATTGAAGCCTCAAATGGTACTGATGTTGTTATTCATAGAGGAGGGGCAACTTCACCTCCTGATTTAAATGGCTTTGAGCAATATTATGTACACCATCATCAAATAGATAATAATCTTGTACTTGAGGGAGAGAGAACTTTCACACTATTGAATCCTCTTTGGGATGAACCTCATCACATAATTTATCTCCATAGATTCATGGGTGCACTTAATATACCTACCGGTACATTTCATAGATCAATATCTGGAAAGGATGGAAGTGTTGTTATTAATCAGGCAATTAGAGACAAACAATTTAAAGCGAATACAGAATTTAATCCTATAAGTATTGAAAACAGAATTGATCTACAACAAGCAAAATCTACAGAGCCTATTATCTGGTTATGGAAAGATGGAGAAATCAAGAGAATAAAAGATTCTCTATTTTTAAAAATAGCTTAACTGAAGTAAGTTCTATTAAAATCAAATTAATTTAATATAAATATAGTATCTAAGAAATATTTATCTTAGATACTATTTCTAGAAATAAAAGAAATAATACTCCCGACATTGCAATCCTTCCATGAACTATCTCAGTTTTACTTAGCCTTTAGAAAGACATTTACTAAAAAATAAGCTGCTTGATTCATAACAAATTAAATAAAAAGAGCAAGTAACAATAAATACTTTTTAATGTTAATTAAATTATTAAATTTTATTTGTAAAAACAAAAGAATCCAGTCCAAAAGTTTTTGTATCTATTAAGGCAGACTAAAATAGTATGATAAATAATTATGTAATTAAGATAGAGTAATCAATGAGTCCACTCTTTAAATGCCTTGGCTGTGGACAAAATATCGAAAGGTCAACAAAGACTTTTTGGAAAAAGAAAGGTCATATTATTTGCTCTACTTGCCAAGACAAAATTGAGCGAGAAACTGCTTTTACTCAAACAAAAAAGACTTAAACACTAAGGAATTTCTCTACTACAGATTTACTTAATTCACTCGTTGGGCCATTGGCCACTATTCCTCCGCGTTGCATTGCATAATAACGGTCTGCTTGCCTCACAAAATGCAGATGTTGCTCTACCAATAAAACTCCAACACCAGTTTCACTAATAATCCTTTTAACTGCTGTCTCAATATCTTGAACGATATTCGGTTGTATTCCTTCGGTTGGTTCATCAAGTAAAAGCAACTTAGGTTTTCCAAGTAATGCTCGCGCAATTGCAAGTTGTTGCTGTTGTCCTCCGCTTAAGTCGCCTCCTTTACGATCTAGAAATTGTTTTAAAACAGGAAAAAGTTCATATACAAGTTCATCAATTTTTTTATGCTTTGCCAACCCTCCAGGCAAAGCTTCCAATCCAAGTTGAAGATTTTCCTCTACGGTTAGATAAGGTATTATTTCTCTTCCTTGAGGAACATATGCAATTCCGGAACGTGCCCTTTGATGAGGCGGCTTTCTATTTACTAAATCTCCATTAAAAATAATCTCTCCACTCCGTGGAGTTAATAAACCTATTAAAGATTTAAGCAAAGTTGTTTTACCTACTCCATTTCGACCAATAAGACAAATCATCTCACCTTGATTGATATTCATATCAACATCTCGAAGAATATGACTCTCACCATAGTAGGTGTTCAAGCCTTTTATCTGAAGCATAGTCATTCTTCTTCCTCCTCAGATTTCCCTAGATAAACTTCTATCACTAAGGGATCTTTTTGTATTTCACTCATAGATCCCTCTTTCAATACATGCCCTTGATGTAAAACACTAACAGGACAATCAAGTCTACGTATAAATTCCATATCATGATCAATGACTAAGACAGTATGATCGCCAGCTAAAGATTTAAGAAGATCAGCAGTTAAATCTGTTTCTTCATCAGTCAAACCAGCTACAGGCTCATCAACAAGTAAAAGATCAGGATCTTGTCCAACTAGCATCGCTATCTCAAGCCATTGTTTTTGACCATGAGAAAGCGCTCCAGCCCTGATATTGGCTTTTGATTGAAGGTTGACAATACTCATCAAATGTTGAATTTGATCTAAATGCTTAACCTTTAAACTATTAATTAACAATGAAAAAGGAGTTTTAGGTCTGCTAACTGATAGAGCTAAATTTTCTTGTACAGATAAATTCTCAAATATCCTAGGACTTTGAAATTTCCTTCCAATCCCTTTACGCGCTATACGAAACTCTGTTTGACCAATCAACGATTTTCCTTTAAACATCACATCACCCTTTGACGGTGCTACTTTCCCAGTAATGACATCTAAAAATGTAGTTTTACCTGCACCATTGGGACCAATAACTGCTCTAAGATCACCTTGATTCAAAATCAGATTAAGATCTCTGAGAGCAAGAAATCCTTCAAAACTAACTGAAATTTGTTTAAGTTCTAGCAGTGGAGAATTCATGATTTCACCTCACCCTGTTCATTGACCTCAAGACTTGGATATGTCTCTAGTTTTTTATTAATCCCTATTAAAAAGAGTAATTTTTTTGGACCGCCTTTTCTAATCCATCCTAGGACTCCTTCTGGAAGCGCTGTTACTACAAGAATAAATAATCCACCTTGAATAAACATCCAGCTTGCTGGTAATGCTTCACTCACCAAACTTTTTGCATAATTTATTAAAACAGCTCCAAGGATTGCGCCTAATAATGTTCCTCTACCACCCACGGCAACCCAAATAACCATTTCTATGGAGAAAGGGACTGTCATAAATTGAGGAGACACTATTCCAGATTGAACTGTATACAAAGCCCCTGAAACACCTGCTAATCCTCCTGCTATTGAAAAAATTATTGTTTTAAATATTACTGGATTATATCCAGTGAAACGAACTCGAGCTTCATCGTCTCTAATTCCAATAAGGATATTTCCAAATCTATCTCGAACAATCCACCGCGCAAAAAACCATGCAAGTATTACTAAAATAGCTGATATCCAGAAAAACCATCTTTGCATTATTTCTGAACCAACCATTTGTCCAAAAAGTTGAGTCACGTCTGTTTTTAGACCATTTGTTCCATTAATCAATTTCTGTTGCCCATTAAAGAAATTGAAGAAAACTAAAAGAGCCGCTTGTGTAAGAATTGAAAAATAAACACCTTTAATTCTATTTCTAAAAACTAAATACCCAAGAAGACCAGCAATTATTGCCGGTAACAACCAAATGGAAATAAGAGTGAAAATTGAACTTTTAAATGGTTCCCAGAAGAATGGAAGTTTTTCGACACCATATAAACCAAAAAACTCGGGGATAGCATTTGGGAATTCTCCTGCACTATTCAGTTGGAGGAACATCGCTGCACAATATCCACCAATAGCAAAGAAAATTCCTTGACCTAAACTCAACATCCCTGTGAATCCCCAAATCAAATCAACCCCAAGAGCAACTATTGCAAGAGATAAATATCTTCCTAAGAGATTTAATCTAAAAACAGGAAGCACTGAGGGTGCAGCAATGATTAAAGCAATAATTAACACCCAAATAGTTAAGTTAATCCAACTTTTTTTTGTAGAAAAAATACTCATAAATCAAGACTCCACCATTCTTCCTTTTTGAGGAAACATCCCAGTTGGTCTAAATTGAAGGAATATGACTATTAGAGCAAATATCATTACTCTAGCCATGCTTGTTGTCGCAAAAAAATCTATTGTTGAATAAAGAGGTGTTGGCATATCTGGCCAAATGGTAAGCAGTCTTCCTGCTCCTATCAAATCGGTCATAATTCCAATCGAGAAAGAAGCAAGAATTGTTCCTAATAAATTGCCCACGCCACCAAGAACGACAACCATAAAACATCCCACGATGTAATTTCCACCAACATTTGGCCCCACTGAGCCAAGAAGTGAAACCGCAACTCCTGCGACACCAGCCAAACCTGATCCAATTCCAAAAGTAATAATATCTACTGTTTCTGTTGATATACCTAAACAATCACTCATAGGTCTATTTTGAGTGACAGCTCTAATTCTTATTCCCCAAGCTGTTTTATCAAGAAAGAAAATTACTACTAAAACAGATATTACGGTAATAAGGATTATTAAAAGACGAGTTTTAGGAAAAGTAATTCCAACAAAATCAATTCCACCTCTCATCCAAGCAGGAGCTGTAACATCAACATTCCTTGCACTAGCACGACTAAGTTTGCTTACTAAAGAAGATAAAATGCCTCCAGTTGCGACACCTAGTAATGCAGAAAAACCCCACGTACATGCCCTTATTAATTTACCTTTTGCACCAAGAAGTAAGTCATCCGAAATAAATAGCGGTGAAAATAAGCCAAAGAAAAGTGCTATTACTAGTCCACTGCCATAGGCCAGTGGAACACTTCTCACAAATTGTTGAAGTATAAGGCTTACTCCCCATGTCGCTAAAAGAGTTTCGAGCGGACTTCCATAGAGACGTCTAATAACCGTTCGTTCTAAAAGAATGCCAACTGTGCCACTAACTAAGAAAGCAATTCCAATAGCAACAATGACATACGAATCATAAAAAGGTTTTAAAAAAGAAACTTGTTTGAAAATTAATTGGGTTATGTATGTTGAATATGCTCCAAGCATCATCAATTCACCATGAGCAAGATTGATGACACCCATTAATCCAAAGACAATTGCTAGTCCCAGTGCTGCGACAAGCAAAACTGAGCCAATAGCAACGCCATTAAAAAGGCTTTCAAGAATAAGTTGCACTAGCTTGGTTGATATTTTTAATGAAATAAGGAGCCCGAAGGCTCCTTATTAGAATCTATTTATAGGTCAGAATTGAATCACATTCTATATTTTTCACCTTTCTTAGGATCAGTCCAATCACAAGCGAAACCTTTTGAACTTGGATGTTTTTGGTTCCATGCTTGTGGTTCAACTACTCCAGTTTCTTCAAGGATTGTAAACCCACCCTCTGCGTTAATTTCACCGATTCTCACGGTTTGAGATAGGTGATGATTTGGCATAACTTCTACTGGCCCTTGAGGAGCATCGAATGTCTGGCCAACCAATGCTTCTCTAACTGCATTGTCATCAAATGTACCTGCATCTTCAACTGCCTGCTTCCAAAGATAAACCATGTTATAAGCAGATTCTTGAGGATCAGCCACAACACGATCACTACCCCATCTCTTCTTAAAGCTCTTAGCAAATTTCTTAGATGCTGGCGTATCAATAGACATCATGTAGTTCCAAGCACCATAATGGCCCTCTAGGAACTCAGGTCCAATGGTACTAATCTCTTCTTCCGCAATGGAGTAATTCATTACGTAATAACCATTAGAAGGAGTTATTCCTGCGTCCTGGATTTGTTTGAAGAAAGCAACGTTTTGGTCGCCATTCAAAGTGTTAACTATGATTCCACCGTCAGGAAGAGCAACTTTGATCTTCGAGATAATTGGAGCTACCTCTGTATTACCTAAAGGAAGATAGTCTTCTCCGACGACCTTACCACCAAGTTGTTTAACTTGAGCTTTAGTAATTGTGTTAGAAGTCCTAGGGAAAACATAATCAGAACCAACTAAGAAGAAATCTCCTCCAGCAGCTGGTGAGCGTTTGTACATGAAATCTGTAGCAGGCTCTGATTGCTGATTAGGAGTAGCTCCGGTATAGAAAATGTTATTTGAACACTCTTGGGCTTCATATTGAATTGGATAATAAAGGAATGCATCTTTAGATTCATAAACCGGAAGCATTGCCTTACGACTTGCAGATGTCCAGCCACCAAATACAACTGGTACTCCATCCTGATCAATTAACTTCTTAGATTTCTCAGCAAAGGTAGGCCAATCTGAGGCACCATCTTCAACGATGTACTCGATTTTATAGCTTTTACCGTCGACTGTTACACCACCAGCTGCATTAATCTCCTCAATAGCCATTTTCTCTGTATCAACAAGAGTTGATTCGGAGATTGCCATTGTCCCTGATAGAGAATGGAGAATTCCAACAGTTACGGTGTCATCAAAGTTACCTGAGGAATCTGATCCACCACAAGCAGTAACAGTTACGGCTAATGAGGCAGTAGCTAAACCTGCAAAAATGCGCTTTGAAAGCTTCATGAATTACTAACTAAATTAGTTGTTTGCCCACCTTGGGGTTTATGGAAAGTATCCAACTGAACACCCTCTTTTTGTATCAAATGAAACTGTTTTAGCTATTTCAGTAAACGAAGATAAGTTTTCGTATCAACCATTACCATTCATCGATTGGAAGGTATCTGATTACACAAAAATTCTTCAATGATTTCTATCCCTTCCCCTGATTTAGTGTTAGTAAAACACCATGGAAGGTTTTCTCTCATCAATAGAGTATCTCTCTCCATTATCTTCAAGCTTGCTCCAACCATTTCAGCAAGGTCAATCTTATTGATCACTAATAAATCTGAGCGTGTTATTCCTGGGCCTCCTTTCCTGGGGATCTTGTCTCCAGCAGCAACATCAATTATATATATACATATATCTACCAACTCAGGACTAAAACTCGCAGCAAGATTATCGCCACCACTTTCAACAAATACTAAATCTAAAGCTGTAAATTTATTTTCTAACTCTTCAACAGCAATGCGATTTATAGAACAATCTTCCCGTATAGCTGTATGAGGGCATCCTCCGGTTTCAACTCCTTTGATACGTTCAGGTGCTAATGCCTTGGAATTCGTTAAAAATTTTGCATCTTCCTGCGTATAGATATCATTTGTTACTACTGCAATTTCAAATTGATCTTTAAGATTTTCACATAGTCTCTGAATAATAGCCGTTTTACCAGAGCCTACTGGACCAGCTATCCCAACTCTTAATTTACTTTCCATTAGCTTCTAAATAATTTTGAATAAAGTTCGATATGAGACTGTTGTGCCATAATAGCTCCGACATCGCTAACCCACATTTCTTTGGGATTCTGTTCCAAAAAGTAACTTGCTTGAGACTTAATAAGTATTAAAGATTTCTTTTGAAGCTGTTGAACTTTTGTTGGGCCTAATGACAAAAGTCTTAACGCTGCACTTAATTGATTAGCCACCCAACTATATAAGAAACCCTCCACTAAATCAATTTGAGGTATATCCCAGCAGACTCCAGCCCAAGCCCAAGCTATCGGCCATATGAATTTCTTTTCATTATCAGGAAGAGGATGATCAAGATCAATAAGAAGCTGTAAAAGAGATTCACCCATTTGTGCTTGTTGAGATCTAACCTCTGGAGAATCTCTTAGTGAACTAAGCCAAGAATTCCATTCTTCAATAACTGACTTATATTGATCATCTTTCTTATCCTTCCACTCCACTAAATCTTCCATGATGTATGCAATTGAGCTTGCCTCAATTGTTATTTGACCTCGAAAAAGTTCACTTTCAATCCAACTGAATAGACTTATCTCGTCATGAACTCTTTTATTCTGAACAAGCCACTCCAATCCTTCTGAATAACTAAAAGCTCCAACTGGTAAAGACGGGCTTATTAATTGTAAAAATTCAAGTTTCATAAATGAAGTTAATCAAAACTCTACTCATAAGCACCAATCTCGGGAGAAAAAGGTCTTTTGAAACTTTCTATTGAAAAACCTTTCTTTTCTAACATCTTTTTCATCACTACATCCTTGAGTAAATATAACTCTTTATCATGTAACTCAATTTCAACATGTCTATTACCTAAATGATAAGCAGCTTTTAACAATTTCAATCTATTTTCTGAGCTAACTCTTATTACATCTTCCTGCGCAGCCTCTATGCTTACAAAAACTTTTGAATTCTCACTTTTCAATACCTCTCCAGGTATCAACCTACCCCCTCCTCTAGGCAAATTTAAAATGACATCGACCCCATCTAAGGTTGATCTCTTTCCCCGAAGCTGAGTCCTTTCTTTTGCAGTCAAGGGAAGTAAAAGAGAATTTTCTATCAATTGACCACTAATTCTCTCGGTGAGATAGATTAATTCGTGTGACAAGCTTAAATATTTATAGATCTAGATTTTAAAGGTTATATCTACCAGGTTAAACATTTATTATTTTCTCAATACTTAACTAGCAAAATCGATACAACTATGAAATGACATCTCAATGGCATGGGACTTGTGATCTAAGGCTCTTTAAGAAATCAAGTCCGAAGGAGATCGATAGTCTCAAAACAATTCATCAGGCAAAATGCACTGCTCCATTAAAATTAATGAGAGTATTCAACAACAAAAAAGATGGGAGATGTGAAATACCAATTCTTCATAGCGCAGGCGGAATTGTTGGAGGTGATCAACTTACTATAAATATAAATGCTGAAGAAAATACCAGTGCAATATGTTCTTCTGTAGCAGCTCAAAAAGTATATGGAAGCAGAGGCAGGTCCAAATTAACTCCGCAAGGGAGATGGGCGAATCAAAAATGTTTTTTTCAGATTAAAAAAAATTCTGACTTTGAGTGGATCCCTCAAGAATTAATTATTTATAAAGGAGGTCTTTTTGAACAAAATATGACTGTTAATCTTGATCCTTCATCAAGCTTTTTATGTGTTGATTTGGTTCGCTTAGGTCGAACTGCCGCAGGAGAAGAACTGGGCCGTGGAGTATGGAGATCATCTTTGGAAATCTTTAGGGATAATCCTCTAGGGAAACATTATGAATTTAGTGATCGCTTAGAACTTTCTGGAGAAGCTCTAAAATCAATTCATGGTTTAGAAGAGCAACCAGTATTTGGATCTTTAACTTGGATAACACCCATAGGAGTAAATCAAAAAGATCTATCTGATTTATTAGTAAAATGCAGACAAAAAAGAGATGGACTTGAAGGCTTTATGACTTGCAGTCTTCTTGAGAATGGAATATCAGCAAGGTATACAGGCTCATCCACTCAATCAGCTAGGTTTTGGTTTTATAGAATTTGGAGTCTTACTAGAATTTTTAGGAAATCAAGCATGCCTGAATACATGAGGATTTGGCCAATGCAAGAAAATCCATCAACAGATACAAAATGTCCATCATGAACTTTTAAGCATTTTTTTGCTAGTAAAATGAACTTCTAACTATTAAAAAATGTACTTAAGCCCTCAAGAAAAAGACAAATTACTTGTAGTTACCGCTGCTCTATTGGCAGAGCGAAGATTAAAAAGAGGTTTGAAATTAAATCATCCTGAAGCCATTGCTTGGCTTAGCTTTCAAGTACTTGAAGGTGCTAGAGATGGAAAGAGTGTCTCAACCCTAATGAACGAAGGAACCGCATGGTTAACAAAAGAGCAAGTCATGGAAGGTGTGCCTGAACTCATTCATGAAGTTCAAATAGAAGCTGTTTTTCCAGATGGAACGAAGCTGGTAACACTTCACAATCCAATTAGGTAACTAAATTATGTCTTATTTAATTCCTGGAGAACTTTTGCCCGAAGATGGTTTTATTGAACTCAATAAGGGAAGAGAAGTAACGACTCTAAAAGTCGCTAACATTTCTGATCGTCCAATTCAGATCGGCTCTCATTATCATTTCTTTGAATCAAACAAAGGTTTAGAATTTGATCGTCAAAAATCTCTTGGCAAAAGACTAGACATCCCAGCTGGGACAGCTATTAGATTTGAGCCAGGTGACCAAAGAGAAGTTAGTCTTGTGCCCTATGCAGGAGACCGTAAAGTTTTTGGATTTAATGGACTCATAAACGATTCACTTCAAAAATAAAATGCCTTTCAAAATTTCTCGCCAAGCTTATGCAGAGACTTATGGTCCTACAAAAGGGGATCGTATTAGACTTGCCGATACAGACTTAATCCTTGAAGTCGAAGAGGACCATACTCACTATGGAGACGAAGTTAAATTTGGTGGCGGTAAAGTTATTCGTGATGGAATGGGACAATCACAACAAAGTAGAGACAATGGAGTAGTAGATACAGTCATTACGAATGCACTCATTCTGGATTGGTGGGGAATTGTTAAAGCAGATATTGGGATTAAAGACGGGAAAATTTCAGGCATCGGCAAAGCTGGTAATCCTGATACTCAAGAAGGTGTCAACATTATTGTAGGAGCCAGTACAGAAGCAATCGCAGGAGAAGGAAACATTATTACTGCGGGAGCCATTGATAGTCATATTCACTTTATCTGTCCACAACAAATAGAAACTGCTTTAGCTAGTGGGATCACCACAATGCTCGGAGGGGGGACAGGTCCAGCAACTGGTACTAATGCAACTACATGTACGCCTGGAGCATTTCATATCTCAAGAATGTTGCAATCAGCAGAGGGATTTCCTATTAATCTGGGATTCTTTGGAAAAGGCAATGCAACTAACAAAGCAGCATTAGAGGAACAAGTAAGAGCAGGTGCTTGTGGGTTAAAACTTCATGAAGACTGGGGAACGACACCGGCCTGTATTGATTCTTGCCTAAGTGTTGCAGATCAATTAGACGTACAAGTTTGTATTCATACAGATACCCTAAACGAAGCTGGTTTTGTTGAAGATACAATTCGTGCAATAAAAGGAAGAACAATTCATACTTTCCATACTGAAGGAGCTGGAGGTGGTCATGCTCCCGACATTATAAAAATTTGTGGGGAATCTAATGTGATCCCTAGCAGTACAAATCCCACCAGACCTTTCACTCTAAATACTCTTGAGGAGCATTTAGACATGTTGATGGTTTGTCATCATTTGGATCCCAAAATTCCAGAGGATGTCGCATTCGCCGAGTCAAGAATACGTCGTGAAACTATTGCTGCTGAAGACATACTCCACGATTTAGGAGCCTTTTCTATTATTGCTAGTGACTCCCAGGCTATGGGTAGAGTTGGGGAGGTTATTAGTCGGACTTTTCAAACTGCTCATAAAATGAAAGTTCAAAGAGGAGCCTTACCAGAGGATAATCAAAGGAATGATAATCATCGCCTGAAAAGATATATCTCAAAGGTAACCATTAACCCAGCGATAGCACATGGAATCAGTGACCATGTTGGATCGGTAGAAATTGGCAAACTCGCAGATTTAGTACTTTGGAAGCCTGGCTTTTTTGGAATAAAACCTGACTTAGTAGTCAAAGGAGGATCTATCGCATGGGCTCAAATGGGAGATGCAAATGCCTCTATTCCCACACCACAACCTGTCCATGGTCGTCCAATGTTTTCTTCCTTTGGAAAAGCGATAAATCATACATGTCTGACTTTCTTAAGTGAGAGCGCAATAGACGCTGATATTCCTGTACGACTCAAATTAGAACGATCTTATGCTCCTGTTAAAGACACAAGAAAAATATCTAAACAATCAATGAAACTAAATGATGCAAGACCAAAAATCGAAGTAGACCCTCAAACATATGAAGTTTTTGCAAACGGAGAACTTTTGACTTGTGAACCAGCTGAATCACTACCACTTACGCAAAGATATCTATTGCTTTAATTGATCCTAAATTGCAAAAGATGTTAAGCCACAAGTGAATCTTCTGCATTTGAAGCCGATATTCTTAGACGTTGCTCTAAGTTTGGGCCATAAGACTCTATGCCCCAAATTTCTAACTGCGACCCCTCTGGTGCCATAGATGAGAAGACTTCTTGGGGGAAAATAGCTCGTTCTAGAAAAAATCTATTAGGTCCAATACATTTCAGTACGACCATACTAGAAGTGATGTTTCTATAAGAGAAATCGACCATAACTTTCAATTATTTGTTGAAATTAAAACAAATAAATAAAAAACTATTTGTAATTTTTTATACAAAAGGTGTAAGCAAAAATATAAAATTTTTCTTAATATGTCCAATATGAACATCTCCTTCAAGACCAATTAGTTATAAAAAAATTAAAAATTTAATGATCTCCACAGCAACAAGAATAAGAATAAAAAATATACTCAATCGATTAGAAACTAATCAATTAGTTACCCTAGAAGAAAGAATTTTCCTTAATAAATTATCAAATGTTTCTCCCATAGTATCGACATGGGTTTCATCTGCCTTAGGTTCTGAGGCAAGTTCTATCGACAACGAATAATTATTAAAGTCTTTGGAACTCAATTTAATTAGATAGTTCAAAGTTAATCAAAGATATCCTTAATCAAAAATAATTAATTAAACTACAAATCTATCAAAACAATAGATTGAATCAATTTCAGAATGTATTTGAAGATACAAAAAATTGTCTAGCAATGTAACAACTAATACACCAGATTTGAATACTCATTGTCACAATAAATTGCTCTTAATTTGTGTGAGGACACAATGAAGCTTTTTCAGCGTTTGCTTGTAGCTCCTGCTGCATTGGGCCTAATGGCTCCTGTTGCAGTTAATGCAGATACTGCATTTTCATCTACGACATCTCTTTCTGGTGGTGCTGTTTTTACTATCGGCTCTGTTGCCGATGGCGGAACAAGTGATACGGAAGAAGAACTCTATATGCAATACGGCTATGGACTTGATGTAACTTCAAGTTTTACTGGGGAAGACATGCTTTACATGGGCATGGAAACTGGTAATGCTAGTGGTCCATTAGCAAGTATGGATAGCTCAGTCGGTGGAACTGGTGCTATTACTTTGCATTCATTATTTTATTCCTTCCCAGTTGGCGATCTAGAAGTAACAGCTGGTCCTTTGCTTGACCAAGATGATGTTGTTGCTGCAACAACATCTGCTTACTCAGATGCCTTCAGATTAGGCAGCATGCCTTATTCTTTAGCCGGCAATGAAACTGGTCCTGGAGTTGGTGTTGCTTACTCTGGAGACAATGGATTCGTCGGATCTGTTAGCTTCGTTTCTGTTGGCGGCTCTGATTCAACAGTAGGAATCGGTGCTGATGATGGTGATGATGTATCTACTTTCACTCTTGGCTATGACGGCGATGGATTTGGTGGCGGTTTAGTACTCGCGACTAACGACGGCGAAGCGGGTGAAGGCTATGACACATTTGGTGGTGGTATCTACTACAGCCCAGAGTCACTTGATGCAACATTCAGCGTTGCTTATGACACAACAGATCCAGAAACAGGTGCTGATGCAACTGACTTGTTCGTTGGTGTTGACTACGAAGTTGGTCCAGGAACATTAAGTGCTGCTTACAATTCAACTGATGTTGATGGTAGTGATTCTTTAGATTCAACAGGATTTGAAGTCTCTTATACCTATGGACTTAATGACTATGTCTCTCTCACAGCAGGATTCTTCACAGTAGAAGACACAAGTACTGGCGATGATGACACTGGTGTAGTTGCTGAAACTTATTTCAGCTTCTAAGTCTAAAAGTTAAAATCAAAAGCCTCCTATCTTAATAGGAGGCTTTTTTAATACAAAACTAATCTTAAACTTTTAATTGTTATCGATAATACGTATTATTTAATTAATTTGTTATTTTTTTTGAGAAGATGATTTGATTTGATTAGAGATTCATAAGGATCAAGCTGCTCTGATCTAATCATATCTTCATAGGGATCAGGATTACTTTTATGATTTTTTTTTGTTTTTCTCATTTCTTTTTTGTTAATAAATAATTAGTTTTTTATTCTCTTTTTCATGCTGCAATATCAGAGCTCAAACCCCTATCTCGACTACCTTTAAACCATCTCATTTGATTAGTCATACGATGACCATTGGGATACAAGTAATTAAGGTTTTCAGTTGAAACCACCTTTTTATTTCTATTAACTATTTCTTGAAAATTACCAGAACTACGTTGATTTGATTTCATAATAGATAAACTATATACACTATTAAAAACATCTAATCCATGAATTGGCGTTCATTATGAACATAGTGGCGATTCCAAAACGAAATAGTCAAATAAAAGATTAAGTACATAAATTTATTTTAAAAATTAATTATTAATTCAAGCTAATTGTCAAACACTTAAAAAAGGCAGCTCAATGAGCTGCCTTGAAAATAAAATCTATTTTATTTAGAGTTTAAAAATATTTAAAAGGGAAAAATATCTTGTCAGGGCCTGCAAGCATAACTGAAGCAGCAATTAGAGCAGTAACTACTTGAACACCTATAAATTGTTTTTGAAGGTACTTATAAGAGCCTGTCTCAGAAAGCTCAACTGATGGTTCATTCTCCGGTAATCCATAATAGTAAATTTGAGAGATCTGAAAAAAGATCACTAAACCAGCAATTGCAGCTAAAGGATTAAATCCACCAAACGTGATTGTAGAGAAAGGGATTGTTGAGTAAAGCATTAAAAAAGCATCGCTCTTAACTTCTAATCATTACAGCATTAATTCGAGAAAATGCTTTAATCGCTAATAGACTGAAATCTAAAATTAATGAAGATTTAAAAAAACCTTCATATCGAGCTCATTTCAGTTTTGCTAGTGAAAAAATTTCCGAATCCAATCAATTATTTTTCGGTCTAGCTTTTGTAACCCTGATAGCTCTACCCATCCATTCAACATCTTGAAGATCATCTATTGCTTTTTGTTCTTGTGCATCGTCACCCATATCAACAAAAGCGAAGCCTCTTTTCCTTCCAGTTTCTCTTTCTAATGGCAGCTTACAATTAGTAACTTCACCATAACTGGTAAAAACACCAACAATATCTTCGACCTCAGCATCAAAAGAGAGATTCCCTATGTAAATAGTCATTGGCTAACGGACCTTAGAAGTAATAATGAATGGTCCGAAAAGGAGAAAACCTCAATGATTTGGCTAATAAGCAAAACTTGAAGAAAGCTATTTGGATAATTCAGAAAACATACTAGATCTTTTTGTCCCAAAAAGGTCAAAACAAAAATATGCTTTATCGTCCTGTAAAATTATCCAATAGAATTTTTTATCTTTTTGACTCAAGTAACTGTTGGAGAAAACGAAGGCATTGAATCAGCACTTCGCCGTTTTAAACGTCAAGTTTCCAAAGCCGGCATCTTTGGAGAATTAAAGCGATTGCGTCACCATGAAACCCCTGTTGAAAAATATAAGCGGAAATTGCAACAAAGGCGGAGAAGCAGAAGAAGGTAAACAATATCTAAAAAAGGGTCAAAACATTTAAATAATTCGTGCTTATTAGCTTTATCTAATGGAAAAAGAAAATTGCTGGGTTTGGTTTAAAGGTTCACTCCAAGATGGAGGAGTATGGAAAGGAGGTTTTACATACAAGAAAGATGAGAGTCCAGGCGTACTTATTTGCAATCCATCTTATGTCCAATGTCGCGTTCCTGATTGGCGCATAAGTACTACAGAACCATTGGATAAATATAAAGGACCTAATATTCCAGAAAACCCTGTTTGGAAAATTTTATAATCCTAAAAACAACTATTAAATCATTTTTATTAACTTTTTATTCTTAAATATCTAATTTACATTCACATTAACAATAGGTGCTAAATACTTAACGATAGCTGGAGTAATTAATAAAACAGTTATCAATCTAAATGCATGAATTGCCGCTACTGCAGCTCCCACTCCAAGCTCAGCTCCAACCAGACTCATACCAAGTGTTCCGCCCGGCGCAGAACCTAACAAAGCGATTAAAGGATCAATTCCAAATAAACGAACTACTAGAAATCCAATAAACAGACCTGTAAGAATCAAAGTAATAGTAATTAGAATGGCTGGCTTCCAAAGCGTTTGTAACTCTGAAAGTGTATCTCGGTTAATACCTGTTCCAATAACAGTCCCGACTCCAATTCCAAGCAAAGTTTTGGTACCTATAGGCCATTGAGCGGGTTCAAATTGACCAGTTATACTTAAGCATCCTGCAGCTAAAATCGAGCCAAGAAGGGGAGCCGCAGGAATACCACTAAGCAGCATCAAACTTCCTAGAGCAGCGCCGCTGAGAATGTATATAATCAAAGTCATTGGTGGATTCATAATCCAAGCATTAAATCAATATCTTTAGTCTGATCTATTTTTTGCTTTTTAAAGCAATTGATCAATATCAATTAAAAAACCTATGGAAAAAACTTTTCCTTGCAATTATATTTTTATTCTTCTACTAGCAGAAAAATGTGAAAATGACTTCTACAACTATGTTTTGACTAGATTTTGAATGAACTTGAAGTTTCTACCTTTTTACCATTAATCTAATTTTCAATCAAAAAGGTCAACAAATTGTTAGTGTTTATCTCTAACTGATTGTTTTTGCTATCAAAAGATGTCTCGATGAAAGCAAATTTGACTTCTGAATTAAAAATTCATGGACCCAAATCAGAGGTTAAGGTCTTGTATGTCAGATTGCCTTGTAATCCAATTTTCCCAATTGGACCAATTTATTTAGCTGATCATGTTCACAAATGTTTTCCAGAAATTCAACAATTAATCGTAGATTTAGCATCCTTACCAATATTAGATGTCGAAAGAATATTAATAAATAGTATTAAAAATTTTCACCCTACATTAATCATTTTTTCATGGAGAGACATACAAATTTATGCTCCTGTAGATGGAAGAGGAGGAAACCCATTACAGAATTCATTTGAGGTTTTTTATGCTAGAAATCCTCTAAAAAAAATTCGAGGTGCTTTCGGTGGTTTTCAACTAATGAAAACTCATTATGGAGAAATATGGAGAAACCAAAGATTAATTAAAAAGGGATTAAAATATGCAAAGAGATTCAAGCAAAATGCAACTGCAATATTAGGCGGAGGTGCTGTAAGTGTTTTTTATAATCAACTAAAAAAATCACTACCAAAAGGCACTATTATCTCATTAGGAGAGGGAGAGTTATTAATAGAAAAATTAATAAGAAATGAATCAATTACTGATGAAAGATGTTTTATAGTTGGCGAATCACCTAGGAATAAGCTTATTCATGAGAAGCCAAATAATATTGTTAAAACTGCATGTAATTATAGCTACATTCAATCTATCTGGCCTGAATTTAAATGGTATTTAGATGGTGGAGATTTCTATATTGGAGTACAAACCAAGAGGGGTTGTCCTCATAACTGCTGTTATTGCATTTATACTGTCATTGAAGGTAAAAAAGTAAGGATTAATCCTGTAAGTGAAGTTATTAAAGAAATTAAAGAATTATACAACTATGGGGTTCGTGGCTTTTGGTTTACTGATGCCCAATTTATACCTTCCAGAGGACACATTCAAAATGCTAAAGATATTCTTCAATCTATTTATGATGAAGGATTGCATGATATTCATTGGGCCGCATATATCAGAGCTGACAATTTAGATAAAGAATTAGCTGAATTAATGGTTCGAACAGGCATGAGCTATTTCGAAATTGGAATAACCTCTGGCTCTCAAGAACTTGTTAGAAAAATGAGGATGGGGTATAACTTAAAAACCGTTTTGAAAAATTGCGAACTTTTAGCAAAAGCAGGTTTCAAAGCACAAGTTTCAGTAAATTATTCATTTAATGTTATTGACGAGCGTCCAGAAACAATAAGACAAACAGTTGCATATCATAGAGAATTAGAGAAGATTTTTGGAGCTGATATTGTTGAGCCTTCTATATTTTTTATAGGACTGCAACCTCACACATTACTAGAAGAGTATGGATTGAAAAATGGTTTATTAAAGCCTGGTTATAACCCTATGAGTTTAATGCCTTGGACTGCTAGAAAACTCCTATGGAATCCAGAGCCAATGGGTAAAGAGTTTGGAAGGATTTGTTTAGAGGCATTTGACACAAATCCAAATGATTTCGGTAGAACAGTCATGAACTTATTAGAGAGAGATTATGGAGTTTCATCTTTAGAGGAAGCATTAACTGTCGAGGCTAAAAATCGCCCAGTTCTTAAAAAAAGCCTTCGTTGAAAAAATATAATTATCAATAAAATTGTTATACCAACAACGCTACCAATGGGATTCATCATATCTTTGCTTGGTCCAAGTAAAAAATAAGGAGTATGCATAGAAAAAACAACCATTCCCGAATCAAATAGATGCCAAATTCCAACCAATCCACCATGCAAACCGATACAACCAAATAATGATCCATTATCAATAGTTCGTCTTAAAGTTAAAACTATTCCAAACAGAAAAAGACCAGTCAAAAAAGGAATTAAAGCTAGTAACCCAATATCAGATCTATAGTGGGCGAGACTGAAAATTGCAGATTGGAAAATAATTCCTCTCCTCAAACCAAACAAAAGGACCATTTCCTCCAATAACCATGCTCGAAAAACTAGCTCTTCAGCAAAAACAATACCAAATATCAATAATATTGCGTTGATTAATGCACCAACTTTTATATACCCAATACTTTCAATCCAACCGCATAAGAAAATAAATAGAGAAAAAATTAATAACAGAAGAAATGAAAATATAAATCCACTAAAAAATATTTTTATTGCTCTAAATTTATTTTTAAAATCTAAGCCTATTGATAGCCATAGGTGATTAGTTTTCCATCTAATTTTACCCCAACTAGGCAGAAGAATCAAAAACAAAGAAAATGTGATTATAGTGCCAATAATACTTAAATCATTTGCACTAATATCCTGATTAATTAGGTAAAATAAATGACTAATGAACCATCCTGCAGGATATAGAAATAAAAATAAGCTAAAGGTAGGCAGCCATTGCATTTTTTGATGCAACCATCTATTCCAAAATTTATTTATTGAGAATTTCAGCTTTCTATTTCTATTGTGCTTGTTAGACCTTTTGCCTTTAAAGATTCAGAATAAAATTCAGCTGGTTCTAAGTCGCAAACGATAACAAGTCCAATACCATTATTATGTGTTTCCAACATAATATTAAGAGCATCCTGTTCACTTAGTTGAGGAACTACTTGTCTTAAAGTTTCAACTACATAATCCATTGTATTTACTGGATCATTATGAAGTAAAACCTTGTACTTAGGAGATACTTTTCGTACTCGCTGAACTTCGCGATCAATAACAGCAGTGTCTCCCTCAGTTTGTTTTGCACAGTCAACCATAATTAAACTACCAGCATAAATAACTCTTTTCGAGAAAGAACTTACCATGAGAATATGCATCACAATTTTACGATCCTTTCCATAGCTTTTTCGACATTTTCTCTACTGTTAAATGCAGACAATCTGAAATAGCCTTCTCCCGCAGCACCAAAGCCGCTTCCAGGTGTTCCAACCACATTTGCTTTTTCAAGTAAGAAATCAAAGAAATCCCAGGAACTCATGTTTTTTGGAGTTTTTATCCATGCATAAGGGGCATTAATCGCTCCAAAAACTTCAAATCCAGCAGAAGTTAAATTTGCTTTAATAATTTGAGCATTATCCATATAAAAATTTACCAATCTTTTAATTTGGGCTTTACCTTCTTTAGAGTAAGCAGCCTCAGCCCCCCTCTGAACTATATAACTTACGCCATTGAATTTAGTACTTTGACGACGATTCCATAAAGACCACAAGTCAATTTCCTGTTTACCTGCTTTACCTTTTAAAGACTTAGGAATAACTGTAAAAGCACATCTTGTTCCAGTGAAGCCTGCATTTTTTGAAAAAGAACGAAACTCAATCGCACAATCCCTAGCTCCTTTAATTTCATAAATCGAATGAGGAATTGAATCATCTTTAATGAAAGCCTCATAAGCCGCATCAAAAAGAATCAAAGAATTTTTTTCCTTAGCATACTCAACCCAGGATGCTAATTGTTCTTTAGTTGCTACTGCTCCAGTGGGATTATTAGGAAAACAAAGATAAATTAAATCAAATCTTTCTTTTGGTATTTGTGCCTCAAAACCATTTTCGGAATTGATCGGAATATAACTTAAACCTTTATATTCTCCTTTTGAGTTTGCTTCTCCTGTCCTCCCCGCCATCACATTAGTATCAACATACACTGGATAAACAGGATCAGTGACTGCTATTTTATTTTCCTTTCCAAGAATATCTAAAATATTACTGCTGTCGCATTTTGACCCATCTGAAACAAAGATTTCTTCTGGTGCAATTTCACAACCATGAGATACATAATCATTTTCCGAGATAGCCTCGCGAAGCCATTGATAGCCCTGCTCAGGGCCATAACCCCTAAAACCCTGCTCTGTTCCCATCTCGTCAATAGCTAACTTCATTGCTTCACGGCAAGCCATTGGCAAAGGCTCCGTGACATCACCAATTCCTAAGCGGATCAAATCTGCAGCTAGATTATTAGCGCTAAAATCCTTAATTCTTCTAGAAATCTCTGGAAAAAGATAACCTGCTTTTAATTTCAGGTAATCAGCATTAACTTGAACCACTTGAAAATCACCCAGATTTATTTAAGGATAATCCCTTACACACCTTCATATATTCAAAGGTAGACGATTGATAATTAAGACCAAATTATCTTATGGACCTCAGACTCAAATCAATAATTTTAAAAAAGTGATCCTGTGTTATCATGCTTTTATAATTAAGCCAAAAGGTTAAAGACCTTATTGACTTAGTTAACGTCAGTTATTCTTAAAGAGACACCTAGATTAAACTCTGGCAACTCCGGAAATTTACACCGGAATATATTTAATTCCAAATTCGAACAGAAATCAAAAATCTCTTTAAGTTTGTTTGGCGATCAAAAATTTACAACCTATTTATTTGCAGTTTTCTGCTGATCAAATTTTTATAGCTTGAAAAAGCTCAAACTTATATATGCCCCAGCAAATTGTCATTGCTGAGCAATTACGAATTGCCGCTTTGCTCACTGATGAGAGAATAGATGAATTAATCGTAGCTCAAGGTAGCTATCAGATTGGAGATGTTTTCTTAGGAACAGTTGAAAATGTTCTCCCAGGAATAGATGCAGCTTTTGTCAATATTGGAGAAAGTGAAAAAAATGGCTTTATTCACGTAAATGATCTTGGACCACTGAGATTAAAAAAAGCTACTGCAGGAATAACAGAGTTATTAGAACCAAGGCAAAAGGTTTTAGTTCAAGTAATGAAAGAGCCCACTGGAACAAAAGGTCCCAGATTAACTGGGAACTTAGCTCTTCCAGGTAGATATCTTGTACTTCAACCTTATGGACAAGGTGTAAATATTTCGAGAAGAATAAACACCGAAAGTGAAAGAAATCGACTTAGAGCATTAGGAGTCCTAGTCAAGCCTCCAAGCACAGGCCTTCTAATAAGAACAGAAGCGCAAGATATTTCTGAAGAATTTTTAATAGATGACCTGGAAAATCTTCTTAAACAATGGGAGCTTATTCAGCAAGCATCTGACAGTTGCACCCCTCCAATTCTTTTAAATAGAGATGAAGATTTTATTCATAGAATTCTTAGAGATCATACAGGCCAAAATATTAACAACATAGTCGTTGATAATCCTGAAGCAGTTGGTCGTATTAAAAATTTCCTTGGCAAGGATGCTAAAGAATTAGTGATAGAATTACATAGTGAATCGCAAAATATCTTAGAAAAATATAGAGTAATCTCTGCAATTATTGATGCGTTAAAACCTAGAGTTGATCTTCCCTCTGGTGGATATATAATAATAGAACCAACCGAGGCTTTAACAGTTATTGATGTTAATTCAGGCTCATTTACTCGTTCTGCAAATTCCAGAGAAACAGTTTTATGGACTAATTGTGAAGCAGCAATTGAAATAGCAAGACAATTAAAATTAAGGAATATTGGTGGGGTTATTATCATTGATTTTATAGATATGGATACAAGGAGAGATCAACTTCAATTATTAGAACATTTTACATCTGCTATTAATGGAGACTCAGCTCGACCACAAATTGCTCAACTTACAGAACTTGGGCTGGTTGAGTTAACTAGAAAAAGACAAGGGCAAAATATATATGAATTGTTTGGGAAAACTTGTACTAGCTGCCAGGGACAAGGTCATCTTCCAAATATAAATATTCAAGAAAAAAATCTAACAATATCTTCTGAGGCAGGAGTAATCAATTCAACTTTAATGGTAGGCAATGAAACACAGTCTTCACAAGAAAATAATATCAAAAAAAAGCGTATAAATAAAGTAAAGGAAATAGAAACAAGCTTAATAAATGAAGAAAATAAATCAACAACTAATAATTTAATATCTGTCTCCCCAGATACAGTCGGAGAAGATACTTCTTTAGATAATAACAACAAAAAAGAAAAGACTATAATTCATATAAATATGAATAAGAACGAAGAGTTAGTATACAGTTTAATGGGATTAGACCCTATACTACTTTTAGAAGAACCTCCCCTAACTGAAAACTACACTGTTAAAGTAATTAGGCCTGGAGATAACTCAGCAGAAGAACAAAGTGAAGTTCCTAAGAAAGCACAGCAAAACATAATAAAGAATTCAAATACCAAATCCAACAAAAACAGTAAGAATATTGTTCGTCTAAAAAGCAACAACAAGGTCGAACAAAATTCAACCTATACTGAGGAGACAGAAAATATCAAGGAAGGCGATATTAATGTAGATCTAGATGAAGAAACAAATGAATTAATTAGTACTGATAATATTTCAATAAATGAAAATAAAGAATTAAATTCAACCGATTCACAAGAAATTAATGAGGATCCAAGACGAAAAAGAAGACGCTCTTCAGCTTCTTCTTAAACATGGAAGCTAAAGAATCTCTGATTGCAGGAATTGATGAAGTAGGGAAAGGTTCTTTATTTGGCCCTGTTTTTGCTGGAGCTGTAATATTGAGCAAAGCGAACGAAACAGAACTCTTAAGCAAAGGATTGAAGGACAGTAAAAAATTAAGTCACAATCAAAGACATAACTTAGTCCCTTTAATAAAAAAAAACTCAATAGCTTGGTCAATAGGCCAGGCTTCAGCAAGAGAAATTGACAGTATCGGTATCCGAAAGGCTACTGAAAAAGCAATGCTAAGAGCATTAGAAAAATTTTCATCTCCACCAGACCTACTTCTTGTGGATGGAATATTACCAATTCGCTTGTGGTCAGGAAAACAAAAAACACAAGTTCGGGGTGAAAGTCACTTCCCCTCAATTGCTGCTGCGAGTGTTTTAGCTAAAGAAGCCAGAGATGAATTAATTAAACGACTAGCCCACAAATTCAGTATTTATGGACTGGAGAAAAACAAAGGGTATGGAACTGAAATCCATAGAAAAAACTTAATCAAAGCAGGCGCATCAAAACTCCACCGAAAAAGTTTTCTTTCCAGATTGGAAATAGATTGATATTTAGATAGTTTCTAATTTCCTTTACACCAATTATTAAAGTCAACTATTAGCTGCTTTCCAACCCTTGCCTTAATTCCTAACAAAATTCCATTTAATATTGATTGACCAGTCGACTCAAGTATTTTGGGAGGTATTAATCTTAATAGCTGCGGCTGACTGACTGTTACACCCAAAAGAGCTTCACCTTCAAGACCTGATGGCTTTGCCTCAAGAATTGCATCTAAAGTTAAATCAAAGTCTTCAACGAATCCTAAACCATCTAGATGGCTTTCAGTAACAAACATTCTTATTTGTCTATCAGTATTTTTTACCCCTATTGATACAACTGGATTTATTTGAAGTTGAAAAACCTTAAAACTTGTGACTTCATACTTAAAGCTACCAGGGCCCAAAGAAGTCAATTTTTCAGGATCAAGCATTGCTCCAACAACTCTTTCCTGTTGTAGGAGATAATCAGGTAGTTGTCCCGCATTATCTTGAACAACTAGATCAATTTTTTGTCGTGCTGTAAAGGCAAGAGGCATTATCAAAAACTTGCTCATCTTGATCTTATCGGCATCCACCCCATTTTTTTTATCTAATGTCAACTCGAGTGGCCTACCTTGGGCCGAAAGGAACATACGCTGAGAAGGCTGCAAAAGCCCTAGCAGCCTTAGAAAAGCTTGATTCGCCAGAGTTTACACCATGTAAAGGGTTAAGGTCTGTGGTAGATAATCTTGCAAAAAATCTTTGTGAAGCAGCCGTAGTCCCAATTGAAAATTCAGTAGAAGGTGGCGTTACTACAACTTTAGATTCTTTATGGAGAAATAAAAATCTATATATTCACAGAGCCCTAGTCCTCCCTATTCAACACTCATTAATGAGTAGCGGATCAATATCAACTATTTCAGAGGTCCTGTCCCATCCTCAGGCAATAGCTCAATGTAGCCAATGGTTAAACGATAACATTCCAAATGCAGTTCATTTGCCAACGAATTCAACAGCAGAAGCGATAAGGATGGTAAAAGGCAGCTCATTTAGAGCTGCGATAGGATCAAAAGATGCAAGTGAAGAACTGAATGTTCTGGCTTATCCTATTAATGATATTCAAGGCAATTGCACTAGATTCATTCTTCTAAGTAAAAACGATAATAAAGTAGATGGAAACAAAGCAAGTGTGGCGTTTTCCCTTAAGTCAAATAGTCCAGGTGCATTACTAAAAGCATTGAATTGCATTGCTAATCTTGGTCTGAATATGAGTAGAATTGAATCTCGTCCCTCCAAAAGAGAACTAGGAGAATATGTATTTTTCATAGATCTTGATTTAAATCATTCCAACAAAAAAGACTTTGAAAACATCACTAAAGAGTTATCTCCACTTTGCAATCAAATCATTAATTTTGGATGTTATTTCGCATCGGAAACTGAGTGATTTATCCTCTTGATTTAAATACTCCAAACCTCATTAAACCTATTGAAAAAGACCATCTCATCATTAGTATGGTTGGTATTTCTCTAAATGCCTTTAGAAGAGCTCTAAATCCTAGTTTGAAGATAGATGAAGGTCTTCTAAATCCTTCATATATTGATTCATTCCAAGATTGAATTGTATATTTTGTCCAATTGGAAGACTCTACGGCGCTCCCACAATAAGGACTATTTAACAAGTTATTTTGAAATCCTTCAATACTTGAAAATTCAGGATGGGTCCATTGAATTAGTAATTGATTCATAATGAACTTTTCCAATAAATTTAAAGGATGCTTTGTCGAATCTCTTTGATTCCAATCTGCAATTGCTAAAAATCCTCCAGGTCTTAGGACTCTGAGCATCTCATCTGCAAAGGTTTGTTTGTCAGCGATATGTGGCCCAGCTTCCACACTCCAAACCCCATCAAAGCTGCCTTTATCAAACTTCAAATCAAGTGCATTCATCACCTCAAACCGACAAAAATCCTTGTTAGCTGTTAATTCATTTGCTCTTTTAATTTGTTCTTGACTTATGGAAATACCAATAACGTCAAATCCATAATAATTAGATAATATTCTTGAACTTCCCCCAATACCACATCCTACATCTAATATCCTCGATCCTTTTGGTAACTTATCAAAACCGCTCCAACGAACTAACTCATGAACAAAATCAACCTTAGCTTTTCTAAAGTCTTTTTTTATTCTTGGTTTTTCGTAAAAGCCAAGATGAATATGTTCGCCCCAAAGATTTTCTAGTAAACGGTCATTTGTCCATGAATCATATGAGGATGCAACGCTATTAATAGACTCATATTTACGATTTTTCCTGAGCCATTGAGTACTTAAAGTTAATAGAAAAAAAGCACTAATTATAAAAATTAATATCCATTGCATAGTTAATTATTGGCTTGATCAGCGTTTGAAAATGTATCTTTTAAAGCAGTTCTAGCCGCTAATTGTCTTCTTGTGTGATCAAGAAGTTCATATTCTCTTTCCAAGCGGTGATAAGTATCTGTCAATTCTAGTAAATTTTGCTGCTCACTTGCTACTGGTCCTCCAAGATGAGCAGCTATCCAAAAAGACAATTCTCTGGGGATATCTGGCAAAGAATCAGGTAGTTCCTTCTCAGATTCAGTTAACTTTGAAGTAAGGGAAACTACATCTTTAAGAGCGATAGCAACGTCGTCCCTGAGTTTCAATAGTTTTGTTTGATCTGAAATTTGATCATCATCAACCCAGCTAACTAGAGCATTGATAAAAGGAGTTTCACTAATAATTTCTAGGATTCGAAATCTTTGCTGTCCGATAGTAACAATATTGCTTCTACCATCTTGTGAAGTTTGATGCTTAATTATTTCAGCACAACATCCAACATCTGCCATTTTCTTTGCAATTGGATCCCATCTAACAACTCCAAAACGACTATCGGACTTCAAAGCAGATTGAAGCATGACCCTATAACGAGTTTCAAAAATATGAAGCGGCAAGTACTCCTGAGGAAAAAGAACAACCTCAGGCAATGGGAAAAGTGGTAGCTCCCTAACTGAAAGTTCGCTCAAAAGGGTATTCCTAATTAAACATATCCTAGATAATCAATCTCTGGTTTGAGAGAAAAAGATCTAGAGCTTAACTTCTATATCAACTCCACTTGGAAGATCCAACTTCATAAGAGCGTCAATAGTCTTTGCGGAAGGACTATAAATATCAATAATTCTTCTATGTGTTCTTGTTTCAAAATGCTCTCTTGAATCTTTGTCAACATGAGGCGAACGCAGGACACAATAAATTTTTCTTTTTGTAGGAAGAGGAATAGGACCTATTGCTGAAGCTGCTGTTGTATCTGCTGTCTCAATTATTTTATCGCAAGATAAATCAAGCATTCTTCTATCAAAAGCCTTTAGGCGAATGCGTATTTTTTGCTGTGCAATTGCAGTTGACATGATGGGGGTACCAAAAGCTAATTAAGTTTTCGAGGTTCTTGTAAGGATGAACTAATTAGTTCAATTTTTTATCCAATTTAGAGGATGACCTGAATAAATTACAAGTCATCCTCAGGACAATTAGGCAATATTAGGCAATAATTTTTGAGACCACTCCTGCTCCAATAGTACGACCACCTTCACGAATTGCGAATCTCATTCCTTGTTCAATAGCAACAGGAGCTATTAATTCTCCGGTCATTTTTATTCTGTCACCGGGCATAACCATTTCAACATTACTGCCATCATCAGATGTGAAAGCTGTAATTTGACCTGTTACATCAGTAGTACGAATGTAAAACTGTGGGCGATATCCAGCAAAGAAAGGGGTATGACGACCACCCTCTTCTTTTTTCAATACATAAACCTCGCCTTCAAATTTAGTATGGGGTGTAATAGATCCTTTTTTAACAAGCACCATGCCTCTTTCAATATCTTCCTTCTGAAGACCACGTAATAGAAGTCCAACGTTATCTCCAGCCATACCTTCATCAAGAAGCTTTCTGAACATCTCAACACCAGTAACGGTTGTAAGTCTTGTCTCTCTAATTCCTACAATTTCAACTTCTTCTCCGACTTTTACTTTACCTCTTTCAATTCGTCCAGTAGCAACTGTTCCACGGCCAGTAATTGAGAAAACATCTTCAATAGCCATTAAGAATGGCTTATCAACTTCACGTTCAGGCTCAGGAATTGAAGCATCAACAGCTGTCATCAATTCATCTATTTTTGTCTCCCAATCTGATTCACCTTCAATAGCTTTTAATCCTGAAACTTGAATGACAGGGATATCATCTCCAGGGAAGTCATAACTTGTGAGAAGTTCGCGGATCTCCATTTCAACAAGTTCGATCATTTCTTCATCATCGACCATGTCACATTTGTTTAGTGCAACGACCAATGCTGGGACACCAACCTGCTTAGCTAAAAGAATATGTTCTTTGGTTTGTGCCATTGCTCCATCTGTAGCTGCTACCACAAGAATTGCACCATCCATTTGAGCAGCACCTGTGATCATGTTTTTCACATAATCAGCGTGACCTGGGCAATCAACGTGGGCGTAATGCCTGCCATCAGTTTCATATTCAACGTGGGCAGTATTTATGGTAATACCCCTTTCACGCTCCTCTGGAGCACCATCAATATCAGCATAATTTTGTGCTTGGGCTTGACCTTTTTTAGCTAAAACCTTCGTAATTGCAGCTGTAAGGGTTGTTTTGCCATGGTCAACGTGGCCAATAGTACCTATGTTGACGTGAGGTTTGTTCCTCTCAAACTTCTCGCGAGCCATTTTTTTTAAAGAATCGGGGGGTGGTTAGTAAATTGTTAGAGATCAGGAATTGCCCTGATTCTTGGAGATAATTGCCTCAGCAACATTACGAGGAACTTCCTCGTAGGTGCTGAACTCCATTGAGAAAATACCCCGACCTTGAGTCATTGATCGGAGTTGAGTGGCATAGCCAAACATTTCGGCTAATGGCACTTTTGCCTGGACTTTGGATTGTCCATCTTCGATGGATTGACCTTCAACCTGACCTCGTCTAGAGGACAGATCTCCAATTATAGATCCTAGGAAGTCCTCAGGCACTTCTACCTCAACTTTCATCATAGGTTCTAGAAGGACAGGATTGCACTTCTTGATTCCATCTTTGAAAGCCATTGAGCCGGCAATTTTGAAAGCCATCTCTGATGAGTCAACATCATGATAGGAGCCATCAACTAATGTAACTTTTACATCAATTAAAGGATAGCCAGCAATTACCCCAGACTCACATGTTTCCTTCATTCCTGATTCAGCAGGCTTTATATATTCTTTTGGAACAGATCCACCGACAATTTTATTGACAAACTCAAAACCAGTTCCTGGTTCACCTGGCTCAACTTCAATAACAACATGACCATACTGACCTTTACCACCTGTTTGTCTCGCAAACTTACCTTCGCCTGAAGAACTAGCTCTAATGGTTTCTCGATAGGAAACTTGAGGTGCGCCAATATTTGCTTCTACCTTAAATTCTCTCAACATACGATCCACAAGAATCTCTAGGTGAAGTTCACCCATACCTGCAATTACAGTTTGATTTGTCTCTTGATCAGTACTAACCCTGAATGTTGGATCTTCTTCAGACAAAGATGTAAGAGCTTTGCCTAATTTCTCCATATCACTTTTAGTCTTTGGTTCTACAGCGACAGAAATAACAGGCTCAGGGATATAAAGGGTTTCAAGAACAATTGCCTCTTCAGAAGCGCATAAGGTGTCTCCAGTAGTAGTGTTTTTAAGGCCAAGCACCGCCCCAAGATCACCAGCTCTTAACTCATCTACTTCCTCTCGATCATCTGCTTTCAAAATTATCAGCCTAGATATTCTTTCTTTTGCATCCTTGGTCGAATTGAGAACATAACTTCCTTTTTCTAGGACACCAGAATACATACGAACAAAAGTCAATTTCCCGTATGGATCAGCCATTACCTTGAATGCAAGTGCACTAAATGGAGCACCATCATCTGAAGGCCTGACAGCCTCTTTTCCATTAGGAAGCAAACCTTGAATAGGAGGAACATCAACAGGAGCTGGGAGATAATTAACTACAGCATCTAAAAGTAATTGAACTCCTTTATTTTTAAAAGCTGAGCCACATAACATTGGGACCAAACCATGTTTAAGAACTCCCTCCCTGATTCCAGATTTGAGTTGTTCAATGGTCAACTCGCCATTTTCAAGAAACGCTTCAAGTAAATCCTCCTCAGTTTCTGCTATGGACTCCATTAATTTTGATCGCCAATCAGAAACCAGATCAACCATGTCTGAGGGAACCTCAGTCTGCTCAATATCTTTACCAAGATCATCTTTGTATATATATGCCTTGTTTTCTACAAGATCAATAATTCCCTTTAAATCATTTTCAGCCCCTATTGGCAACTGAATTGGAACTGCATTAGCTTTTAATCTGTCTTTAATTTGACCATGAACTTTCAGAAAATCTGCACCAGTTCTATCCATTTTATTTACAAATACCATCCTTGGTACTGAGTACCTATCTGCCTGACGCCAAACTGTTTCAGATTGAGGCTGAACTCCACCAACTGCACAAAAAACTGCAATAACACCATCAAGAACTCTCATCGAGCGTTCAACCTCAATAGTGAAGTCAACGTGTCCAGGGGTATCGATGATGTTGATACGGTGATCGTCCCATGTAGTTGAAATCGCCGCCGCAGTAATGGTTATTCCTCTTTCTCTCTCTTGGGCCATCCAATCAGTGACAGCTGCACCATCATGCACCTCTCCCATTTTATGAACGACACCTGAATAGAAAAGAATTCTTTCAGTACAAGTTGTCTTACCAGCATCAATATGTGCAGCAATTCCGATATTTCTTACTCGTTCCAAAGGAAAGGCGCGTGCCACAGAAAATACTCCGACTAAAGGGCTTTAAAATGCGCATGGACTCTACAACTCAGCATGCTAAAAAAGAAATATTTTGAGGATTTAAATAGAAAAATTTGACCTAAATCAATAACGATAGTGAGCAAAAGCTTTATTTGCTTCGGCCATCTTATGGGTCTCTTCCCTCTTCCTCACTGCATTTCCGGCTTCATTGGCTGCATCCATAAGCTCCCCAGCAAGTTTTTGAGACATGCTTCTACCATTTCTTGATCTTGAGAAATTTACTAACCATCTGAGTGCCATTGCAATCCCTCTTTCTTGGCGAACCTCCATTGGGACCTGATATGTTGCTCCACCTACTCTTCTTGCTCTAACTTCAACAAGAGGTGTGACATTTTTCACAGCAGTTTCGAATAACTCAATCGGATCTGAACCAGTTCGTTCGTTAATCAAACCAAACGCATCAGAAAGAATTTTTTGAGCTGTTGATTTCTTGCCATGCTTCATCAAGCGATGAACCATCATACTCGCCAAGCGATTATTGAACTGAGGATCTGGGAGAACAGGTCTTTTTTCTGCTGCGTTTCTTCTTGACATGAAATTAAATTTTATAAGGTGGGAAATTCAATAAATTAAACTAAATTTTTATTCTTTAGGAGATTTAGCTCCATATTTTGATCTTGACTGTCTACGATCTTTCACCCCAGCGGTATCAAGAGTTCCTCTGACTATATGATATCTAACTCCTGGTAGATCTTTAACTCTTCCACCTCTGAGCAAAACGACAGAGTGTTCTTGAAGGTTGTGACCAATACCACCAATGTATGCAGTAACCTCAAAACCTGAAGTCAATCTGACACGAGCTACTTTCCTAAGAGCCGAATTAGGTTTTTTGGGAGTTGAGGTATAAACCCTTGTACAGACTCCTCTCCTTTCTGGGCAACCTCGCAAAGCAGGAGATTTTGTCTTTGTTTTAAGAGTCTTTCGCTCTCTTCTTATCAACTGTTGAATGGTTGGCATTAATTTAATATTTGGTCTAAGTTCGACCAGATTCAACAATTCATCAGATTACTTGGTCAACCACCCAAATTCATAGTTTTTTTTTCAATTAATATTTTTTTTATTCAGGTTTAAGCATAAGTACAAATATTTTCAAGAAAGTATTGAATAAAAAACTTCTTAGTAGACAAAAATGTTTAAGATGTAACCCTAGGATCTATCAAATTATTCTCATCAGCTTTTTCAAGCTTTTGTCGATAGCACTTTTGTAAGAAAAGAAAAAATAGTAAGTTAAAAACATGCATCAACGACCCTCAAGATCAAATTGGCCCTACTGCGATAGCACCAATCCAGATGCCTTTTCTGGGGAAAAAGATTCTTGTGGAGTTGGCTTTATAGCTAGCGTTGAAGGCAACCGAAATCATTGGGTCTTATCTCAGGCATTACGTGGTCTTAGCTGCATGGAGCACAGAGGTGGATGCGGCGGAGATGGCGACTCAGGTGATGGTGCTGGGATTTTATGTGAAATTCCATGGTCATATTTAAGGCAAGTTTGGGGCACGGCTAAACAATGCGATCCCCAATTATCAGGAATAGGTATGATCTTCATGCCTAAAGACTCGAAGAATAGAGAAATAGCGAAGAAGATATGTGAGCAGGAAGCTGAGTTGGTAGGGTTAACCTCAGAAGGGTGGAGAGATGTTCCTGTTAATGAAGAAGTTTTAGGCAAACTTGCACGGGAAAATGAACCCTTTATTACACAATGGATAGTTAATGTTAAGGATAAAGAAATCAACCTTGAGGCTTTACTTTTCAGATTGAGGCAAAGGATATCTAATCGAGCAAATATAGAATTAAAAGAAGATGAATTAGGTCTCTATATTTGCTCTTTGAGTTGCAAAACTATTGTTTATAAAGGAATGGTTAGATCTGAAATATTGGCTCCTTTTTATAATGATTTAAAGGACGATAGATTTGAAGTTTCATATGCGGTTTACCATAGAAGATTTAGTACAAATACATTACCTAAATGGCCTTTAGCTCAACCAATGAGACTTTTAGGTCATAATGGAGAAATAAATACATTACTAGGAAATATAAACTGGGCTAAAGCAACAGAAACCGATATAAGTTCAGTATGGAAAGACAATGCAAATGATCTAAAACCAATAGTCAATAATTTGTATAGTGATTCAGCAAATCTTGATTTAAACCTTGAACTATTAGTTCGAAGTGGAAGGCCTATAACTGATAGTTTATTAACACTTATTCCCGAAGCTTTTAGAGACCAACCAGAATTAATAAATAAACCTGAAATAACTGCTTTTTATGAATATGCTGCAGGAACCCAAGAGCCTTGGGATGGGCCAGCTTTAATAGTCTTTACTGACGGAAGAAACATAGGCGCAACTCTTGATAGAAATGGTTTAAGACCAGCTCGCTATTGCATCACTAAAAATGGATATGTTGTTATGGGATCTGAAACAGGTGTTGTTGAATTAGAAGAAGATCTAATCCAAGAAAAAGGTCGTCTAGGTCCTGGTCAAATGCTTGCGGTAGATTTAGAAAGTAAGAGAATTTTACGAAACTGGGATGTTAAAGAAGAGTCAGCAAATAGATACCCATACTTAGATTGGTTAAAAGCAAATCGTATAAACCTTAATAACCAAAGTTGGGAAATCAATAATAAATTTGATAAGCAAAAATTGCTTCAGCAACAAATTGCATTTGGCTTTAGTGCAGAAGATTTTGATTACATAATTAATAGCATGGCAGCAAATGCAAAAGAACCAACTTATTGCATGGGAGACGATATACCACTAGCAATACTTTCTAATAAATCACATATTCTTTACGACTATTTCAAACAGAGATTTGCACAAGTTACCAATCCACCAATTGATCCTCTTAGAGAAAAGCTAGTCACTAGCTTAGAGATGAATCTTGGGGTTAGAAAAGCACCGTTAAGACCTAACGCAGAGTCTGCAAGACTAATTCATATTAAATCACCAATACTTAATGAAAAAGAATTAAATTCAATAACAAAATCAGAACTTTCATGCAGTCAGATATCGACTTTAATTCCTATTAATGATGATAAAATTAACCTAGAAAAAGGTCTCAAAAATCTATGCCAGGAAGCAGAAAATAGTGTAATTAAAGGTGGAGAAATACTAATCATTACTGATAGAGGTATTAATCGAGAAAATTCCTATATTCCACCTCTTCTTGCTGTTGGTGCAGTTCATCATCACTTACTTAGAAAAGGACTAAGACTAAAAACTTCGATAATTGTAGATACTGCTCAATGCTGGAGTACTCATCACATAGCTTGTCTGATTGGATTTGGAGCAAGTGCAATTTGTCCTTGGTTGACATGGGAAACTACTCGCCATTGGTGGCAATTACCTAAAACTCAAAAACTCATTTCCGGTGGGAAGTTATCTAATTTATCTATAGAGATTGCTCAAGATAATGTTAAGAAAGCAATGGAAGATGGATTAAGAAAAATACTTTCGAAAATAGGAATCTCTGTATTAGCCAGTTATCACGGAGCACAAATATTTGAAGCTGTAGGTATCGGTGCAGATTTAATTGATTTAGCTTTCAAGGGAACAACAAGTCGTATAGCAGGACTAACTTTAAGCGAATTATCAATCGAGACAGTTTCATTTCATAAAAAAGCTTTCCCAGAACTCGAGCAAAAAAAACTTGATTTTAATGGATTTGTTCAATATCGAAATAATGGAGAATTTCATTTAAATAATCCAGAAATGTCAAAAATTCTTCATGCTGCCGTGAAAGCTGGGCCTGGATATGACCACTTCAAAACTTATCAAAAACTTCTAGAAAGTCGCCCTGCGACTACCCTCAGAGATCTCCTTACATTTAAAACAGCTCCCCAGCCTTTACCCATTGAGCAAATAGAGGGTGTTGAGAGTATTTGTCAAAGATTTTGCACCGGCGGAATGAGTCTAGGTGCCCTATCTAGGGAAGCACATGAAGTTCTTGCAATAGCAATGAATAGGATTGGAGGCAAAAGTAATAGTGGTGAAGGAGGAGAGGATCCTGCGAGATTCAATGTCCTAGAGGATGTTGATGAAAATAATCAATCAAAAACATTACCTAATCTCAAAGGACTTTTAAATGGAGATACAGCATGTTCCGCAATTAAACAAATTGCCTCTGGCCGATTTGGTGTAACCCCTGAATATTTAACTAGCGGCAAGCAATTAGAAATTAAAGTAGCTCAAGGTGCAAAGCCTGGAGAAGGAGGACAACTGCCTGGGCCAAAAGTTGATGAATATATTGCAAAGCTTCGTAATAGCAAGCCTGGAGTAGCTCTGATTTCTCCTCCTCCTCATCATGATATCTATTCTATAGAAGATCTTGCCCAACTTATTCATGACCTACATCAAATAAATCCAACTGCAAAAGTTAGTGTGAAATTAGTTGCTGAGATAGGGATTGGAACAATTGCAGGGGGAGTAGCCAAAGCCAATGCTGATGTCATCCAAATTTCAGGGCATGATGGAGGGACAGGTGCATCTCCACTTAGTTCAATTAAACATGCTGGTTTGCCATGGGAACTAGGATTAACGGAAGTTCATCGCTCTTTATTAGAAAATGGTCTTCGCGAAAGGGTTTTATTAAGAGCAGATGGAGGTCTCAAGACAGGGTGGGATGTACTGATTGCAGCTTTACTTGGAGCAGAAGAATATGGTTTTGGAACAGTCGCAATGATTGCCGAAGGTTGCATAATGGCGAGGATTTGCCATACAAACAAATGTCCGGTCGGTGTGGCAACTCAGCAAGAAGGCTTAAGAAAAAGATTCCCAGGATTACCTGAACATGTCGTTAACTTTTTTATCTTCGTAGCTGAGGAAGTCAGACAATTGATGAGTCAAGTTGGAGTAGCAAAATTCGAGGATCTTATTGGAAGAATAGATCTATTAATCCCACGAAATCTAGACTTAGCAAAAACAAAAGAAGTTGACCTATCTAGCCTTCTCAAACCTATAGGCAACTCAACAGATCGTTCATGGTTAAACCACGAAATCAAAGCTCATAGCAATGGAGAAGTTCTTGAAAATGCCCTGCTGAAGGATGAAGAATTTTCTAATGCAATTCAAGCTCAAGGAAGCATAACTAAAGAAATTCCAATTGTTAATACAGATAGAAGTGTTTGTGCACGAATCTCTGGAGAAATAGCTAAAAAATATGGCAATAAAGGTTTTAATGGGAATTTAAATTTGATCTTTAAAGGTTCAGCTGGCCAAAGTTTTGGTGCATTTATTTTAAAAGGAATGAATATATCTTTGATTGGAGAAGCTAATGATTATGTAGGGAAAGGTATTAACGGAGGATGCATTACGATTGTTCCTGGAGTTATTAATGACACATCTAACACTCAGGTAATACTTGGGAACACATGTCTATATGGAGCAACTGGTGGAAAATTATTTGCCCTTGGAATAGCCGGTGAACGTTTTGGTGTTCGAAATAGTGGAGCTCATGCTGTTATTGAAGGAGCAGGAGACCATTGTTGCGAATATATGACTGGAGGAGTAGTTGTTGTGCTTGGAAAAACTGGAAGAAACATCGGCGCAGGAATGACTGGAGGCATGGCTTTTATTCTTGACAAAAAAAATGAACTTGACTTAAGAATGAATAAAGAAATTGTTGAGGTACATCACCTAACTGCAACTAACCAAGAACAATTCTTAAATGACTTAATTATTGAATATCATCAGAAAACGAAAAGTCCTTTAGCGCAAAAGATTCTTTCAGACTGGTCTTCGTGGAAAAAGGTATTTAAGATTGTAGTTCCTCCAAGCGAAAAGAATAAATTAGGTATTGAGGAAGCGCTTGAGAAAGCGACAATATAGACATACAAGAATGCCTATATTTATTAAGACAGAGAAGTTTAAAGACAAAACCTTAGAATTATCTAATATTGAAAGGAAAAAATTCTTATTAATGCATAAAGAATGGGTTAGAAATATTAGTAACTCCGGTCATTACATCCATAGTGGATATTTAACAAATGAAAAAAATATGCCAGGCGGTGGAGGTTTATTAATTCTTGAGGCGAAGGATTATTTAACAGCAAAAAAGATCATAGAAAATGATCCCATGATTAAAAACAATTTAGTTATCTGGGATCTTCATGAATGGATATCAATTGATGGAAGTCAACCAATGTTTTCAAATCATCTTGGATGAGAAATCATTAATTTTTTAACTTCTCCTGCGTGATAACTACTTCTGGTTAATGGTGAACTAATGACCTGCAAAAATCCTAATTTATTTTCTCCCTCAATACGGTAACTATCAAATTGAGAAGGAGATACAAATCGATTAACAGGTAAATGTTTTGGTCCTGGTGATAAATATTGGCCAATAGTTACTATATCAACTTTATTTAGATGCAGATCAGAAAGAACAGTCAAAATCTCTTCATCTGTTTCACCTAATCCAGCCATTAAGCCAGATTTCGTATAAACTCTTGGCCAACCTTCACGAACTCTTTTTAATAATTCCAAAGACCTTTCATATTTTCCTTGAGGTCTGACTCTTGGATATAGCCTTGGAACAGTTTCGATATTGTGATTTAGTACATTTGGAGCGGCATCCAAAATAACTTTCAAAGCATCCCAATTACCGCAAAGATCTGGAATCAAAACCTCAATAGAAGTAAAAGGTGATCTGCTTTGAACAGCCTTAATACATTTCAAAAATTGACTAGCGCCACCATCTTCTAAATCATCACGATTGACGGAAGTTATAACGACATGAGTTAAGCCCATCCTGTAAACAGCTTCACCTAAACGATCAGGTTCTGATGGGTCTAATAGCCTTTTCGAATTATCAAATGAAATATCGCAATAAGGGCATTTCCGAGTGCAGGCAGGTCCCATTATTAAAAAAGTAGCAGTTCCTCCTGCAAAACATTCTCCAATATTTGGACAACTTGCTTCCTGACAAACTGTATTGAGTTTTAAATCAACTAATAGATCAGCAACATTGCCAATCCTCTCTTGCTGTGGTGCCTTAACACGTAACCAGTCTGGTTTAAGCAAAGCTCTTTTAATAACAAACTAACTCTAGAAAGAATTTACAGATTGACTTGATTTTTTAACTTCTTCTCAATTTGATAACAAAAAACAAGCTTAAAAATAAGTATTCGATTTTTTCGTTCGTAGTAATCAAAAAAAATTAATTAGAGAAATAGCCTCTTGGAGTTAAAAATCTATTTTTTTTAATAAAACTCTGACTATTTCCAATAACCAGAATCGTAAGCATATCGACCTTATCAAATGGCAAGGTTTCGAGTGTATGAACTTCAATACTTTCATCTGGCCTCCCAATCTCTCTAGCAATAGCAACAGGTGTGCAAGGTTTGCGAAATTCGATTAGCAAATCAACTGTCTTTTTTAACTGCCAATCACGTCTTTTTGATTTTGGATTAAATATTGCAATAACAAAGTCACCTATCGCTGCACTTTTGATTCTCCTCTCAATTTGATCCCACGGAGTCAAAAGATCACTTAAGGAGATCGAACAAAAATCATGCATAAAAGGAGCTCCTAGTTTTGCAGCAGCCAACTGAAAAGAGCTAATGCCTGGATGCACTTGAAATAAAGGCATTGAATCAATCTTTTCATTTAGCCAAAGTTCAAGAGCCAACCCTGCCATTCCATAAATTCCACTGTCGCCAGATGAAATAAGAGCAACTTTTACTCCCTCTTTTGCAAGATCAAGAGCGTATTGACATCGATCTTTTTCAAAAGTTAATTCAGAATCAATACGAACCTGATCAGGACGACGAATTGAATCCAAATAATTTAAGTAAGGGGTATAACCGATCCAAGCAGAGCATCTAGTTAAAGCTCGACGTGAGTCAGAGGTAAGCATTTCCAGGTCTCCAGGTCCACTGCCAATCAAATGCAATTCACCTTTATGAGGTGCAAAGGGAATTGATAACTCGACCAATGCAATTGTTGCGGCACCAAACTCATCCTCGTGGGAATAATAGATTTTTTTTTCTTGTATTAATCTTCCAGACTGACCTCCTAACAAAATTGCCGCAGCTTCAGCTACTGAGGCAGTTCCCATTTCATTCAAAACTACATTTGAAGGAGTTGGCACATTGACTTGTGAAAGTTGAAGGGCACTAAAAAAATAAATTGGCCATTCATTTTTTTTTGACAAATTCAATAAACCTATTTCATCATTTTTTTGATCAATAGTTGCTAAACCAGAGATTGAAAGAATAGACAAGCCATTTTGATTCAAAGACTCATCAATTGCTCTTTGAAGGACCTTTTCATCTGTATTTCTCTCACAGCCAATTCCAATGATTATTGTCGGTGGATGCCATGAACATATATTCCTATTTTCATGACCTATGTATAAGTCGATATTTTTGAAAGATATTGGATCATTTTTCTCTAAAAAAGAGAAATTGGAACAACCCTTTAATTTCTTCCACAGTTTTGATCCTTTGGCTTGAAAAACAATATTTTTTTGTTCTTTAGACTGACTAATCATTAACTTTCGCCAATCGACATTCTTTCCTCCTCTTTTCCAACCCCATCCTTCACCAAAAGAATCCAACGGGATTCTTCTTTCTGTAAATGAATCTGAGGTGCAAATTACTTCTGCTTCTAAAGCAGCTGCTAATTCACTAGCAAATCTATCTCCTCCTTGCTTATGGCCTCCTAAAAGAGTAATAACATTTTTAGCTTTTGAATCCATTACCAGTATTGCTGGATCATTTTCTTTAGATCTAACGAAAGGAGATATGAGCCTTACTACAGCGCCAATTGAACCTAAAAAAATTAATTTATTATTGTTCTGCCAATGATCTTTTAAAAAATCAATTGGTGAGGAGTCAACTAAACCTTCAATTTTTTTTTCTAAGGAAAGAGATGAACCATTAGATATAAAAATTTGATCTACGTGTTTGCTTGCTTGTAATCTCTCAAGCAAAGGCAAAGTGCTTAAAGAAAATCCAAATGCAATCCTTTTTGGAGTTTTTACTAATGTTTTTTCCAGAACGAGAGATAAAATAAATTTTTTATTTATTTATATAAGGTAGCCTCTTAAAGAAAGCTTTAGTAAAAATCAAAAAGCAAAAACCGTGAAATAGTCTTTCAACAAATTTATTGAAATCAATTAAAAGCTCTTAAAAAGAAAACCAATGGTATTTTTACCTAGCTATTAGCATCCAATTAAACTTTGCAAAGCCAAGAAAGCCTTACATAACAACTTTTTTCCCTAATTAATATCTATAAGAAGTAAAGCCCCTAGGCCTAAAAAACTTTCTTGCCTGCACTCCACGAAAGGCAAAGATTTACTAATTAAGAAAAACCGTGGATTCAATGACAGCTTAAGAATAAAAGTGTAGAACATTTGTTACATGCTTCCGTAGTAACTGACTGTCTACTTTATGCTTAACGCATAACCCTTATATAGGTTTTCAAGTAACTTCAAAGGTAGGTCTTGAATGCCTGAAATCTTTCACCAAAGTAATTTCACTTCATAAGTAAAATTACTTACTAAAGATTTCACCCTAGTCTTTCCAAGATTAGGCCCCCCAAACCTCGATCACATTCCTGAAGGAATCACTCGATGACCATTAGCCCACCAGAAAAAGAACAAAAAAAAGAACCGGTTCTCGATAAACCTATCGAAACTGATGCAATCCCTGTAGATTTTTCCAAGCTTGATAAGCCTGGTTTTTGGTCAAAATCCCTTGCTAAAGGGCCAAAGACTACTACATGGATATGGAATCTTCATGCTGATGCGCATGATTTTGATACTCATGTTGGAGATCTCCAAGAAACCAGTAGAAAAGTATTTTCTGCTCATTTTGGACATCTAGCAGTCATCTTTATTTGGATGAGTGCAGCTTTTTTCCATGGAGCTCGCTTTTCTAATTATTCTGGATGGCTCTCTGATCCAACTCATGTCAAGCCAGGAGCACAAGTTGTTTGGCCAATAGTTGGTCAAGAGATGCTTAATGCGGATTTAGGCGGTAATTATCACGGTATTCAGATCACTTCTGGAATTTTTCAGATGTGGAGAGGCTGGGGAATTACCAATGAAACCGAGCTCATGGCTTTAGCTATTGGTGCACTACTAATGGCAGCCATAATGTTGCACGGTGGCATTTATCACTATCACAAAGCTGCTCCCAAGCTTGATTGGTTTAGAAATCTCGAGTCTATGCTCAATCACCACATAGCTGGTCTAGTGGGATTGGGTTCGATTGCTTGGGCTGGACATTGCATTCACATTGGTGCACCTACAGCAGCACTCATGGATGCAATTGATGCAGGAAAGCCTCTAATTATTGATGGAATTCCAATTGCTTCGATTGCGGACATGCCTCTGCCCCACGAGCTTTGCAATCCTGCTATTGCTAGTCAAATATTCCCTGGCCTCGCTGGAAGAACAGTTGAAAATTTCTTTACGACTAATTGGTGGGCGTTTAGTGATTTCCTAACTTTCAAAGGTGGTCTAAATCCAGTTACTGGTAGCTTATGGATGACAGATATTTCTCATCATCATTTAGCTTTTGGAGTACTAGCTGTATTGGGCGGTCATCTATATAGAACAATGTTTGGCATTGGCCATAGCCTTAAAGAAATACTAGATAATCATGCTGGAGATCCAATTCTTTTCCCTGCTCCAAATGGCCATAAAGGGATTTATGAGTTTTTAGCTAATAGTTGGCATGCTCAGCTTGGCTTAAACCTTGCAATGATTGGCTCCTTGAGCATCATCATTTCCCATCACATGTATGCGATGCCTCCATATCCTTACTTGTCGATTGATTACCCAACTGTCCTAGGTCTATTTACACACCACATGTGGATAGGAGGATTATTCATTGTTGGTGCAGCAGCTCATGCTGGTATTGCAATGATTAGAGATTATGACCCAGCTGTTCATATTGATAACGTTCTAGACAGAATCTTGAAAGCAAGAGATGCATTAATTAGTCATCTGAATTGGGCTTGCATGTTCTTAGGTTTCCATAGTTTTGGTCTTTATATTCATAACGATGTAATGCGTGCGTTAGGAAGACCTGCAGATATGTTCAGTGATACAGGAATCCAACTTCAACCTGTTTTTGCTCAATGGATTCAAAATATTCATAATTCAGCAGCTGGTTCTACCACTCTTGCTGGTGCAAACGTAAACCTTCAACCTGGATTAGTTAGTGAAGTTTTTAATGGTTCAGTAAGTCAAGTTGGAGGAAAAATTGGAATCGCTCCTATACCTCTAGGAACTGCTGATTTCATGATTCACCATATTCATGCTTTTACCATCCACGTAACCCTTCTTATTCTTCTAAAAGGAGTTTTATTTGCAAGGAGCTCCAGACTTATTCCTGATAAAGCGAATCTTGGATTTAGATTCCCATGTGATGGCCCAGGAAGAGGAGGTACATGCCAAGTTTCATCTTGGGATCATGTTTTCCTTGGATTGTTCTGGATGTATAACGGCTTATCAGTAGTTATCTTCCACTTCTCATGGAAAATGCAAAGTGATGTATGGGGTCTTACCGGAGGAAACTTTGCTCAAAGCTCCATAACTATTAACGGATGGCTTAGAGATTTCCTCTGGGCTCAGTCATCGCAGGTCCTTACAAGTTATGGCCAACCCATAAGTATGTACGGTTTGATGTTCTTGGGAGCACATTTCGTTTGGGCATTTAGTCTTATGTTCCTATTCAGTGGCCGTGGTTACTGGCAAGAATTATTTGAGTCAATTATTTGGGCTCATAATAAACTTAAGTTGGCTCCAACTATTCAACCAAGAGCTCTATCTATCACTCAAGGTCGTGCAGTAGGAGCAGCTCATTTCCTTCTAGGAGGAATTGCTACAACTTGGGCCTTCTTCCACGCTCGCTTAATCGGTCTCGGCTGACCCTCTCTGATCTTTTATAAAATGGCAACTAAATTTCCATCTTTTAGTCAGGGTCTTGCTCAAGACCCTACAACCAGAAGAATCTGGTACGGCATAGCTACCGCTCATGATTTCGAAAGTCATGACGGCATGACAGAGGAACAGTTATATCAAAAACTCTTCTCTACACATTTTGGTCACTTAGCCATCATTGGCCTTTGGGTGGCAGGAAATCTTTTTCACATTGCTTGGCAAGGAAACTTTGAGCAATGGGTTCTAGATCCAACTCATACTCGTCCAATTGCTCATGCAATTTGGGATCCTCATTTTGGACAAGGTCTTACTGATGCCCTGACCCAGGCAGGAGCAACTTCTCCAGTCAATATTGCTTACTCAGGCTTGTACCACTGGTGGTACACGATTGGCATGAGAACTAATGAGCAGCTTTTCCAAGGTGCAATATTTATCAACATTCTTGTCTGCTGGTTATTGTTTGCTGGATGGCTTCATCTTCAACCTAAATACAGACCATCATTAGCATGGTTTAAAAATGCAGAATCTCAATTAAATCATCACCTAGCTGTCCTTTTTGGATTCAGCAGTATTGCTTGGACTGGTCATTTAATTCACGTAGCCATCCCTGAATCAAGAGGAATTCATGTTGGCTGGGATAACTGGTTAACTGTTATGCCTCATCCAGAAGGTCTAACTCCATTTTTCTCAGGAAACTGGGGAGCTTATGCTCAAAACCCTGATTCACTTGATGCAGTTTTTGGAACTACTCAAGGAGCTGGTACAGCGATATTTACATTCCTAGGTGGACTTCACCCTCAAAGTGAATCACTTTGGCTAACAGATATTGCTCACCATCATTTGGCTATTGGAGTTGTATTTATAATTGCAGGTCATATGTATAGGACTAACTTTGGGATTGGTCATAGCCTTAAAGAAATTGTTGAAGCACATAATACAAGTCACCCAAAAGATCCACATAAGGGTTATTTCGGCATAAAGCACAATGGACTGTTCGAGACAGTTAACAATTCTCTCCATTTTCAGCTTGGACTTGCACTCGCTTCTTTAGGTGTAGCTTGTAGTTTGGTCGCCCAACATATGGGTGCACTTCCTTCATATGCATTTATCGCAAGGGATTACACAACTCAGTCAGCTCTATACACTCATCATCAATACATAGCAATGTTCTTGATGGTTGGTGCTTTCTCTCACGGAGCAATTTTCTTTGTAAGAGATTATGATCCGGAGCTGAATAAAGATAATGTATTAGCAAGAATCCTTAGTACAAAAGAAGCACTAATTAGCCACTTAAGTTGGGTAACAATGCTTCTAGGCTTCCATACTCTTGGAATTTATGTTCACAACGATGTAGTTGTAGCCTTTGGTACACCTGAAAAGCAGATTCTTATAGAACCAGTATTTGCACAGTTCGCACAGGCTGCTAGTGGAAAAATGATGTATGGATTTAATGCGTTGCTAGCAAATGCATCAAGTTCTGCATCTATAGCTGCTAATTCCATGCCAGGTAATCACTACTGGATGGACATGATCAATAGACCAGATGCACTAACCAATTTCTTACCTATTGGACCTGCAGATTTCTTAGTTCACCATGCGATTGCACTAGGACTACATACAACTGCTTTGATTCTTATAAAGGGTGCTCTTGATGCTAGAGGAACAAAACTAATTCCAGATAAAAAGGATTTAGGATTTGCTTTCCCATGTGATGGACCAGGTCGTGGTGGTACTTGTGATAGTTCTTCTTGGGACGCTACTTATTTAGCAATGTTCTGGGCCTTAAATACTATTGCTTGGATTACCTTCTATTGGCATTGGAAACATCTAGCAATTTGGATGGGTAATACCGCTCAATTCAATGAATCTGGTACCTATTTAATGGGTTGGTTTAGAGATTATCTATGGCTAAATAGTTCTCAGCTAATCAATGGATATAACCCATTTGGTGTAAATGCTTTATCTCCATGGGCTTGGATGTTCTTATTTGGTCACCTCATTTGGGCGACTGGATTTATGTTCCTCATCTCTTGGAGAGGATATTGGCAAGAACTTATCGAAACTCTTGTTTGGGCTCATCAAAGAACACCAATAGCTAATTTAGTTGGTTGGAGAGATAAGCCTGTTGCATTATCCATTGTCCAAGCACGATTAGTTGGTTTAACCCATTTCACAGTTGGAAACTTTGTAACCTTTGGTGCATTTGTTATCGCATCTACTTCAGGTAAGTTCGGATAAATCTATAACCAAGCTTCCAATCAAAAGAACACTGTCTTCAAAAGCAGTGTTCTTTTTTTATGGGTACTAATCTCATATTTATTAGATTGTCTATTGATATTTATAAGCAAAATAGATAAATGTAATATCAAAAAATTGGACTTGGAAAATAAAAAACCAAATAAATTAATCTCAGTTAAAGCTTTTAAAAAAACATGAGAAAATTGAAGTCAATAATTTAGAGAATTAAAAAGCCCCTTTAATAAGGGGCTTTTTATTAAACTTCTTCTAAATAAAGATATTAAGCGCCAAGTAAATGATATTCCTTAATCAAAGGAAGAACAGTATCTAGATGCAAAGTACCAATTAGCAACCAAGCAAAAACGACACCTCCCGTGCCTCCTAACCAAAAACCATTTGTAAAATCACTCCATCCTGCTCTAGTAAATAAATCAGAAGGAGGATTAGCTACTGTTGCATCAGGAGGTTGGACATTAGGCTCCTTACCAGCAGCATTGTAAAGAATAAAAAGAGCAGTCAATATTTGAATAGCTCCTACACCGCCAAGCAAACCTGCAGTTAAAGCAAAATCTGTATTCCTAAGAGGCCCTGTCATAGAGAAAGGACCAAAAAGTAAATACCCAAAAATCGCGCCTGTTTCTAGACCTCTGAAGTTTGGAGATAGGCCCTCTCTATAGACAGGAAGATTATTTATAACCATCTTTGTAAACCAACCGCTATTAACTGGGGTTTGAAGATTGCCAACAGTCGGGTCTGAGACTGTTTTCACAGCCCACTTTTGCATAAGTGTTTCTTGAGATTTAGTCATGAGCTAAAAGAATTGGTAGTAAATTAAATTTTTTGAAATTACTCAGTAGCGGTTATGTACCTACCAATCAAAACAATGAAAACGGCTGGACCCATTATTCCAACTAATGGAATCAGAATAGAGGGAAGCAAACTTGAAGCTAGTTCACTAGTCATTACTTATTTCAATAAATCCAACTTTATTTTATAGAATTATGATCTAATTAAACCAAATAGAAACCATTGATGACATAAAAGTTCAATCCGTATATCTTCTTTAAAGATGCACTACTAACAAAATTTTCTCATCATGAATCAAGTTTTTGCAGGTGGTTTAGCTCTAATTATTGCTTTAATCCTTTGGAGTTCAAAAAAACAATCCAAGGCATCAGCTTTTTTCAAATCTCAAAAGGGTTCCTTTTTAAAGGCTGAGGTAACATCATCCGAATTAATAATCGATAAGAGTTTACAAAATCAAAAACCAACAAAACTGAATAACAAAAACGCCAAGCCTTTTTCACGGACAACTTCTCTTAATTCAATAGAGACAAAGAAAAACTTAACTAAATTAATCTCTAGCAACCCCAATGATCGTTTATTAGCTATAAAAATTGCTAGTCAATGGGACAACAATAAAGCATTACCTTTTTTAAGAAGAGGATTAAAGGATTCTGACAGTAGAGTTGTTATTGCTTCTGCTGCTGGCATTGCATCTTACAAAGGGAAAACTATTGATTTATATAAAAAATCTCAAGCTTCTCGTCCCCCCCGAAATGTATCTCTAATGCGATAAATTGGTCTATTTTGACTTTCATGATAAGTGCGGATTTGCAACTCTCCAAGCAATCCAAAACCAAAAAGTTGAACTCCAGTCACTGCAAGAAGTAAAGCAAAAATAAGTAATGGTCTATTGCCTATATCTTCTCCTAAAAGTTTGATACTTAATAAGTAAAAACTTGTTATTAAACTCCCAATGATTGCAAGAATTCCACCAAAACCAAAAACGTACATAGGTCTTGTTAAAAATCTATTCATAAACCAAACTGTCAATAAGTCCATCAAGACTCTAAAAGTTCTATCTATTCCATACTTACTTGATCCAAATTGACGAGCTCTATGATTTACTTTTACTTCAGTAATTCTAGCTCCTTCAATATTTGCTAAAACAGGCAAAAATCTGTGTAATTCTCCATATAATCTCATATCTGTTAATACCTCTTTCCTGTAAGCCTTTAAAGAACATCCATAATCATTAAGTCGAACTCCAGTCACTTTCCCAATCAATCGATTAGCAATTTTTGATGGGATTTTCCTACTAATCGCAGCATCTTGCCTTCTATATCTCCATCCACTTACCAGATCAAAACCATCCCTTATCTTCTTAACTAATAAAGGAATATCCTCAGGATCATTTTGCAAATCACCATCAAGTGTTACCACTATCTCACCAGAAGAGATATCGAATCCTGCTGCCATTGCTGCAGTCTGTCCATAATTTTTACGTAGAAGAACACCTACTAATTGGGGCACATCAAAGCTTAGTTCTTTAATTACTTCTGCACTTTTATCTGATGAACCATCATTCACCAAAACTAATTCAAAAGTTTCCTCCATAGGCCGTAAAACTTTTAATAGCTGATTCACCAAAAAAGGAAGACTTTCTTCTTCGTTATAGATAGGAACAACTATTGATAGTGCGACATTAGAATTCATTAAAACTCCTCATAAAGGTAAAAATCTTCTTAGAGTTTTTCACTCTGATAACAAGAGATCACTCTCCCAACAGATCTAAATTGAGATCTGTAAAAAGAAGCCACGTTTCCAAGGTTAGGGTGAAATAAACAGTCAATCTCTATTCCATTATGCCCATTACTTACCCCAGAACTATGAATATAAAAACCATTCTCAATATGCAACCCCACATGAGTACACTTTTCAGATGATCCAAAGAAAAACAAATCGCCAGCTATTAATTTGCCATGTAAAGATTCAATATCCAATGCAACATATTTGCAGAATTTCTCCTGCTGATAAGCATCTCTTGGTATCCAAATACCTGAACTTGCAAAAGCAGATTGAACCAAGCCAGAGCAATCAAAATTGGGACCTATAGTTCCACCCCACAAATATTCATTTCTCCTTTTTTTCGCAGTCTGAGCCCAAGCCAATACATTTGGAATCCTAGAAATAATTTTCTCTTCAGTTAGGAATTCGGACTCCCAGTGAACTATTTTTTTAGCATTATGAGTTAATTCGGAAAATTTAAACCAACAAATATAGTCATCTTCCAAAAGACGCACTTTAACTTTATCTATGGTTTGCTTATTTTTAAAATCAAATTTCACACAATCAAGCAATTGAAAACTTCTACCAATACTTGCTTGGGTAACAAGTTCATCGCTATTTTGAGTTTTAAATCCATTTATATTTTTTCGAAGTTTCCACAAACTTCCCAAAACAAATGAAGCATTAGTTAGCAAAACCTCTATGGTCATAGTGAATACTTATCGAGCGCTATGGCGTTCTACCGACAAGACCCTGAGATGGCATTTTGCCTAAAAGGTCTTCTTGATAGATTTGAAAAAGAAGGTCGTCCAAACCTTCAAGAAAATATTGCAATAACATGCATTCGTTATGACAAGCACAGTCCATCACCATCTACTGGTTTTGGAACAGGATGGAATTCAAACAAAAATTTTTATCCTGCAAGTGTAGTAAAAATCGTTTATGCATTAGCAACTCAGGTATGGCTAGAAAAAGACTTAATTGTTGAGTCAGATGAACTTAGAAGAGCATTACATGAAATGATCGCAAATTCCAATAACGATGCTACGAGTTATATTTTAGATCTTTTAACAGGCTCAACAAGTGGTCCATCTCTTAATTACTCAAACTATCAAGCTTGGAAAATTCAAAGAGAATTAATCAACCGCTGGCTAAATAATCTTAAATGGCCTGAAATAAAAAATTGGAACTGCAGTCAAAAAACCTGGAATGAAGGACCTTTTGGAAGAGAAAAAGATTTTTATGGAAAAAACAATGAGAATCGAAACAGTATGACAACAGATGGCAGTGCCAGGATATTTGAATCATTAATGACTTTTGAAATGATTCCAAAATTAGCAAGTGAGCAGTTAATAAGTGTATTTAAACGCTCACTAGATCCGGTAAGCCGCAAACAAGATTTAGAGAATCAAATAGATGGTTTTTTAGGCGAAGGTCTTCCTTTGGCTTCTAAGATTTGGAGTAAAGCAGGACTAATGAGTGAAGTTCGCCATGATGTTGCTTGGTGGCAATCTCCAAATAAGAATCCTATGCTTGCAGTTGTTTTTACAACTGGAAAGGAGTTAGTCAAAGATCAATTTTTACTTCCTGCGATTAGCAGTGAATTAAACAAATTAGCTATTTAACAACAAGCAATATCCCAGCGAATAAAATAGAACCCAATATAAATCCAACGGCTAAAAGCACCGCAATTATTGGTGTATTTAAATAAACAGATATTGTTGCGAGTTGATTACCCTTTGCTTCAGACACCTTTAAAACTCATAAAATTCATTTTTGATTAAAGCATCTAACTATGCCATAAAACAAAAAAAATTCACTGATAAAACAATTTTTAAAAAATGAAACGATTATTTATTTATATCAAAGAACTAGTTCAAATAAAGTTTGATTTAGTTTTCTTATTTTGTAAAATTTTAATATCTTTTTGACTTTCAATATCTTTTTGTAAAATCTCTTTTTTATCAATCTTTATTTTCTGATCCGAATTATTTTGATTATCATCAAACGAATTTATTATACTGGAGCTATCTAGTTGACTTAAATCAATATTTTTTTGGATTGTTGAATTAATTGAATCTTGATCCTCTCTATAACTAGTCTCTTGATCTTTATCAGCATCAGCTTTTACTATCTCATTAGGAACAGATTTATCAAATAAATTAAAATCAAATCTACCTCTTGCAAAAGACAATGAAGTAAATACTATTATAGAACCTATAATAAGAATTAAAAAAATGTTAGATAATAAGGTATTTATTGGAGACCATAATACTGTTACTTTAGCCGCTTCATTCTTTTCTTTAAGAGTATTAGAAGACGGACTTAAATCTAAAAATACATCTTGGTTAATCCAACCTTTATTAGCCTTCCGATAGGGAGACTCACCTCTAGAGAACTCAAAAATCTCTTGGATTCTTTCTTTAATCACAGCTTAAGTTTTCCAAAACTATCAAAACGAAAACATAGCAGAAAGTCAGAATAAAAAATTTGCATTCTCATAGATATTCGTGAAATTGAATTACCCAGCAATAAAGACCATTGCAGAGACAAGAATAGCCGCAGCCAAAATTCCCACAGAAGCTATTGAAACTATCTTCCCAGTATTTAAGGATACTGATACCGTCAACAATTCAGTTCTTGAGTCTCGTTTCATTTGAGAATCAATTTGAGGTCGAGAATTAACTTCCTTACTTGCTCGAGATTTTCTATCTGCAACTGCTTTCCTTTCGTTAGCTGCTTTTTTATCAGCTAACGCTTTCTTTTCCGCC
>QCIK01000006.1 GCA_003216715.1 Prochlorococcus sp. AG-402-L09 | reverse complement strand
ATCTAGATTAAAAGTAGTCGTAAAGAGATTAACGTAGCCACTAACAAGTTTTATAACTCCACTAACATCAAGTGTCTCGTCAAAAGCACCATTTAAGAGAAGGAATCCATTTGTTTCAAAGCTTGCCAAGGGTTGAGAAACCAATCGTAATGAAGAACCGAGTACAAGCTTTAAATTGTCAAATACTATCGATTCAAATCCATTAGGCAAGCCAGTACTAACTATTCGACTTGCAGGCGCATCTTCATCTTGAATAAACAAAACCAGAGGTTCTCTCTGGTTCCAGTTTTTTTCTGGTAATCTACGAATTATTTTCACCTTAGAATCTTTATAACTATCAGATTTGTCAGAGGTTGTCTTATCTGGATTATTTGCTCTTTTAACAAAAATTGAACCTTCTGAAATTAAAACTTCACCTGCTAATTGAGGTTGCAAAATAGATCCTTTAATAACAATGTTAGATGAAGCGCTGATGTCAGTAAATAACGTTTTAATACGTGTTTTTTCTATAGAAAGAGCCAATGGCTCGCTTTCACTTAATTGAGAATCAAATAACGAAATTCCACCTTGACTGCTAATGATACCGTTTTCTCCTATATTTGCTTTGAGATTACGGACTTCAAGTCGATCGAAATCAAAAACTATTGTGCTATTCAAATTATTAATTTCTTTATCTTGAAAAAGTAGCTCACTGTTTTTCAAAACCAAAAAACCATTCGCAAGCGGTTTAGCTGGGGTCCCTTTAATCAACAAGCTTAAATCAGCCGTCCCTGAGGTCCAAGAGACATTCCCTTTCGTTATCCCAGTCAAAAACGCCAACCCATCTCCATGACTTTCTACCTTTAAATCAATAGGGTAGGAACTAATTAATGGGTAGATTCCACCTAACCTAACAGGATTTACCGAAGATTTATCCCTTAGAGCGATATCAAACTCTAGATAATTATCTTTAAATAAAATATTTCCATTATCTAAAATAATATTTCTATTATAAATTACTGTATCCTTAATAATTAAATCAGCTGTAACTCGTGGAGTTGAATTAGCTAAACTATATTTACCCTTTAAACCAAAATAGCCATCAACTGCCGAAGGTATTGGCGCTAATAAAGATAATAATGAAAAATTAAAATTAAGTAGAGAAAAATCTCCCATACCTGAAGCTAGATTTCCATTAAAAGTTGCATTAAAAGGTCTTATTTCATTAGAATTTATAATCTTCAATTTATTTGTCCAAACCTTGCCAAAGGCTTTGGCTTCTAACTTTAAATCAGATAGACTTGGACCACTTAATTTGATATCAGCGTTAATTTTTCCATTAAGATCATAAGGATTAATGATGCTCTTATTATTTATCTTGGCAATCTCTTCTCTATATGAATCCTGAGACCTAACTAAAGCTTCAAACTGACTATCTATAGAACTATTGGGATAACCAATTATAAATTTCTCTAAATCTTCAGCCTTACCAATTGCATCTGAATACTTCAATCCTAATTTAGGAAACTCTAAAGCTGTAGTTGCAATCCAACTAGAGCTTACATCCTTCACTTGAGCTACCAAAGAAAATTCGGATCCATTCTTAATATCAAATTCAATCTTTCCTTTTTCAGAGGGTATTAATTCACCTTTTAAATTAGTTTCTGAATTTTTAATTTGACCTTTAATACTTGCATTTTTTAATTTGAAACCTAACAATCTAAAATAATCTAAACTCAAATCACCATTAAGAAATAATGGATCAAGAGAAAATATTCCATTACCTGAAACTTCCCCAAAGATTCGTTTAAAACTTTTCTCTGGAGGGAAAGCAACTTCTACTCGATCTAATCTGAATTTATTAGCATTCCATTCAAAAGCATTTTCTTTAGGATTTAGACTTATTTTACCTCCTAATCTATTTAGATTTAAATTATTAACATCACCATACTTATTAAAGTTAATTTGAAGATCCCCAGCTATAGAAGCTCCTTCTGACTCCATTCTCAAACTCCCCCATTTCTTCTCACTTGGAATTCGAGTAAAAGAACCTCTCCATTTTTCCCTTAATCGAATACCATTAATTTGTGGATTGTCTAAGGAAAGATTAATATTAGAGTTGAGAGAAGATAATGGGCCATGAAAGTCACCTTTTGTATTTAATTTTCCCAATAATGATGCATTTAGTATTGGATTTAAAGCACCTAAAGGAAAAGATTCTAAATTAAAATTGGCATTAAGTTCTCCAGGAATAAATTGTCTATCAACCACTGAAATCGGTAATTTCATTTTTAAAGAAAGTGGTTTATGATCAAAATCTTTAATTTTAATAGTAGTTACAGAATCTATATAAGTTTTATCTTTTTTATAAAATGGTATTTCAGATGAGTTAGATATATCAAAATATCCATAATTCCAGTTAGAATTAATCAAATTAAGCTTATTATTATCACATTTTATTTGTGAGTTTTTTGTAGACAACGTATCACTTAAAGGCCCTCCTCTTAGCGTTAAATTATTAAACAATAAATCACCATTACATCTTATCAAACCTTTCTTAACTCCCAATTTAAGACTTCCATTTACATTTCCTCTAGTAATAATATTAGAATTATTTCCTAAAATTTTCTCAAAAATACCAAGACTAAGTTTATTAATTTTTGCTTTAGTTTGAAATTCGATTCCATCCCAATACCCCTGTCCTGCAAAATAGAGGCTTCCTTGTCTTTTGGAGTCGAGCTTAATCGCACCATAAATCTTTTTCTTAGCAAGATTTAGAGACAGATGACCTTTCGCTAATAATATTGTATCTCCAGAATTAAATGCAATTTTGGTTGGTTCTTTTAAATTAAATTTTAGTTGAAGGTTAATTTTTTTAGGATTGTCATTCTGGGGAACAACCCAAAACGAACCAGTATCATTTTTGTTTAAATTAATTTCTGTTCCTTTTGGATTAAATATTGCAACTGGTTGCCAATTAAATAAACTCGCGAAAGGAGCGAATTTAATGGTTAAATTTGAAATATTAACTGAAGAAGAATCTTTAATACCTGGAAGTAGCCTTGTTGGCCCCAACTCAACTCCCCATGGCTTAAGACCTCTGTATGAACCTATTTTTAAGGGATGACCTAATGAATTAGATAATGTTTTTTCTATTTCTGGAGAAAAGCGACTTATAGTCCTATCTACTAGTAGATCTGCGCCACTCCAAATCAAAACACCACCCAACGCCGCAAAGGTTCCAGCAAGTCCCCATCGCTTTAATCTTTTAGAACTCCACTCATCTCCCATGAAACATTATTCTCATACTTGGGGGAGCTAACAAACTATAAAGAATCAATTCAGGAGAAACCAGCCTATGTCTATGAGTGAAGTTATCCAAGATGTTACAAAATGGCTAGCCTGGGGAGGCTCAGGACTTGGCGTCTTGACTATTTTGGCTTATTTATTTAACTGGGGAATTAAATTCCGACTCACTGGGACAACAATTTTTACACTTTTACTTTCTGCTAGTTGCTGGGCCTTTGAGCAAAGTTATACTCCTCCGTTTAATGTCGAAGGTTATAAATATGCTCCTATCGTTTATGACAATGGATTTGATTTAGTTGTTGCACAAGCATCAAATGATTTCCCTAAAGAAGCTATCAAACCAACATTGTTACAAATAGCTGGTAATTTGAAAGGGGGAGGAAGAAATGGCGCTCAGGTCAAAGTCAGACTCAGGAAGATAGAATCCGCTGGTGATGGAATAAGTAAACCTATCATTCTAGGTGAATTAATAAATGATTTAAAAGAATCAAAGATAATAGAATTACCAGAAAGGAATTATTCTCCAAGTGAATATTTAACTAATGATGCTGATATTGAAGAAATTACCTCATTAGAGACTGATGAATAATAAGTCATTATTGAAAGATCTTCCTAAAAATTTTTATCAAGAAGAAAAAATACTCATATCAAATAATATAAAGACATGGGATTCTTTATTAACTATTAGTGATGAAGAAATAAATCATCTAATCTATGGGAGTCTGGGTAGTGTTCGCAATCTAAAAAGACTTAAATGCATAGCCTATTTTATATGTACTTTAGATATTCAACTTAACGAAGCTGCCTTGTTAATGCACTCAGGATTGATTTCTAACAAGGCCATTTCACGACTTACTCCTCAAGAGCTAGTTCAAAAAACTGGTCGCTTTGAACGAATTCTTCGAACAGGAAGAATTCCAATAATAGATTTAAAAAAAGCTCACTCCTTAATAGAGAAAGCAAAAAAATACATTATTTAATTTACTCAAGAACAATTAGGTAATAGAATATAAATAATTTAGAAAAACTAGGTAAAATAAAAGAAATGAATGGTTTACTAATCACTTTAATATTTACATCATTTGGAATCAGTCAAGAAGCGATGGCTCAATCAAGACTTCTTGAGGGTGTAAAAAGGAATCCTGATGAAGCAAAGTCTATATGTGAAAGTTTCAGAGAACTAAATAATGAAAACATTTCAGCTGGTTCAAAAAAATCTATCCAGAAAATCTCAATACAAAAGAATATAAGCGAAGTTGATGCTGAGATCCTTTCTATGTACGTAAGAGGTCTTTATTGCCCAGAAACTTTTTAAAACAAATAATGAATTCAATAAGATACAGAGACGAAGATTTACAACTTAGAGACGGAACATTACTAAAATCTCGAATCTGGTCGCCTCAGAGTAACGGTCCTTGGCCTGTCTTACTTATGCGCCAGCCATATGGGAGAGAAATTGCTTCTACAATTACGTATGCTCATCCATCTTGGTGGGCTAGCAAGGGCTATTTAGTCGTCATACAAGACGTACGAGGTCAAGGTGGGTCTGAAGGCAAATTCTCAGGTTTTAGTCAAGAAGCTTCAGACACTAGTCAAACTCATAATTGGGTACGATCCTTACCTGAATGCAATGGCTTACTAGGCACATACGGCTTTTCATATCAAGGGTTAACGCAACTCATTGCGGAGGAAGGTACTCCTCCACCTGATTGCATCATTCCTGCAATGACAGGCCTTTCAGAGAATGATCATTGGAGTTGTGAGGGCGGAGCGTTTTGGTGGCACCTGGGAATTGGATGGGGCTTGCAATTAGCCGCCCAAAAAGCACAAAGAGAGAAGAATTGGAGAGCTTGGCATGAAATACGTAAAAATCTTGAATCGAAAAAATATTTATATAACGGTCATGATTTACTTCAAAAGAATGACCCAGAGGGGATGGCATATAAATGGCTAAATCTTTCGTCTAGCAAAACTCCTCAATGGAAAACCCATGAGCCATTAGATAGCTGGTTAAAAAAGCCTTTGCTTCTTATCGGGGGTTGGTGGGATCCTCATTTAAAAGGGATTTTAAATATTTTTGAGAAATCTAAAAAAGCAGGAGGCAATCCTAAATTACTAATAGGTCCTGCTACTCATCTTCAATGGTGGGAGGGTGCACAGCGCACCCAGTTAGATTTTTTTGATTCTCATTTAAAAAATAAAAACAAAAAGATTCATTTCTCTGAAATCAATCTTTGGAATCTAACCACTAAGAGTTGGGAGCTTTCGGTTCAAAATAAAACTCCTACATGGAATCTTCGTAGCGAAGGCTTAGCATCTATAGGTCATCTTGAAGGATGCCTAGTCCCGAATTGTGATTTAGAAGTAGATACTGAAGTGACTTTGGTTCACGACCCATGGAGACCAATACCGTCAATCGGAGGACATCTCAGTGATACACCTGGTGAAGCGAACAGATTCAAGCTTGATATTCGACCTGATGTTGCAGTATTTACATCAGAGCCTATTTTGAAGGATCTTAGGCTGGAGGGTATTCCAACTCTTTTTTTAGAGACAATGTGCGACAGGGAAAGTTTTGATCTGTTCGTTGCATTATCAATAATTCCTAGTGGAATTGAGAATACTGCCACTCAACTTTCGACTGGTGTCCTTAGAATTGCCAAATGTGATCAAGGTATAAAAAGCACTAGACATATCAAACTTCAACCAGTTCTCGCAACATTTAAAGAAGGAGATCGTTTAAGAATTTCAATCTCAGGATCTGGATGGCCAGCAGTTGGAATAAATCCTGGACAGTGTCAAAATTTATGCGAGGGGCCCAGCCCTCACTGCTTAGTGACTACAATTTCACTCTTACTTTCAAATTCAAAACTTAAATTTGAGTCACTTATTTCCTCTTAGGGGTTCAATATTTACTTGCATAGGATTAAGCTAGCTAGCTATTTCAGAAATAAGTCATGTCCATGTCTATTCTTCTAGATTCTTTGAGCGATGACGGACAAAGACTTTCTGAATGCAGCCATGAAAGTCCTTTTTCTATTCTTGGTCCTCAACCGTTTAAAGATAAATGGATAATTCGAATATGGATGCCTGAGGCAAGTGCAGTTGAACTAATAACACAAGAAACGAAAATTCAGCTACAAAATCCGAACCACGAATGGATCTTTGAAGGAATAATCGACAAAGATCCCGGCACTGACTATCAAATAAAAGTTAATAGAGGAGGAATTGAACATGTTCAACATGATCCTTGGGGTTTCCGAACAGAGTGGATGGGTGAAATTGATAGACATCTTTTTGCGGAGGGAAATCACCATCATATATGGCGAAAAATGGGTGCTCATCTCACTGAAATAGATAAAAAGCAAGGGGTTATGTTTTGCTTATGGGCGCCTCATGCAAAAAGCGTTTCCGTAATTGGTGATCTCAATTCATGGGATGGCCGGCATCACCCTATGCAAAAACGTCTAGGAGGAATTTGGGAACTATTCATACCTGGTCTAAGTGAGGGAGATTTATACAAATATGAAATCAGGACAGAAAAAGGACATTGCTACGAGAAAGCCGACCCTTATGGTTTTCAACATGAAGTAAGACCTGCAAAAAGCTCAGTCATTTCAAAAATCGATTCATTTCAATGGAATGATCAGTCTTGGATATCCAAGCGTGACAATAGAGACCCTTTAGAGCAACCGATATCGGTTTATGAAATGCATTTAGGGAGCTGGATGCATGCATCCTCAGACGATCCATTTATCAACTCGAACGGAGAGCATAGAGCCCCCGTTCCAGCAGCAGATATGAAGCCTGGCTCAAGATTGCTTACATACAAAGAGCTGGCAAATAAGGTTATTCCCTATGTCAAAGAGAGAGGCTTCACTCATATCGAGCTTATGCCCATTTCCGAACACCCTTTTGATGGCTCATGGGGGTATCAAGTTACTGGTTGGTATGCACCTACAAGTAGATATGGATCACCAGATGAGTTTCGTGCTTTCGTTGATTCATGCCATAAAGAGGGAATAGGAATCATTCTCGATTGGGTACCAGGCCACTTCCCTAAAGATCAGCATGGACTTGCATATTTTGATGGCAGCCATCTATACGAACATTCAGATCCCAGAATTGGAGAGCACAAAGAATGGGGAACATTAATTTTCAATTACAGTCGAAATGAGGTTCGGAATTTTCTAGTTGCAAATCTAATTTTCTGGTTTGATCAATTCCATATAGATGGAATACGTGTTGATGCAGTTGCCTCAATGCTTTACAAAGATTATCTTCGTCCGGAGGGCGAATGGATACCTAATGAAGATGGAGGGAATGAAAATTTTGAAGCAGTCAGATTTCTACAACAGGCCAATCACGTTCTTTTTCAACATTATCCAGGTGCACTTTCTATTGCCGAAGAATCAACCACATGGACTGGCGTCACCAAACCAACTGACATGGATGGACTGGGTTTCAATCTCAAGTGGAACATGGGTTGGATGCACGATATGCTCGATTATTTTGAAATTGACCCATGGTTTAGACAATTTAATCAAAACAATATTACTTTTTCCATTTGTTATAACTTTACCGAAAACTTTATGCTTGCTTTAAGCCATGATGAAGTTGTTCACGGAAAAAGTCATCTCCTACATAAGATGCCAGGTGATGACTGGCAAAAGTATGCTAATACACGAGCCTTACTTGCATATATGTGGACACATCCTGGGAAAAAAACAATATTTATGGGAATGGAATTTGGGCAACGTCAAGAATGGAATGTTTGGGATGATTTGCAATGGGATCTCCTAAATTATGAACCTCACAAAGGGATACAGAAATTAGTGGATGATTTGAATACTTTATACAAAAAAGAGTCTGCTTTATGGAGAAATGATTTTGACGAATATGGATTCCAGTGGATTGATTGCGATGATAATAAAAATTCAGTAATTAGTTTTATGAGAAGAGAAAAAACTGATGGAGAATGGTTAGTAATAGTGGCAAACTTTACCCCTCAAAATCATTCTAATTACAGAATAGGTGTACCTATTGATGGGTTCTATGAAGAAATTTTCAATACAGATGCGAGTCAATATGGAGGCTCAAATTTAGGTAATATGGGAGGCAAATCAACAGATTTATACAACATACATGGCTATGAAAATTCAATAGATCTATGTCTTCCTCCTCTTAGCGTTCTAGTTTTAAAGCATAAATCTAACGAGAATTAACCCCCAGCGAATAGAAATGTTTCAACCTTGCCTAATAACCTAATTTCAACTGTCGTCTGGATGTAAAAATTCAAAAGGTATAACGAACTTTTGCAGAGAACGTATTTCATGATTTTCAAGTTACTGCTTCATGTAAATTTTTCTCTTAAAAGGACAAAATAATGAACGAAACTGCCCCTCTACTACTCCGTGCAGCTCGCGGAGAAAATATTGAAAGGCCTCCAGTTTGGATGATGCGACAAGCAGGAAGATACATGAAGGTTTACCGCGACTTGCGTGATAACCATCCAAGTTTCAGGGAAAGATCCGAAAACCCAGATCTTTCTTATGAAATTTCAATGCAACCATTTAAAGCTTTTCAACCAGATGGAGTAATACTTTTTTCTGATATCTTGACTCCTCTTCCTGGAATGGGAATCAACTTTGACATTGTTGAAAGTAAAGGACCCTTAATAAATGACCCAATTAGAACCCTCAAACAAGTTCAAGACCTAAAGCCCCTTCAACCAGAAGAAAGCATGTCTTTTGTTGGTGAAGTCCTTGGAAGGTTAAGGGAAAGCGTTGGGAACAAGGCTGCAGTTCTGGGGTTTGTAGGTGCTCCCTGGACTCTTGCTGCATATGTTGTAGAGGGGAAAAGCAGCAAAAATTATGCAGTTATTAAGGCGATGGCATTCCAAGAGCCAGAACTACTCCATCAACTTTTAAATCACTTTGCAGAATCAATTGCAAACTATTTATCTTACCAAATTGAATCTGGTGCCCAAGTAGTTCAAATGTTTGATTCATGGGCAGGACAATTAAGCCCACAAGATTATGACGAGTTTGCAGCACCTTATCAACAAAAAGTAGTCAATTTAGTAAAAGAGAAGCATCCAGATACACCTATGATTTTATATATCTCTGGCAGCGCGGGAGTTCTTGAAAGGATGGGACAAACTGGAGTAGATATAGTCTCTCTAGATTGGACTGTTGACATGGCAGATGGACTAAAAAGGCTGCCTCAAGCAGTTGGAGTCCAAGGGAATGTTGATCCAGGACTTTTGTTTGGTACTCCTGAAGCGATTAGATCAAGAATTGTTGATGTCGTCAAAAAAGCGAAGGGTAGAAAACATATTCTTAACCTTGGTCATGGAATACTTCCTGGGACGCCAGAAGAAAATGCAAGAGTGTTTTTCGAGGCTGGTAAAAATGTCAATGAACTTATAAAAGTTTCATCTTGAAAAACGAAATAATTCTGATCACTGGTGCAAGTGGATGTGTTGGACAATACATAGCAAATTGGCTAATCGAAAACTCAAATTCAGAATTATTTTTATGGGTTAGAGACCCTAAAAAAATAACTTCAATAAATTTAGACAATCCAAGGATTAAAATTTTAGTCGGAGATTTGAGACAATCAAATAAGTTCAAGAAAGAAATTTCCGAGGTCAACCGAGTCATTCATACTGCAACTGCTTGGGGTGATCCTAAAAGGGCGAAAGAAGTAAATATTGATGCAGTAAAAAATTTGCTCAATTTGCTAAATCCCTCCAATATCAAGCAAATTATTTATTTCTCAACTGCAAGTGTTCTTGATAGAAACTTAAAATTGTTACCAGAAGCTTTTACTTATGGAACAGAGTACATACAAACGAAAGCACAATGTCTCAGAGAGCTTGAATCTCATAAGCTTGCAACGAAGATCATAGCTGTATTCCCAACACTAGTTTTTGGCGGTCGTTTAGACGGAAAAAGTAAATTTCCAACTAGTTATCTGACGGAAGGCCTTAAAGATGGATTGAAATGGATCTGGCTAGCAAGATGGATAAAATTATTCTCAAGGTTTCATTTTATTCATGCAGCAGATATTGCTTTCATTTGCGGGCATCTAGCTACCTCTAATTTCAAACCTGCACAACCTGTTACTGGCAATAAAATAAAAAAATTAGTTTTAGGGCAACCCTATATAAGTATTGATGTAGTAATTCAGACGCTTCTAAGATGGAAAGGAATGAGTAAAGTCCCTCAAATCCCTCTTTGGACTTGGCTTATTGAACTTTTAACGATCTTACTCCCAATTCAAATTACAAACTGGGATAGATTCAGTCTTAGACAAAAACACTTCATACATGAGCCCGTAACCTCTCCTGAAACCTTTGGAGGTATCAGCCATGCCAAAACTCTAAGTCAAGTTTTACATAATTCTGGTTTAACTAAACACTAAAATGTCAAACAGAAGCTAAAGTAGTAAAATTCAAAAAAGAGAAGAATTAATTTCATGATTCGTTCTATTTCAACAGCGTTATTTGCTTTCTTTGCATTCCTAGTTATTGGCGTATCCAATGTGAATGCTTCAACTGTTGAAGTTAAGCTTGGCACCGATGCAGGAATGCTTGCTTTCGAACCAAGCTCCCTAAACATAAGCGCTGGAGACACCGTAAAGTTTGTAAACAACAAACTTGCTCCTCATAATGCTGTTTTTGACGGAAATGACGATCTAAGTCATCCTGATTTAGCTTTTGCTCCAGGAGAGTCTTGGGAGAGAACTTTTAGCACAGCTGGGACATACGACTTTTACTGCGAGCCTCACAGGGGTGCAGGCATGGTTGGAAAAATCGTAGTGAACTAAATTTCCAAAAGGATTTATCAAAGATGGGGGAGACTCCATCTTTTTTTTTTGAAAAAATATATTTAGATATTCAATCAAAAGCAGAGAGTATTTTTTTAGAAGAGAAAATATTGCAATATAAAACATCCAAGGATTTATTCTTATTTGAGAAATATTGTTGATTCGCCATCAAATGGGAGAATTTAAATTTAGATAAAACTGCTAATAAATATGAATAACAAGTCTAAAGTAGATAAAATTAAAAATATTAACAGTCAACTAATTAGTTCCAAAAATTTAAAGTGACTTCACAAATTTATTTTAAAAAGTCAAAAAAGGGCGGTTTTCTTATATTTATATAATCATTAGACTTGAATAATATGAGTTTGGCAATTAATTATAAGGATGAAGGTAAATCCTGATGATTTTACCAACAGTGCTTGGCAAGCAATCATTGATGCAAAAGATTTAGCATTAACTCAAAAACATCAAACTTTGGAAACAGATCATCTTCTTTGGTCTCTTCTAAAGAAAAATGAAATCGCAATAAAATCAATAGAAAGATCGGGAGGGAACATAAAAAAGTTACTCACAGAAATAGAAGAATTTATAAAAAACCAACCGAAAATGCTTAAGGCCCAAGAATCCATATTCTTTGGCAAAAATATATCTTTTTCAATTTCAAGAGCACAAAATATTAAACAATCATTCAAAGATGATTTTATTTCAAGCGAACATTTAGTGATTTCCCTATTTGATGACGAGAGAGTTTGTCATAAGTTATTTGAACAAAATCAAATCAACAAAAACAGCCTTCTTGAGGCTATAAATGCTATTAGAGGGGACAAAAAAGTGACCCAGAAAAATGCTGAAAATAGCTACGAAGCTCTGCAAAAGTATGGCCTAGACCTTACTTCTGCCGCCAGAGATGGAAAATTAGATCCTGTAATTGGAAGAGATGAGGAAATTCGAAGAACGATTCAAATACTTAGCCGTAGAACTAAAAATAATCCCGTACTAATCGGGGAAGCTGGCGTGGGGAAAACAGCAATTATTGAAGGTCTAGCACAAAGAATTATCAACGGAGATGTTCCTACAGCCCTTGAGGACCGTCAACTAATTTCCTTAGATATGGGAGCACTGATAGCAGGTGCAAAATTTCGTGGTGAATTTGAAGAGAGACTGAAGTCAGTTCTTAAAAATGTCACAGATTCAGAAGGAAAAGTAATTTTGTTCATTGATGAAATACATACAGTCGTCGGAGCAGGAGCTAGTGGTGGTGCAATGGACGCTAGTAATCTCCTAAAACCAATGCTTGCCAGAGGTGAACTGAGATGTATTGGAGCAACAACCATCAATGAACACAGAGAAAATTTTGAGAAAGACCCAGCGCTGGAAAGAAGGTTTCAGCAAATACTTGTAAAACAGCCCTCAGTTCAAGATACGATTTCGATCTTACGTGGACTAAAAGAAAGATATGAAGTCCATCATGGTGTTCGTATCTCGGATAACGCTCTAATAGCCGCGGCGATATTGAGTGATAGGTATATACCCGAGAGGTTTTTACCTGATAAAGCTATTGATCTAATAGATGAATCAGCATCGCGATTAAAGATGGAAATAACATCAAAACCAGAAGAAATTGATGAGATTGATAGAAAAATAATCCAACTTGAGATGGAGAAATTATCTTTGGAAGGTGAGTCAGATACCTCTAGTAAAGAGAGACTCGAATTAATTACTACAGAACTTTCATTATTAACAAAAAATCAAATTGAAGTAAACAAGAAATGGAAAAAAGAAAAAGAGTCAATCGAAGAAATTTCAACACTTAAAGAAGAAATTGAAAAAGTACAACTAGAAATAGAGAAAGCAAAAAGGAATTATGATCTCAACAAGGCCGCCGAACTTGAATATGGGACCCTTTTAAATTATCAACAAAATTTAAAAGCTAAAGAACTTAATTTAAAAAATTCATCTCAAAATTCGGAGAAATCACTTTTGAGAGAAGAGGTTGTAGCCGATGATGTAGCTGAAATAATTGCAAAGTGGACATCTATCCCAGTTATAAGACTTGCTCAAACTGAAATTGAGAAATTACTCAATCTTGAATCTGAGCTTCATAAAAAAGTTATTGGTCAAAATAAAGCCGTTCAATCAATATCTTCTGCGATACAAAGATCCCGGACAGGACTTAGTGATCCAAGCAGACCAATCGCAAGTTTTTTATTTTTAGGGCCGACAGGCGTGGGCAAAACAGAATTGTCTAAGGCTTTGGCTTCTCAACTTTTTGATAGTGAAAATGCCCTAATTAGAATAGACATGTCTGAATATATGGAAAAGCACTCAATAAGCCGCTTAATTGGTGCTCCTCCTGGTTACGTTGGTTATGAAGCAGGTGGACAATTAACAGAAGCAATCAGAAGAAAACCTTACTGCGTTTTACTATTCGATGAAATTGAAAAAGCACATAAAGATGTTTTCAATGTATTGCTACAGGTACTTGACGAAGGCCGAGTAACCGATGGGCAAGGAAGAACAACAAACTTCAAAAACACTATTATTATTCTTACTAGTAATTTAGGAAGCGAATTAATAGCTGATAAGGATATAACGAATAATCTGTCGACCAATATAGATGAACTTATTAATCAAGAACTAAAATCAAATTTCAGACCTGAGTTCCTAAACAGACTTGATGAAATAATTAATTTCGAACCACTTAAAAAAGAAACTCTACTTAAAGTAGTTGACTTACAATTAAACCGTTTAAGAGAAAGATTAGAAGCGAAAGGAATCGAGCTTGAGATAAATAATGATGTTCTGTCTTTAATTACTGAAATTGGATATAATCCGATATATGGTGCGAGACCATTAAAAAGAGTTATTCAAAAAGAATTAGAAAGTGAAATAGCAAAATATTTATTAAAAGGTAAATATAAAGAAGGAAGCACCATCAAAATAGAGACGAAAGATTCAAAATTAATATTCAACTAAAAAATATACTAGTTTAGTAAACAAATTGTATATTAACTAAAAAATTTTAGACAATCAAGGTTTAAACCACTCAGGGAAGAAGGTATAACTAGCAGAATTAATATCATTTTCATGCGCTATAGCTTTCCAACAACAAGACCTACCTCTCTCTCTTGAAAATAATAAATCATTAGCCCATCCCCAAACCAATTTAGCTGTTGCCTCCATCCCAACATTCTTCATAACTCTAAGATCCAGTACGTCTTCAGAATGAAGTTTTTTCCATGTTTCAAGAAGAGGGTCATCAAAATTGACTAGAAAAGTATGATCAAAATATTCTCTTAGCTTCTCTTCCAAAGGTCTAAGGCTTGAAAAATCGACAACGAAGCCATTTTCATCAAGTTCATTTGAAGCAAAACAAAAAGTAAAGCTTCGACTGTACCCATGAACATAACGACAGTGTCCTTTATGTTTCCATTGACGGTGAGAGCATGGATAGTCTTTAAAATGCTTTGAGCAATTAAATGGAATATCTTTAATCGTCATAAAAAGATGAATAAAAAACCAATAGAGGATTAAATTGAAATAATTAGAGTTTAAAAGCCTAATTTGCTTAATTAAAAATGCTTTTTATAGATAATCTACATTTTGATCAAAATGGCTTGATCCCAGCCATAGCACAAGATTGGGTCGATGGCTCCATTTTAATGATGGCATGGATGAACAAAGAATCCATTACGAAAACATTAGAATCTGGTGAAGTTCACTATTGGAGTCGGTCAAGGAAAGAACTTTGGCACAAAGGAAAAACGAGCGGTCATTTTCAAAAATTGAAAGGCATTAGGACTGATTGTGATTCAGACACAATACTTTTATCAATTGAGCAAATTGGTTCAATCGCATGCCACACAGGAAAAAGAAGTTGTTTCTTTAAAGATTTAGAAACCAATGAAGACGTTCTTTACCCTCCATCTGACGCTTGTAGTGAATTATTTAAAGTCATAGAGAGTCGTAAAAATAATCCTGAAGAGGGAAGTTATACAAATAGTCTTCTGAAAGAAGGTGATAATAAAATCCTAAAAAAAATAGGCGAAGAAACAGCTGAATTTATTATGGCTTGTAAGGATAAAAATCCTATTTCAGTTGCTAATGAGGCTGCAGATCTACTTTTCCATATGCAAGTTTCTTTAGCCCATCAAAACGTTTCCTGGGAAAACGTTCTAAAAGTTTTAGTTAAAAGAAGAGGTGCTCCAAGAAGAAACCATTAACGAAAGAACCAACTCTTATATTATTTTTTACTCATAAATAAGTTTCTTTGGTAGAAAAACAAAGGATTAAATTCAAAAAAGTCTTGAAAGAGAAAAAAAAATATCAACTGATTTTATTAAATCTTTGGTAAATCATCGTTTCCCTAAAATTAAGGATAGCGCTTAAAAATAATTATTCGAGACTAAAAAATCTTTAAAGAGTTTTATTGATCAAAAAACTACCTTAAAAATATCAATGATATCAGTGGTTTTTGAAAAATTTTTATTAAAACATAATTTTTTGAAACGCATTTTAAAGGCACCAAGTGAAAAATATAAAGAAGCTTCTTTTGGCTTGATTGAGCTAGTGAAGGCATTAAGAATAGATAAAGGATAAATAATAAATTCCGAACACTTTATTACGCCTATTGAAAGTAAACAATTTTTCTCTAGGTTATTAATATAAGGAGGAATAAAAGTGAGTTCATTAAGCGACTTTCTTGGAGAAATAGGAAGACACGAATTACTCACACCAGAGCAAGAACTCACAATGGGTAGAGAAGTTCAAGCAATGGTTGCACTGAATGAACGCTGCCAACAAGCTGGAGGCAATGGGCCAGAGTGCGAATATTCAAGCGCAGAGAAGAGAACTCTTAAAGCGGGTGAGCGCGCCAAGAATCAAATGATTACAGCAAATTTGAGACTTGTTGTAAATTTAGCCAAGCGATATCAAGGTAAAGGTCTTGACCTTCTTGATCTAATACAAGAAGGCACCTTAGGTTTAACAAGAGCTGTTGAAAAATACGATCCCAAAAGAGGGCATCGATTTTCAACTTACGCTTACTGGTGGATTAGACAAGGATTAAATAGAGCGCTTTCAACGCAAAGTAGAACTATAAGAATCCCTGTAAACATAAATGAAAAACTAACAAAACTTCGTGCTGCCAAGTCTCGACTAATGCAAGAACTTGGGGTTCATCCCTCAACTAACCAAATAGCAATACAAATGAAAATCCCTTTAAAGGAAGTAGAAGAATTGCTTGCATGCGAGTTGAGAAGTATCACAGTAAGTTTGCAAGGTGCAGTTAAATCAAAAGCAGATACTTCAGAGCTTGTGGATATTCTTCCAAGTGAAGAAGTTCCTCCTATGGAACTAGTTGAATTAGCAGAAAGGACTGCCTCAGCTTGGTCATTATTAGATAAATCAAATCTCACACCAAAAGAGAGAACGATACTAAGTCTTCGATTTGGTCTAGATGGATCTAATGAATGGAGGACGTTAGCTGAGGTAGCGAGACAAATGAATTGCAGCAGGGAATATTGCAGACAAGTAGTTCAACGCTCATTAAGGAAATTGAGAAAGACAGGGATTCAAAGTGGTCTTTTAGAGACAACTATTTGATCGTGGTTAGTTCAAGAAACTCAAACAAAGAAGTATTTGAGGCAGAAGTACTTGAAAGTTCTGTTATAGACGAGGGCGTACTTAAAAAGATCTTATTAAGAGCAGGCCGAGTCATTGCGCAGCCTGCTTTAGAAGGGTTTGAACTTATCATGGATAATTCAACTCCTCCCCAAGTGAGATTATCCATAATGGGAGCACTTACTTATTTAATTGTTCCTGTTGATTTGATTCCCGACTTCATTCCTGCCTCAGGTTTTAGCGATGATCTTGTCGCTCTAACCGCTGTAATTAGTCTTTGGCAACATCACATAACTCCAGAGATAAAGTTCAGAGCAAAATCTAAGCTAGATAAATGGTTTCCGCTATGAGCAACGAGCGCTGGACAAAAGACCTAGAAGAAGATCTTATACTTTTTATCAAAGATTGGTTGAAGCAGACTGGCAGAAAGCAATCAGAACTTTGCCAAACTCTTAATCTCCCTTCAGCAAGAATGCCAACTTTAATTGAATATTTAAAAAAAGATTTTAACTCTGGTGGAATTCCAAAAATTGCTAGTCGACTTTGTGAAGTTGAAGAGTTATGGACAAACAGTGGAGAAGTGAAAACAAAGAAGAGCTTTGAATTAAAGTCTTCTGGACAACTTGATCTTCTTGACGAAATTTGTGAGGATCTCTCAAAAATTAATTTCAATAAATAAGATATACAAGACTATGAAAAAAAATTTTAATTTTTTTTTCATAAAATTAAGAGTTTTTTTTCTAATCAGTTTTTGTTGTACATCTTTTTATTTAACTTTGCCGAAAGAGCTCAATGCTTCTGATGCAGATTTAGGGGAAAGTCTTTTTAAACACAACTGTGCTGGATGTCATATTAATGGCGGGAACATAATCAGAAGATCAAAGAATTTAAAGATTACATCATTAATACGTAATGGAATTGAGAATCCAGAAGCCATAGCGAAGATAGCTAGACAAGGGGTAGGGATAATGAGTGGTTATGAAGATGAACTAGGAGATAATGGCGATCAGATTGTAGCTGATTGGGTCTGGAAGCAAGCTCAAAAAGCTTGGGTCCAGGAGTAAATTTCGAAATCAGTCCATATTCCCTCTCTCCAATAAACGTCCTCTTTGATAAGACTTCTTATATATTCAATATCGCCTGATTTAAATATGCCAAAAACATATCTATTACATTTTGTCGGTCCTAATGTTATTAATATACCTTTTTCCTTAAGTAATGAGAGCCTTTGAAGATGCTCTTCCCTAAAAGGTGTTCTTTTTATTAGAGCATCTTCACAGTAAGACCCCCAAAGGACAAATTGATCCATGGTTTTCAAGTTAAATAAAGACAATATTTCTCAAGATAAAACATAGAAAAGAATTCAATATTCAGCTTGATCTGTTGCTATTTAAAATAAAACTATTAATTAGTTCCGGATCTTAGTTCTCTACAAAAAGAACCAGCTTCTTCAACTTTCATTTCGATCGAGGCATTAGCAATTCTTTTAACTAAGGCACTACCAACTATTGCGCCATCAGCGCCCCAGTCTCTAACTTGTTCAACATGTTTTACCTCCGAAATTCCAAAACCTACAGCAATTGGACTAGATGAAGAATCTTTTAGTTGTTGCACAAGAGAGCCTACATTATCTTCCAGTGAAGACCTTTCTCCGGTTACCCCAGTAACACTTACAAGATAAGTAAATCCATTAGAAGTCGCAGCGATTTTTTTCATACGATCCTTGGGTGTTGTAGGGGCAACAAGTAAAACTAAATCAATTTCATTAGATTCAGCTATATCAGAAAGTTTTTCTGCTTCCTCTAAAGGAAGATCCGGTACCACAAGTCCTGAAACGCCTACTTTCGAAGCTTGTAAGCAAAATTCTTCAAGACCTTTATTAATAAGTGGATTTGAGTAAGTAAATAAAATTATTGGTATTGTCAATTGATCTCTCAATTCAAACAACATTTTAAAAACCTTGTCAGGAGAAGTTCCTGCAGAGAGAGCTCGAGAAGCTGCTAATTGAATAATGGGTCCATCTGCTAGAGGATCACTGTATGGAATACCTAGCTCAATCATGTCAGCGCCATTTGCCTGAAGTTCTAACAAAATCTTTGCTGTGGTTTCCAAATCAGGGTCACCTGCCATAAGAAAAGGCATTAGTGCAATTCTTTTCTCCTTTTTTATTTTGGAAAAAGACCTACTGATATTTGTACTTTTCAATGTTCTAATCCTTGGGTATCTATCTTTTTTATCATTTTTGTATACCTAAGAGTAAAAAATTATTGAGATTTAGTAATTAAAACTTAAGTTTGTTCAATATTTTCTTCCTCAAGGGTTTTTAGTAATTCAATTTTTTCTTCATCTGTCATGGCATCAAACTTTTCTCTGATTTTTTTATCAGTCAATTTTTCATAAGCCTCTCTATATCTTTTACGTTGCTCCATAAAAGTCATATTCCCAGAAAAAACTCTGAAAAGATAAGAAGCTGTCCATGCAAAAATAATTAAAATTAATATTGACTGTGCTGCAATACCAGCTGATATTGATTCAAATCCAAGTAACTGAAACACTTCATATCCCAATCCTCCTAAAACAAAAACATACAAACCTATTTGAAAAACCTGTGCTCTTGTCAAAGTTCAAAACTCCTCTTTTCCATTCATTCTTAAGTTAAGAAACGGTGCAAACAAAACCATTCCAGGAAAGAATAGAAACACAAGTCCATATATAAAAAGTCGTTCTAACTTTCCCATAACATTCCAACGATTATTCATCCAATAAAAAAGAAATAAAGGAACTACCAATAAATACATCCCCGCCAATACCACATAAGCAGATAATGTAATTATCGGATTAACAGCTCCTATTAATCCAAAAGAGATTAAACACACAATCGGGGTACAAAAAGTCATGGGAGTGGGGGGACTTGAACCCCCACGGCCAAAAAGCGGCCAACAGATTTTAAGTCTGGTGCGTCTACCAATTCCGCCACACTCCCCAGTGATAGCAAGGGTTATTATAATGCTAGAGATTTAACTCTAAGCCATTTACATATTAGCGTAAACGTATGTGCTTAAATCAGTACTCTTAAGAATATCTAGAGTTAAATAATTTTTGGACTGTAATTAGCAATCTCACTAAACATCCCCTCTTGCCCATCCAAGAGTTTCTCCTGAATGAAATGGTTTTACAAAATCATTGGGATCACCATCAAGTCCAACGTCAATCATTTGAGGTACGTAAATATCTTTTTTAACTAAAGTTATTCTCTCTGTGTTTAAGGGTAATCCATAAAAAGTTGCTCCATTAATACTTGAAAAAGCTTCAAACCTATCTAGAGCATTTTCTTCTTCGAAAACTTTTAAATAGCTTTCCAAAGCGAAAGGGGCATTAAAGATACCTGCACATCCACATGAGCTTTCCTTAAATCTACGGGTATGAGGTGCTGAATCAGTTCCAAGGAAAAAGCAAGGTTTGCCGCTGGTAGCCGCTTGTCTTAGAGCAATACGATGAATTTCACGTTTAGCTGTGGGTAAGCAATAAAAATCACTCCTTAACCCACCATTGAACATTGCGTTTCGATTAATATGTAGATGATGAGGTGTGATTGTAGCTGCTATATCAAACGCACTGTTTTCTACAAAGTCAATTGCATCAATGGTCGTGATGTGTTCTAAAACTACTTTAAGTGATGAAAATCTTCTTAATAATGGTTCAAGGTGACGCTCAATAAAAACAGCTTCTCTATCAAATACATCAACATTGAAATCGGTCACTTCTCCATGAATCAATAATGGCATGCCAATTCTTTCCATCGTCTCAAATAAATTGTCGACTTTACTTATATCTGTAACCCCATAAGAGGAATTTGTTGTCACATTAGCTGGATAGAGCTTTGCTCCATGGAAGACACCTTCTCTAAAGCCTCTCTCTAAGACCTCCATAGGCATATCATCGGTAAGATATGCAGTCATTAATGGGGTAAAAGAAACACCTTCAGGGATAGACTGGATAATTCTTTTTTTATACTCTTGTGCTTGGCTTAAAGTAGTTATTGGCGGATCAAGATTAGGCATGATGATTGCACGGCAAAACACATCTGCTGTGTGACTTAAAACACCTTTAAGAATCTTTCCATCTCTCAAATGCAGATGCCAATCATCCGGCCTTAATAATGAGATTTGATTAACAGAAGCAATCACAGGATTAAAGCTTTTTCAATGTATATCTTATGTAACCTTGATCTATAAGTCTTCAAGTATCAATAGGGGCTAAGATATAGGATAGTACCAAATGGAAATAATATAAATTAATTCACTAATTTAGTTTCTCAATAAATTACTCAATTATGCAATCAATATTATTGTCATTTTTAGAGCTTATTGCTGGGATACTTTTACTTTTTAGCGGTGGGGAGTTATTTATCCAAGGATCTGTAGCTTTAGCCTTAATCCTTGGGATCCCTCAACTAGTTATTGGTTTAACAATAGTATCTCTAGGGACAAGTGCACCTGAACTATTTGTGAGTGTTAACTCCTCCCTCTCTGGATCAGACAGTCTAGCTTTGAGCAACATTGTTGGCAGCAATATTTTTAATGTGATGGTAGTTCTCGGAGGAAGTGCACTTTTACGACCTTTAAGAGTTGAAAGTCGTCTTGTAAGGAGAGACATTCCTCTTCTTTTAGCAGTCTCAACTGCCGTTTGGGGAATGGCCGCTTCAGAGCTGATAACTTGGCAATTTGGAGTAGCTTTGATAGTTGCGCTAATAATAAATACCACTTGGGAAATTCGTACAGCAAGAGAGGAACCTCAAAAAACCCAAGAAGCAGAGCCAGAAATCAATATAGAAAAAGACTCAACAAGTTTATTAAATGCAGGCGTGAAATTATTAGGTGGTATTTTCTTGCTAACTCTTGGATCACGGCTGTTAATAGAAGGCGCATCTACAATTGCAGGATTATTAGGGGTAAGCGAAGCTATAATTGGGTTAACAATAGTTTCGCTGGGCACCTCTTTACCAGAGTTAATCACGTCATTAGTGGCCGCTATTCGTGGTCAAACTGATCTAGCGATAGGCAACGTAATTGGAAGTTGTTTATTAAATCAATTACTAGTTTTAGGTAGCTGTTCTGTATTATCTGGAGGCAGTGGTTTAGTGGTTGAGAATTTACTTATAACTAAGGATATTCCTATCATGGTAATTACTACACTTGCGTGTATGCCGATTTTTTGGACAAAAGGAATAATAAGTAGAGGAGAAGGTGGTGTTTTATTAGGGTTATATATGCTTTACATTGCAGACAAAATAATACCTCTAACTCTACCAACTTTACATTCAGCATTCAAAGAATTAGTTTTTATAGCCATATCATTATCAATAATAATAATTATGTATAAGACAATTGCTTACTGGTTAAGGCTAAGAAAAAGTTCTAATAACTAATGCATTTATATTAATCATCTCATTGTCACAAATTCCTCAGCGATTGTAGGATGCAATGCCATTGTATTATCAAAATCAGATTTTTTAGCTCCTAGCATTAGTGAGATTGATGCCATTTGAATAATCTCAGATGCATTATCACCAATCATATGACATCCCAAAACTTTATTATTATTCCTATCAACAATTAGCTTTAAAATACATTTAGAGCCAGTCTTTGGCAATGACTTAGATAAAGATCTAAATATTGATCTGTAAATTTTAATGTTATCTTTACCCATCGACTGGATAGCCTTCTCTTCAGTCATGCCCACAGAAGCTATTTCAGGCTGACTAAATACTGCATAAGGTACCAAATCATAGTTAACCTTATGATCTGATTCACCATAATTTCTATCAGCAAATTTTCTACCCTCATCAATTGCAACAGGTGTCAAGTTAATCCTGTCAGTGACATCTCCAATAGCAAAGATATTAGAAATATTTGTTTTACTATCACTATCAACTTTAATTTTATTTTCAAGAATTTCTATACCCGCTTGTTCTAACTTCAATCCCTCTAAAAATGGCTCTCTTCCAGTAGCGAAAAGCAATCCATTCGAGTCAAACTCATTACCTGTATTTGTTTTTATACTCAAAGCTCCAGGAGTTCCTTTTAGAGAAGAAATATTCTCACCAAAGTTTATTTTAACTCCTTTATTTTTCATTGCATCAGTTAATGCTGAAGAAAGTTCAAAGTCAAATCCTCTTAAAATCCGATCACCTCGAACTAATTGAGTAACCTCAACACCTAAACCGTGCAAAATGCATGCAAATTCGCAAGCAATATAGCCTGCACCAACAATTGTAATTTTTTTCGGAAAGCTTTTAAGAAGAAACATATCATCACTTGTCCAACCTAAAGATGCCCCCTCGATACTTGGTCTTTTAGGTCTGCCGCCCACTGCAATCAAAATTCTTTCGCCATAAAGTTCATTTAAAGTCTCTCCGTTTATTCGATTTTTAATTGCGATACACTTTGTATTTTTAAACTCACCCCAACCTTTAAAAAGCTCAACATTAGCCTTATTTAGAAAATTCTCGTGTAATTCATTCAGCCTTTGCACTTCCTTGCGAACATTCGCTAATAAAGTCTCTGACTTGATCTTTAAATTATCAAAATCAAAGCCATAAGATGGTGCAGATAAAAAACTCTCTAAGAGAGAAGAACCACATACTAATAATTTTTTAGGGACACAACCTCTTATTACACACGTTCCTCCGACAAGATCTCCTTCGACGATCGCGACAGATGCTCCATAACTCGCTGCTTTCTTTGCAGCAGCTAACCCACCGGATCCTGCACCAATGACAATTAAATCAAAAGACCTTTTCAATTTTGCAACCTAGTATTATTTCTCTATTCTCGTTGAAATAAATGAATCCAACCAGAAATGCCATGAGTTGGGAAGAATTAGCAATATATACAGCTGATCCAATTGATCAAATCAATGGATTAAATAACCCATATTCCTTACTTCGTCTTTTTAATAAAAATGAATCCGAGGCAATTGTTACTCTTTACAGAGACAATCATGCTTGGTGTCCTTATTGCCAAAAAGTTTGGATTTGGTTAGAGCTTAAAAAAATTCCTTACCGGATTAAAAAAGTCACAATGCGTTGCTACGGAGAAAAGGAAAAATGGTATTTAAAAAAAGTGCCCTCAGGAATGCTCCCTGCAATTGAAATTGAAAATCATGTAATCACAGAAAGTGATGAGATCCTATTTGTATTAGAAGAAATTTATGGTCCTTTAGGTCAATCTCTAAATGAGAAGAAAGTCTTAGAGCTTAGGAGACTTGAAAGAGAACTATTTTCATCATGGTGTAACTGGTTATGTCGCAACTCTCTTTTCCAAACCCAAGAAGAGCAAAAGAAAGAGAATTTCATAAATGTTGCCAAAAAATTTGAAAAAGAAATAGAAAAAAATGCTTCGGGATGGCTTACAGCAATCTCAACAAAAAATGGAGAAAAGCCTGGATCAGCAGATGTAATTTTTATTCCATATGTTGAAAGAATGAATGCATCATTGGCTTACTACAAAGGATATTCACTTAGAGAAGAGCACCCTTTTATAAATTCATGGCTTAAAAATCTTGAAAAACTTGAGGAATATAGAGGAACTCAAGGAGATTTTCACACTCATGCTCATGATTTACCTCCTCAAATGGGAGGTTGCTTTACTTATAAAAATGCAAACCAACAATTATTTGCAAAAAAAATTGATACGGGTTCTGGATTAGGACAATTAGAGCTAATAGATTTCAAAGTTGCTCAGGAATCGGAACAACAATATGAAGCATTAGCTTTGGAAAGAGTAATCAAACATAAAGATAGAATCATTGCTGTTAGCCCAATGAAAAATAAATTATTTGATCAGCCATTGAGAGCAGCCTTAACTTCTATGATTACAAAAAAAGATTGCATTCCAGAGAAGAATAGTGCCTCTGCATTACGTTACCTCAGAGATAGAATTTCAGTTCCAAGAGATATGCCTTTATTATCAGGAAGATTGTTTAGACAAGCTCTTGAAAACACCGCAAATATTGATGGTAGTGATTCAGGGTCTGCAATACCTATAAGAGATAGGCTAGATCAAAATCCTATACAATTTAATTAAAAAACTAAAATTCCTCTAACTATTAAAGCCTAAATTCAACGACGTTTTCGTGAATCGATCTGAAGAAGATCCTTTACTTTTTGAACTTGACTTGCTAATTGTGGCTCGCTTGAAAGCTTCTTTTCCACCTGTTCAATGGCATACATTACAGTTGTATGATCTTTTCCCCCAAAAGATTCTCCAATACGGGGAAGACTTAAATCTGTTCCATGGCGCATTAGATACATACCTACCTGCCTTGCCTGACTAACAGGTCTACGTCTACTTGGACTACGCATTTCTTCCTCAGTAACTCCAAAAACCTCAGCTACTTTTTCTAGGACTTGTTTAGGCTTAACTTCTACTCCTTGTCCCGTAGGATCAAGCATAGGTGCTACTGATTCGACTGTCATTGGCAGCCCAGTTATAGAGGCAAATGCAACAGCACGAGTAAAAGCACCCTCCAACTCCCTAATATTAGAGGTAAATCGTCCAGCTATAAACTGAATCAAATCTCTTGGCAAACGCATCCTTTCATGCTCAGCTTTTTTTTGTAGTATTGCCATTCTCGTCTCCAAATCGGGCGCTTGGATGTCTGCAATTAGTCCCATTGAAAATCTTGAAATCAATCTTTCTTGCAAACGAGGTATTTGACTTGGTGGCCTGTCACTTGTAAGAACAATTTGTCTGCCTGCCTCATGTAAAGCATTAAAAGTATGGAAGAATTCCTCCTGGGTATACTCTTTACCTTCTATAAATTGAATATCGTCAACCAAGATTAAATCAGCTTCTCTATACCTATTTCTAAAAGCTTGCATTCCATCTTTTCTGATCGCAACTATTAAATCATTGGTAAAAGTCTCAGTAGAAACGTATGCAACCTTTGCTTCTGGATCAATTTCCAATCTATAATGGCCAATAGATTGCATGAGATGGGTCTTACCTAACCCAACCCCTCCACAAATAAATAATGGATTAAATTCTCGACCAGGGGCCTCAGCTACTGCCATCGCTGCAGCATGAGCCATCCGACTATTAGGTCCTACAACAAATCTATTGAAATTATATCGAAGGTTAAGGCTCGGCAAAAATTTTTTTATTGGAGCTTGCTTAGATTTTACGTCCGAATTATCCCTAGCAATAACCGAACTATTTTCTAAATTTGAAAAATTCTTTTTCTTATTGCTTTCCTTTGATGAAAATTCTTCTTTAACTTTTATGTAAACTTTAACTTCATTGCCAAATATTTCTGATGCGATCTCTTCAATTGTATGAGAATAATTTTTTCTTAACCAATCACTTGAAAAGCTGTTTGGAGCTAGCAATGTTAAGCAGCCATCTTTGAAATCATAAAATTCAGCTGGACGTATCCATGTTTCATATGAAGGCTTACTTAAATTCTTTTGCAGTAATTGCTGCACCTTCATCCATAGCTCATTACGAGTTGGCACAGGCATTAACTAATGGAATATGAGTGTAGCGAAAAACTATAATCATTCATTATTAAATTTGGGAATCCAGTTGTAGAAATTGAATAGTAACAGCCAAAAAAGCAACTGCCGCTATGGATTAGAAAAATGAAAGCAAATATAGATTTCTTTTTTTAAGAAAAAATTTTAATCAGATGCAATGAATATTAACTTAAGCTTAACAAACATAGAAGAATCTGACATTAATAATTATGGATAAAATAAGTACTAAAAAAGCCAACACAAAAGAATCTAATAAAAATAGCAAACCAACTATAATTTTAATGACGAGATGGCATGCCATATTTAGATGTAAAAGTCGTTTATCAAAAGATGTAGGGGCCTATCAAGCCGCAAAGATTCAAGAGAAACTAACGAATCATACAATTTGTGTAGCCAAACAAATTCAAAAAGAAGGTCATGCAAATATCAAACTTGCTATTGATGGAATTGGTATTAAGGCCGCAAAAAAATGGGGCTTAACAAATAAAATAAAAACAGTTGCACTTCAAGGACCTGGCAATCTAGGAACCAAAATGAAAAGACAGTTTTTAAAGACTCATTCTGAAAAAACTCTTCCTCAAAAAATTCGAAATTCCATCTTACTAATTGGAACTGATTTACCATCAATATCATATTCCGACTTAATACAAGCAATACAAATACTAAATCATAAAGAAATGGTTTTAGGCCCTTCAAGTGATGGTGGATATTGGCTCATAGGACTATCAAGTAAACTTATAAATCCTTTATGTGCCTGGCCATTTTCTGGTATAGGTTGGGGAACAGATAAAGTCCTTCAAGAAACAACCCGATTAGCCTCCTTTAATCAAATAGATTATCAACTTCTTCAAACTAAAAATGATTTAGATAGTATTTTGGATTTATCACCATGGTTAGATTACAAAAGCTTCCAACTCTCAGCATCATCATACCAACTTTAAATGAAGCTAATCATATCCCTCTTCTCCTCGCAGATTTAAATGCATGGCCAGATGATTTTGACTTAATAATAGTTGACGGAGGGAGTATAGATTTAACTATTTCAATTGCACAAATACAAGGAGTAAATGTTATAAAAAGCACTAAACGAAACAGAGGTTATCAATTGAAAACTGGTGCTTTAAATGCAAGAGCAGAATGGCTTTTATTTCTACATGCTGATAGCAGATTAGATCCAATATGGGTAAAGAGCTTATTAAAAATAATAAGAAACAAAACATCAGAAAATTTTGCATGGTATTTTGACTTTAAAATCAAAAAAAATAGATTACAATACAGAATTTTAGAAACAGCCGTAGCCCTAAGAAGTCATTTTTTACAAAGACCTTATGGTGATCAAGGCTTGCTAATACATAAAGACCTTTATTATCTTTCAGGAGGTTTCTCTTCCTTAAAGATAATGGAAGATATAGACTTAATAACAAGAATCAACAAAATAACTAAAGTAAAACGTATTAGAGAAAATATATATACAGATGATATAAAGTGGTCGAATTCAAATATACTCAACCGTGCACTAAAAAATTCTAAATTACGAAAAAAGTGGAGGCAAGGTTATGATATAAATAGATTATCAAAAGAATACTATTTATAATTAAAAACTAATTAAATCAATCAATTTGAATACCAAAAAGCACATTTATTTCCTTTTGGCTCTAAAGTCCAACCTTGCCTACTATAAAAAGTAATTACATCAGAATCAGCAAACAAGGTAACTCTATTTATACCTTCTCTTTTTAAACTCTTCATTAAATATGACATAAGTTGTTTCCCTAATCCATAACCTTGATAAACGGGGTTAATAGCTACATCCCATATCGTTGCATCAATAACTCCATCTCCAGTGCATCTTGCGAATCCAATTAATCTTGGGAATTTAGGATCATGTTGCCATAAACCAACCTTAAGCAAGCTATTATCAAGAGCTCTTTTTACTCTCCTCAATGGCCTTCTTCCCCAACCAACTGCTTGAAGAAGTTGCTCAAGCTCAATTAAATCAAAAGGTTTTGAATCACTAAAAACAAAGAGGGATGGATTTTTTTTGTTAAAGTATTGAAGAGCTTGCTTTCCGTAAATATTTTCTAAAGTTTCATCAGAAAGAATATTTTGATTCCTCCACCCAGGCATACCTAATTTTTTTGTTCCTAAATTTATCATGAATTTATAGTAATTATATTGTAGTTAGGCCTTTTTCTTGTAAATCAGCAAGTTGAGAATAAAGTCCGCCTAAAGCCCTCAATTCTTCATGAGTCCCTTGCTCTATTAGCTTTCCTTTTCTCATTACGAGGATTCGATCCGAAGATTCTATTGTTGCTAATCTGTGGGCTATAACTAGCGCTGTTCTTTTCTCTAACAACCTATCAAGATCTCTTTGCAAAGTTGCCTCAGTTGATGGATCCATAAAAGCAGTAGCTTCATCCATAATTAATACTTTTGGATCTCTTATTGCAACTCTTGCAATAGATAAAAGCTGTTTTTCCCCTGAAGAAAGATTACCTCCTCTTTCTCTAATATAAGTGTCTAATCCATATGGCAATTTTCTCAATAAATTATCAAGTCCTAACTCATTACATATATCCTTTAAACGTTGATTGTCTACTGAAGAATCTAAACGAAGATTATCTGCTACGTTGCCACTAAACAAGAAAGTATCTTGTAAAACAACTCCAAGCTGTTTCCTCAATGATTCGATGGGTATATTTTTTATGTTTAGTCCATCGATATATATATTCCCTTTTTGAGGTTCGTAAAGTCTACATAATAATCTAATTAAAGTTGTCTTTCCAGAACCTGTTGGGCCAACAAGAGCAACGTGTTCACCTGGTTTAATTTTAAAACTTAAATCATTTATTATGGGTTCATCTTCTCTATAAAAAAAACTTACATTTTCAAATAATACTTCTCCGGAAACATTTTTGATTGAATTTGTTATCTTTTTATTTTTTACTTTCTGGGAAATCTGATCATAAATTTCGATTTTTTTCTCAAGCAATTCACTTATTCTTTCAACCGCTGTTAATCCTCCCTGTATTTGTGTAAATCTTTCCGCCAACTGCCTTAAAGGTTCAAATAATCTTTGTGAATATAAAATAAATGTAGTGAGAGTTCCTAATCCCATATCCCCTGCTGTAACCATATAACCTCCCAAAGAAATAACTAAAGCGACTGCAGCCAATGAAACCCATTCAATAAATGCTGAAATACTACTGTCATAAAAGATGGTGCCATTAACTGCATTTTTATAATTCGTGCCAGTTTTGAAAAAATTTTGACCATTTAAAGTTTGCCTTCTAAACATTTGAACAACTTCAAGCCCTTGGAGGTTTTCCTGAAAATTTGCATTCAACTGGGATAGTTCTTCTCTAACTTTATAATTTTGTTTTCTATAACGTTTTTGCAACCAAAGGATGAAAAATGTAACAGGTATTTGGATAAATAAAAGGAGCAAACCTAATCTCCATTCAATTAAAATCATTGTTACTGAAATAACAATAAGACTTACAAAATCAGCCAAAACACCAACAGCTCCACTTCCAAATACTTCTGACAATGCATCAACATCGCTAGTTAATCTTGTGAGTAATTTACCAACAGGCATTTTGTCATGAAAACGCAATGACAAAGACATGGAATGAGAAAACAAATCATTCCTAATTCGCGCAGTTAATCTCTGCCCTACAGCCTGAATATTGTATGACTGAAAACCTTGTAATCCAAGCCTAAGTAATACTGTTATTAATAATGTTCCTATTATTAATCGAATTGATAATTCAGTAGATAAATTATCAAAAAAAGATATCGTATCCTCCCTTCTTAAAACAGAAATAGCTTGCCCAACCAAAAGAGGTTGAATTGCTCCAGCTAAAGCAACAGGTATTAAAATTAAAAGTATCAGAATTAAACGTCTTTTTTCTTTTTTTAAATACTTTCCAAGTTTCTTAACTCTACGAAGATCATTTTTTGCCATCAGAAAAGTGGTTGGTCTGAGATTGGATTTGAATTGAATCAATAATTTCTTGGAGAGGTCCTCTATCTAACCTTAGGGAGAGTGGATGACCAACAAGCCTGGCGCTTGATTTAAAAAGTTCTTCAATTTCTACAAGACCATTATCTCTAAGAGTACGACCAGTTGCGACTAAATCGACAATTGCTTCTGCCATACCAGTAATAGGTCCTAACTCAACCGATCCACTCAAATGAACCAATTGAACAGGTAAATCAATTTGATCAAAAAAACTCTTTGCGCAATTAGTGAATTTACTTGCCACTCGACAGTTTGGGGGCAAATCAGAAGCACTCAAGTAACCACTTTTCGATTTAACTGCAACAGACATATGACAAGCTCCAAAGCCAAGATCGACTAAATTCGATACTTGCAATTTCTGCTCTTGTAAAACATCAAAACCCACTATTCCAAGTTGCGCCTGACCATAAGATACGTAAACAGGTACATCGCTGTTTCGCACTAAAAGTGCTTTAGCTCGGCCACAAACCGAGGGGAGCATCAATTGCCGATTGCTATCTTCTAAAACAGCAGAGAAATCAAGTCCAACGTTAGAAAACATTGAGACTGATTCCTTCAACAAGGCACCTTTGGCTAGTGCAACAGTAAACATGTCAAAAACTATTGAAGTGCAATCTAACTATTCCAGCACCTAAATAAACAATGTCAGAGAAAGAAAGCGAATTCACTATTCACCCAATTACTGTCTTACAAGACAATATCGTATGGGTATGGGTCCACAATTGCAATGCAGTTGTAGTAGATCCTTCCATCTCGAGCCCAGTAGAGAGATGGATCTTGGATAACAACCTATCTTTAGAGGCAATCCTTCAAACACATCACCATGAAGACCATATAGGTGGAACACAAAATTTAATTAAAAGATGGCCAAATGCAATGGTAATTGCATCAAAAAAAGAACTTAAAAGAATTCCTTTTCAAACATTTTCGGTTGATGATAATGATATTTTTCATTTACTAGATAGTGAGATTAAAGTTATTGAAGTGAATGGGCATACTAATAATCATATAGCATTCTACATTTCAAAAGCAGATGCAAAATATAATATTTTATTCCCTGGAGATACACTTTTTGGTGGTGGTTGTGGTCGACTTCTAGAAGGTACTCCTATTCAAATGTTTGAAAGTTTATATAAACTTAATTCCCTTCCAGAAAACACCAAAATATACTCAGCTCATGAATATACAGAAAACAACTTAAAATGGGCTTTAGAATTAGAGCCTAACAATATTTCTATTATCGAAAGGTTAAAGCTTGTTCAGATTAAACTTCAGAAGGGAATGTGTAGTCTCCCATCATCACTCTTAGAAGAAAGAAAAACAAATTTATTTTTAAGAGCAGATAATGTAGAAGATTTTACAGCGCTTAGAAAACACAAAGATTGTTGGAAATGTTAAATTCTAATTTGTGTATCAAATCTTTTAACTAAAATTAGTTATTCATGAAAAGTTCAGCGATCGATCCAATAGAAACAAAATTTGCGCCTAAACCAGTTGGCCCCTACAACCAAGCAGTTCTAGTGGAAAATTGGTTGTATTGCTCAGGACAAATTGCTTTAGACCCTTCAACTGGCGAAATGATTGGGGATGGAAATATAGAAGAAGAAACTAAACAAGTTCTAAAAAATTTGATAGCCGTGGTCGAAGCCGCTGGAGGGAAAAGTTCAAACGTCATAAGAACAACCATTTATTTAACTGATTTAAATGATTTCGCAAAAGTAAATTCAATTTATGCAGAAACCTTTAGCGAAAAAGTAAGCCCCGCAAGAGCATGCGTTGAAGTATCAAATCTTCCAAAAGGTGGGAAAATCGAGATAGATTGCGTAGCTTGGTTAGGAAAAGAGAAGTAAACACAACATTGTGACTAAATAGAAGCTTGCCACTTTGCTAAGTGGCCCCATTATTGTCTAAATTAATAATTGATTCGCAATAAACAATGTCCACTGCCAAGTTGACTATTGGCGAACTAGAAGCAGGATACCCTCTTTACTGCAAAGCACTTAGAAGGCTTTTGCAACAAGGACGTACCTCTGATCAAATCCAAAGAACTGTTTGCTGGAGCCACTTAGAGACTCTTAATCGATGTTTGCCAGGAAGATATAAAACCCCCTCTTATTTAATGGCATTAATCAAAAGAGATCTAGAACAACCAAAAGAGGAAGATTAATTTTCTTGTTGTTTATTTAGAAAATCTATTTTACTTGCGAAATCATGATCATCTTTTGATATTTCCTCTTTCTCATTATTTTCTATCGGCCTGATAGTGATATTTGCATAAGTCTTCCCAAAGCTTATATCGGGAAAACGATTTACCTTCTCGCAAAAGTCGCCTAGCGCATCGAGAAAATCTCTATTTTCTTCATAAGATTGAAATTCGAACCTTTTTTCTAGACACTCTGGTCTTTTTTTTTGCCTCCACCTTTCCATGAAAAACAATTATCTTTTATAAAAACTACTACACCATGAATTGATTGAAAAAATAATTTATAAATCAAAAATACTTAACCTCTCCTTTTTGCTCCACTTCCTCTCAATACTGGCTCAACCTCAACATGAGGTCGGGCAATAATATGCGCTGCAACCAACCCATCCCCAACACGCTCACAGGCATCAGCACCTGCTCTCACAGAAGCATTGACAGCACCAGTCTCACCACGAACCATTACTGTTACATATCCTCCACCAACAAGTTCTTTAACGATCAAATTAACTTCAGCGGCCTTAGTCATTGCATCTGCGGCTTCTATTGCTGGTACTAAACCACGAGTTTCAATCATTCCTAAAGCAATTCCAAAATTTGAATTGGTTGCAAAAGCTTTATTTTTTCCAATTCGGGCATTAAATGAACCACCATCCCCAGCAGCATTAGATAATGTTTTAGAAGTAGTAGTTTTTAAAGTATTAGAAGAATTTTCATTGGACGAAGACTTTACTTTAGAAGAAGCTTTTGATTGCTCAATTGAATTCAAAGGAGTAACATCAACTAACTGATCTTGAGCTTTAATACTCTTATTACTACTTCTTGATTGACGTTTTTGTGGTGTAGCCATGAATTTATGATTTTATAGAATTAAGCTTTTTTGAATAAACGGTCAAACTAATCATCAGGCAACCAGTTATCAATAATCCCACCAATAGTTAAATCGGTTTGAATATTGGGGTCTGGGCATCCCCACCTAGCTGCGGTTCCTGTTGCTGTAAAAACCCAATTACCTTCTCGTGCACCTACGGGGTCAACAGCCACAAGTCTTTTACCTTTGTTATTACATAATATTCTTAAATGCATATGTCCTAAACCTTCCACTCTCTGAGTACAAACCAAGCGGCCCATAACTTGCATGATCTCCATTATTTTGCTCCTCCTGAAAGCTGTTGTTGCGTCTCTGGATCCCAGTGATCAATAATTCCAACAATAGTTAAATCACTTGGATAAGACTTACTTCCAGCTGCTTCGCGAGCGGCAGAACTTCCTACACATATAACCCAATCATCAGGTTTACATCCAACGGCATCAACAGCAACTTTTTTTGAGCTGCCATCTAATACAACCTGTAAATGCTTATGTTCAAAGCCTGGAATACGATTGGTTGAGACAAGTGGTTTGAGAACTTTACAAATGAGCATTTAATGAGCCTCCTGAGTGACTGGATCGAGGGAAGAACCTACAACTTCTGCAGGAGCCTTTTTATCTCGATCTCGAATAGTAAGAAATGTGTGAAGTGAACCCTCATCTATTAAATCTCGATAACGAGACTTAATAGCCTCGTTAATTCTATGACAATCAGATAATGCTCTATTTCTTGCATGAGGGACACTACCTGAGTAATCAAAGCGAATGACAATAGGGATTGGTAAACTTCTAGAGATATTGAGACCAGTAAAAATTTTCACTCCAACGTCGAGATCAGGAGCTCCTTGTTCGACAGTCTCCAAATGCGCAAAATAAGTAAGGTTCCTTAAATGAACTTCTTTAAAACCAATACCTACACCAATAAATCTCTCAGCATGACCTGCATCTTGGTAGCTTCCGGAATAAAAATTCTTCACATAGTCAATTTGAGAAATATTATTTGAAATAAGCTTTGTAATAAATGTGACCATATTCGGATCTGTTTCTCCAGGACAAACACTTTTGACATTTTCTTGAATTTTTTGAAGAGCCTCCTCAGCGTTTAGGAATTGAGTTTCTTTGTATATTTCATTTGCACAAACCCATGATTTCAAATCAACTTCATTGGTTCTCGAAGGCGTATGAACTCTTATCGCATCTGTATCTGTGTCAATACCAATTAGAAGCAAATCTACCGATGCACCACAGCAAAAACTATTTTCGACTGCTTCCCTAAAATCTAATAATCGCTGTAAGCCTTCTGATGCTGCCAACTCATCATTACTGCCATGAGCCGCACAGCCTTGGTGCGTGGGGTCAACAGAACTAAAGTGGTAGATTACTGATTTTAAATATCTTGTTGGCTCAGTTGCAGGATTCGGAGTTGACTCTCTATATCTACTGTGTTCAGTTTTAATCCAACGATTAACTGTTTTTTCAATATCAAAAAGTGCTCCTGCATGAGAACGCCTTCTAACAGAACTAAAAGGTATACGTAATGCATAAGAAATAGCATGAGCTAATCGACCATCGGCACAAGGAGTTATATCTAAAAGATGGAAGCCACATTGATAAAGGAAAGATTGAAAAGATTTAGAATATTGACTATTTTCAGATCCCTCTAGTGGATCTGAATCAAAAAATTCATTGCTTGTAATCTGGTGTGATTGAAAAACACACCATGCAAACAAGGCACTTATATCAACACTTCCAACCCAAGCCTTTTCAAGTATGTGCAATGGTAATTCAAAACCTAATTCTGATCGACATAAATTTTGGGCTCTTTCTACAAAATTCAAATCATTTTGGAGACTAGAGACTCTTTTTAAAAGAGGGACAATATTATCAAATCGACCTTTAACCTTTTTTTCGTATTGATTTAATTTCTGATTCTCTTGAGAATTAGTTAATGGATGATCAGTGGAAAAAGAGCTAATAGTTTTTATTTCATCAGAGAAAGAATTAGTAGTCTTAATTACTTCAGAATTCAAGCTCTGGTTCTCTAGGTCGACAAATCTCTTCATAGGAGCTGTAGGCCCACGAAGAGATTTCTTGGCCAAATTACGATAGGCCATCGACTATTTAACCTCTTGCTCCACCAGAGAAAGTAACCAGTTGACCATCCCTTGTATTACCACTAGAACCAGTGATTAGGAAATCTGGTTCGGGAACCTCTTGGTTTCTCTTTAATTCAGATGCTTTCATTGCACTCATTGGTCCTGGACGTGAAGGATTTCTACGCTTAGCAGAAGCACCTTCTGTTCCAGTAACATGTTCTCCTCTAGCCCAATCATCACCAGTTATATTTAATCCTGCAGATTGTCCTTCTCCTGTTATTTGTGAAGTTGGCCGTTGCTTAGCTTCTTCATTAACTATTTGATCAACTTTATTATTCTGAGAATTTGATGGTTTTCTGTCAAAGCGAAATTGTTCAGTACCAGTCACTTTATTTGCAGCCATGTCAAATGGGCCAGTAATTCTTGAGCTATCTTCGTAGCTCGTACCCGTGACACCTGCATTGATTTCATTTTGAATATGAGCTTGCCTTGCTGGAGATTTCACGCTGAAACTTGTCCATGCAGCTGCTTTTTCGGTATTTTCCTGATGAGCATAACCTTCGGGAATATTTGACACGCCACAATTGTCTACTAATTGATCTCCTCCTATATAAGGAGTCCCAGTCAAAGGCTCACAAGCACCTTTATGCGCGCCTGTCATTTTTCCGCCTATACCAGGCTGCTGTCCAGTCAATCTTGCTCCAGGAGTAGCAACTTTCCTAGGAGTTCTAGCTTCTATCTCAGATGAAGCTGAATTGTCACACCATTGATTTGCTTGATCTAATCCTGCATAGGGTGTACCTGTTACTGCTTTACAAGTACCAGGTTCATCTCCTGTTACGAGATGCGATCTACCTGTCATAGTTCCACTAACAGATTGAGTTTTATTAGTAATACTTAGGCCAACTTTTGCTGGATCAGGAGCAGGCTTACTTCCACAAAAAGCATCATATTGCCCAGCGCCCACATACTCATCTCCAGTCACGTTTTTGCAACTACCAGCCTCATTACCAGTAACATTCTCTCTTCTAGAGACATCAGTACCAGTTACACCGTTTCCACGAATTGTTGTTAGTGAGCCAACCTTTTCTGCTGGTCTACCAGAAGGTATTGGATCAGAACCTAAATACTGATCACCAGTTAAACCTTTGTTTGATCCTGCTTCATTTCCAGTAACCAAAGCCGACCTTCCTGTCATGGTTCCACTGACTTTTTGACCATCAATAGTTTGGCTATAGCCAATTTTTGAAGGGGAAGGATTAACACCTCCGCAGTAAGCATTTGATTGATTAGCCGAAATATATTCAGTACCAGTTAGGTTCTTACAAGTACCAGGCTCATCTCCAGTAACTTTCTCTGATCTGCCCACCTCGTTACCAGTAACTAAATTTCCATGAGTAGTACTTGTAACGCCTACTTTTGCTGGCTGACTTATAGAAGTATGTGAACCATTACAGAAAGAATCAATAACTTCTGAACCCAAGTATTGAGTACCTGTTATTGAACGACATGTACTTGCTTCGTTTCCTGTGGTTTTTGTAGATCTATTCGCTTGAGTACCTGTAACAAGTTGGCCAGTAGAGGTCTCACTCATTCCCACTTTCCAATGAGCATCAGGTGCACTAGCATTTTGCTTGGCACCATTTTTATTTGGTCCACAAGGACGTGTTACTGATGTACGAGTTTTTCCAGTAGCTCCTGTTTTACTTTTTAGCTCTCTAACCCGTTGAGCTATTTCTTTGGTGGTCAAATCTGGATTACCTTGACGAGCTACTGAAGCAGCTGTAGTTGGCTGTTTTCCCGCAGATTTACCGTGTTTTGATAATGCTTCTCTTCGAGCCAGCACAAAAGCTCTACTTGAATTCGTAATTGCTTTTCTTTTAACAGTTGAGCGGTGATCGGTCTTTCTTTTATTTAATGTCAAACTAATTTCAGGCTTTGATATTGTATTACTAGTCTCCCCTAAAGCTTTTTGCTCACATTCTGGACAACAATGTTCAGCCTTTTTTGCGTCATAAGAAGGGGCGTTTTGAATCTTTTTTCTCTCAACATCAACTCGAGTTATATCTTTACTATTATCGGCAGATTTACCTCTTCTAGACAAGGCTTCTCTCCTAGCAATAACAAGTTGCCGGCTAGGTTTTGCGACTGATCCTCTATATGATTTTGAACCTGTTGATTTCCCAGGAGTACTTAATTGAAAACTACTAGTACTTGAGTGGGAGGAAGAATTATTTGAATTAGCTATAGATTTATTGGATTTCACAAAACCAGAATTTGTCCTAGTAGCTCTCGCATCACCAGAAGAACGTACTCTATTAGCCGTAGAGTCATTAACAGAAGCATTTTTACCTCCTTGACTAAGAGCCTGGCGGCGTTCAAGAACTAATTGACGACTTGTTTGTTTTGCCATATCAACCCAATGGAGAGGTTACAAAAAATAAATTTAAATTTTCTAAAGAATGATTAGCCTCAAAAAATTTTTTGAGGCTAATTTTAGCAAAGCCTACTTATTTAGCGGCCTTGGAAAACTACAAAGCAAGTACCTTGACTTTGTGTATATGCGTCATATCCAACGATACGAACATGATGGTCAGGATACGCTCTATGGCAAGCTTCTAACTCGCTAACAACCAAATTTAAATCTTTCTCACCAAAGAAAGGTAATTTCCAATAAGACCAATAGGTCTGCATTGAACCACTTGGTTGAACATGCTCAATAACTGGGCTCCAACCCTGAGCAATGATATAAGCGATTTGATCGTAGATTTCGTCCTGGGTCATCGGCGGTAAGAAGCCGAATGTTTCCAGGGTGGCGACTGTTTGATAGTCACCTACTGTGCTCTGGAAAGGCATGGTGAACTTAAGTTAGTGAATGAGTGAAAGTCGATTTAAATATCGACTAATGAATTTAAGAAAGTTAGAGGCAACTTAAAATGTCACCTCTATATCTTTTCTACTGAACGTCGAGTTTATCGACTGTATCGAATTCGAATTTAATCTCCTTCCATGTCTCAAGAGCAATTGCCAATTCAGGGCTATGCTTTGCAGCTTCTAGAAGGATATCGCGACTTTCTTTTTCGATTTCTCTACCTGCATTACGCGCTTTCACACATGCTTCTAGAGCTACTCGGTTCGCAGCCGCACCAGCCGCTGATCCCCAAGGGTGTCCATGAGTACCACCTCCAAACTGGAGACATGAATCATCTCCAAAGATTGCAAGCAATGCTGGCATATGCCAAACATGAATACCACCAGATGCCACAGCAAATACACCAGGCATAGAACCCCAATCTTGATCAAAGAAGTTACCGCGAGTACGGTCTTCAGGAACAAAGGATTCACGTAGGTTATCGATATAACCAAGAGTTGTTTGACGGTCTCCTTCAAGTTTTCCAACAACTGTTCCTGTATGAAGTTGATCTCCGCCAGATAGACGCAAACACTTAGCAAGAACTCTGAAGTGGATACCATGCTGAGGATGACGGTCAATAACCGCATGCATAGCACGGTGAATATGAAGAAGCATGCCATTTTCACGGCACCAATTAGCAAGACCTGTATTAGCAGTAAAACCACCAGTTATGTAGTCATGCATAATGATTGGCATGTCAAGTTCTTTAGCGAACTCAGCACGCTTATACATCTCTTCAGGAGTTGTTGCTGTGCAATTCAGGTAGTGACCTTTAACTTCACCAGTTTCCTGTTGAGCTAGCTTTACAGCTTCAGCAACAAATTCAAAACGCTCTCTCCAACGCTGGAATGGCTGAGAATTGATATTCTCATCATCTTTAGTTAGATCAAGACCTCCACGAAGGCATTCGTAGACAACACGACCGTAGTTTTTACCTGAAAGACCAAGTTTTGGCTTAATAGTACAACCAAGTAATGGACGACCGTATTTATTAAGACGATCACGTTCAACTACGATTCCACTAGGTGGTCCGCCGCAGGTCTTTATAAATGCCATTGGGAAGCGTATATCTTCAAGTCGAAGATGACGCAGAGCTTTAAAACCAAAGACGTTTCCAACAAGTGATGTCAAAACGTTAGTTATAGATCCTTCTTCAAAAAGATCTAGGGGATAGGCAATAAATGCATAGAAGGCATCCTTGTCTCCAGGGACATCTTCAATGCGGTAACAGCGGCCTTTGTAGAATTCAAGATCTACAAGTAATTCTGACCAAACTGTTGACCAAGTACCTGTAGATGATTCAGCCGCAACAGCTGCTGCAACCTCTTCCTTAGGTACTCCTTCCTGACCTGTGCATTTAAAACATGCAAGTAAATCAGTATCTAGGGGGACGTAATCAGGAGTGAAGTAAGTATCTCTATACTCCTTAACTCCAGCATCATACTTTTTAGCCATTGATAGCTCCTGTTAATTAGTTAGAAGGTTGAAAATTTGAAAAGTCCTCTCCTCTTAGGACTTAGTCAAAAATCAGTCCTTCTGACCTAAGAAGTTACCGTTGCCCAAAGCTGGCTCAACTTCACGATGAGGACGAGCAATGATGTGAGCTGCAACGAGGCCGTCACCTACACGCTCACAAGCATCTGCGCCTGCACGAACTGCTGCGTTTACAGCACCAGTTTCTCCGCGAACTAAAACTGTTACGTAACCACCACCAACAAACTCACGACCAATCAAGCGCACTTCTGCTGCCTTGGTCATAGCGTCAGCAGCTTCAATAGCTGGTACTAATCCGCGTGTCTCGATCATGCCGAGAGCAATACCCATTGTTTCGCTAGCCATGTCCTATTTCTGTAAAGGGATGGAATGTTCAGGAGGGACAATGGCCCGTCAAAGAGCAATTAGTCAAGGGGATTTTCTAATAGCGCTGATTACAGTTTCTAGTCTTATTCATAAGCTGAGCTTATCACCCTTGCTACGACAGTTGAGTAACACTGTTCGATCAACAGTCAGGACATACTCATATTGCATTGCGTAAACAAGTTCTTGTAGTTATTTTTACCCACGAGACAGCTTCCTGGCTATGTCAGGGTTGGAATGTTCGCCCAAAAACTGTCTCAAAATCATCCATAAAATTCAACGACTATTGTTTTTGACTTCTTCTTGTAAGACTATATAAGACTAATTAATTGATTCGATTTGAAAAAACCACTAATAACCATTGCTAGTGGTAATCCCAAGAAGGTTGCCGAGATAGAGGCAATGCTTGGTCCGCTACCAATTGAAGTTAAAAAACAACCTAGCTCTTTAGATGTTGAAGAAACCGGAAAAACTTACCTGGACAATGCAATATTGAAAGCGAAAGCAGCAGCAGCATTAACAAACAGTTGGACTATTGCAGATGATTCTGGACTTGAAATCGATTCTCTTGGTAATGCTCCCGGTATCTTTTCTGCGCGACTTGCCGAAACAAATGAAAAAAAGATAGAGAAGATTCTCACTGCTCTTGGAGACAGTCCTTATAGAAGCGCAAAAGTCTGCAGCGCAATGGTGCTTTGCACTAACCGTGGAGAGATAATCAAAAATACAATAGGAATTTGCTGGGGTGAAATTTTAAAAAAGCCTGCTTATCCAAATGGGGAATTTGAATCATTATTTTGGGTTCGTGAAACTAATTGCACTTATGGAGAATTAAATAATGCACAACTATCAAAACATGGAAGTAGAGGTAAAGCAGCTAGAGAATTAGCTCCTTACCTTTTGAAAGCTATAGGAATTAAAAATAATTAATTTCTATTTATTTGATCAATAGATCTCATCGCAGCCGCTGCAGCCTCCTCAACGTCACCCTCTTTACCCGCCAAAGTGAGTCTTCCAAAAGCACCAACTCCTTTCACATCTACAATTGTGATATTTGATGCCTTCTCCGCCTCGTTTGCAGCCATCAAAACATATCCCGCTGGTTCAGTCTCAAGAATAAACATACTCATACCGGATTGAATCATTGAGCCACGTCTATTTTGCCGATTAATTAAAACAGCATGATCCGGAGTGATAGCGCGAATAACTTCAGTCCAAGTAACTTGAGGATTAGTTCTCCTAGCAATTGTGCTTCCTATTGCATCTAAAACTACATCTCCTGAATGTAGAACTGTGCTCTGATCTCTGTGATAAAGAGCAAGTGATCCAAATGCCCTTTCAACGATCATTTGTCCTAATCGAACATTGCTGGCTTTTAATGCAATATCTGTAACCCTGTGCACAGCCATTCCCGGAGAAACCTCCATCCAAAGACAAGCATCACCAGGTATGGGTAAAAAACCTGAACTTGCTGTTCCCATATAAGCCGCAAGTTGAGGTTGCAAAGAGTCTAGGAATACATATGTTCTTAATTCAATTTGTTTTACATGACTTGCTTGACGAGCAACTAACGATTTTTCCGAGTCAGTTGTTATGACTCTTTTGGGATCGTCAGCAAGATATTCATTTACTTCTGCACCAGTAACTCTCTGGCTGCCACCTAGACGCCTTTCATTATTTTCAAATGTGGCGAATCTTGTCATGCGCGGGATACTACCTCAAAGATTGTCTTTTTAGCCAGCGATTTAGACTTGCATGCTGAATTTAAGCCGATAAATTCAATATAAATAGATCTAATTGAAGAATGTCTTTATCTCAGCCAAAGGATCCGAAACACAATAACTCAAACTCTGAAATCAATCCGGAGCAAGCGCTTGGCTTAGTCTCATTAAGTCTTATGCAAAAATTGTCTGACAAAGGTATTGCCGACTTGAATTGGTTAAAAGAAGACGAAAAATGTGATACATATGAGCTGCGCCAAAGACTTGAACTAACTTCTCTAGCTATAGAAACAGGAGCTCCGCTAAGCACTACAGAAGTATCAAAACTTTTAGGCGTTAGGCCTGGCTCCTCAAAAGTTGAGAGAGGTGGTCTTATTGCTAAGAAGGTATCAAGAAATGTTTGGAGATTAATCAAATCAAGCCAAGAAAGTTCTCATTGGCGTAATTAGGAGGACCAAATTTAGGCTTTATAATGAGCCTTAGCATCATAAAGAGTTTCTTCGTTAATTTCTCTACATCCCGCTTGGCGCGCATAATTCTCTGTATTTTTCCTTACTTTACCTCTAACAAAAAACGGGATTTTCGAAAGTTCCCTTTCACCTTCATGTGTCCATATAGGATCCAAATTTGAAGTTGTTGAGTCAATTGAAATTTTTGTTTTTACTTCTTGATTAGCATTTTGATTTCCTTTCCCACCTAAATGTCCTAGATGACTTTGATGACCGTCAACAAATTCGAAGTCATGCTTAAACATTCCAATTAAATGTTCCTCAAGTCCCATCATTAATGGATGAACCCAGTCATCAAAAATTACATTTGCACCCTCCCATCCCATTTGAGGGCTATATCGAGCAGGTACATCCTGCACATGCATTGGGGTACTGATTACAGCGCATGGAATACCAAGTCTTTTTGCACTATGGCGCTCCATTTGTGTGCCAAGGACTAGCTCTGGAGATGTTTCTTTTATCGCATCTTCTACTTCTAAGTAGTCATTTGTTATCAATGCCTCTAAACCAAGTGCCTTAGCGGCTGGACGAACTTTCCTAGCCATTTCACGACTATAAGTTCCTAGGCCAACAACTTTAAAACCAAGTTCCTCAGTAGCAATTCTTGCTGCAGCAAGAGCGTGTGTTCCGTCCCCAAAAATAAAGACTCTTTTTCCTGTTAAGTAATTTGAATCCACTGAATTCGAGTACCATGTTAATTTTGAATTATTAGATTCGTTTACTGATTGAGGGATTTCCATCTCTAAAACTTCGTGTAATTCTTTAAGGAAATCCTGGGTTGCCCCTACGCCAAGAGGAACTGTTGTTGTAAAAGGAATATTTAAATTTCTTTCAAGCCAGATACAAGTTGACTCCGCTATTTCTGGATAGAGGCAAACATTCAGATCAGCATTAGGAATTCGCATTATATCTGCAGGTGATGCTCCTAAAGGCGCTACAACATTGACATCAATCCCGTACTGACCAAGTAATTTTTGTATTTCTAAAACATCATCTCGACATCTAAAGCCAAGCAAAGTTGGGCCAAGTAGATTTACTCTCGGTCTTCTTTTTTCTTCCTGCCACGTATGCTTCGATTCATTCGAGTGGTCTTTGAGTAAGGTTCTTACGATTTGATAAAAGGTCTCAGATCCACCCCAGTTTTCCTTTTTGCTATATGCAGGTAATTCGAGGCTGACAATTGGGATATCAAAGCCCATCCCTTTTGCTAGTGATCCAGGCTGATCTTGAATTAATTCAGCTGTACAACTTTCGCCAACTAAAAGAGTCTCTGGCTGAAACCTATCTACGGCTTCCTTTATATGTCCTTTTACAAGTTCAGCTGTATCACCGCCTAAATCTCTAGCTTGAAAAGTTGTATAAGTTACAGGTGGTCTGCTTCCGCGACGTTCAATCATCGTGAAAAGAAGGTCAGCGTAAGTATCCCCTTGAGGAGCATGTAAAACATAATGTAATTTTTTCATAGAGGTAGCTATTCTCATCGCTCCAATATGAGGAGGTCCTTCGTATGTCCAGAGAGTTAATTCCATGAAATTAATTTGATGTAAGAGTTTTAGGATTTAAAATGTCATGCCTACGAAGTGGCCTTGAGAACAATTCTGCTAGATCAGAAGCTTGATCAATCCCGTGAATTGGGCTGAAAACCATTTCAATTGACCATTTGGTTGATATCCCCTCTGCCTCAAGTGGATTAGCTAGTCCCATTCCACAAACCACAAGATCTGGTGAACTATCTCTTACTCTGTCTAACTGTTTCTCTACGTGTTGACCTTCGACGATACGACAATCAGGCGGTAGCAAGTCTATTTCTGCTTTCATTAAATCTCTATTTAAATAAGGAGTTCCTATTTCAACAATCTCCATTCCACACTCATTACTTAAGAATCTAGCGAGAGGGATTTCTAATTGAGATTCGGGTAAAAGAAAGAGTTTCTTACCAGAAAGTTTCTCAACATGAGGAGCTAAAGCTTGCTTCGCTCTTGATATCAATGGAATTAATATTGAATCAACAATTGATTTATCGATGCCAAATGAATTTGCAGCCGCCTGAATCCACAATGTGCTTCCAGTAACACCTAGAGGAAAGGGGGCTTCAATTATTTCAGCACCTTTATTTTTTAGCTCTCTTGCGGTATCAGTTAAATAGGGTTGAGTAAGAAGGACTTTTGTTTCAGGACCAATAGAAGGTAATTCTGTTGACTGCCTGGGTGGAAAACTTTCTACGTTATCTATTCCAAGTCGCTTAAAAATACTTATTAACCGATCCTCCACGGCATTAGCAAGAGTGCCTACTAAAAGTAATTTCTTTTGATCACTCTTAGGCATTAATGGAATCAAAGCCTTTAAAGCTCCATCTTCGCCTTGCGTGAAAGTTGTTTCTATTCCACTTCCAGAATAATTCAATACTGTTACTTGACCTTTAAGTTCGATATTCAGATTTTCGGCAACCCTTGAAAGATCTATTTTTATTACTTCGCTTGGGCAAGAACCAACAAGAAAAAGAGTTTTAATTTCGGGTCGTCTAGCTAAAAGATTTTTAACTACTCTGTTCAACTCGTCATGAGCATCAGCTAATCCAGCTAAATCTCTTTCTTCTAAAATTGCTGTACCAAAGCGCGGTTCAGCAAAAATCATTACGCCTGCTGCACTTTGAATTAGATGAGCACAGGTTCTAGAACCCACAACCAGGAAGAAAGCATCAGGCATTCTTCTATGAAGCCAAACAATAGAAGTTAGCCCGCAAAAGACTTCTTTTGGACCAGATTCCTTAAGGAGCGTGGCACCGCTCATAGAGATTCAATACATGTATATATTCAAACTGCATCTAAAAAGGGTAAACCGTCAACTAACACTTAATCTCTTTCGTATTTAGTTACTTTTTAGTTAACTAATGTCTGACTACCGTAACTTTTGCTCCTGCAATAAATAGCGACCTTCTGGCCTATAAAGCGTTTAAAAGGTAATTCTTTATCCATTATGAAAATAAAAAACATGAGTAAAAATACGCATCTACGGCGTGCAATATATATATGTTCTCGTTTGAAGATATATTTTTAATTTTAAATGTATCGAATTCGCCAAACATTTCCTAAAGAGATATTTGGCTGCAAGAATATAAACAAGGACTTTCGAAAGAAAAAGATTAATGACTTCGACAATAACTCGTAAGGAGGATGGTGAAGGTAGCGTTCAGGTAAAACAAGACCCAAAAGCACAAATCCAGGAAGGAGCTCTTGTTATTGCTGTATATGGCAAAGGAGGTATTGGTAAATCAACAACTTCTTCCAATTTATCAGCTGCATTTTCAAAACTTGGGAAGAAAGTACTGCAAATTGGTTGTGATCCAAAGCATGACAGCACTTTTACCCTTACGCACAAGATGGTGCCTACCGTCATAGATATCCTTGAAGAAGTTGATTTTCATAGTGAGGAGCTAAGACCTGAAGACTTTATGTTTAAAGGTTTCAATGGTGTCATGTGCGTTGAAAGTGGTGGACCTCCAGCGGGGACGGGATGTGGTGGCTATGTCACAGGTCAAACGGTCAAACTATTAAAAGAGCATCATCTTCTTGAAGATACTGATGTGGTTATTTTTGATGTTCTTGGTGACGTTGTATGCGGTGGCTTCGCCGCTCCATTGCAACATGCAAATTATTGTCTAATTGTTACCGCAAATGATTTTGATTCTATTTTTGCAATGAATCGCATCGTCGCAGCAATAAATGCTAAAGCAAAAAATTATAAAGTTCGCTTAGGAGGTGTAATAGCAAACCGCTCTGCTGAATTAGATCAGATAGAGAAATTCAATGAAAGAACAGGTCTAAAGACTATGGCTCATTTTCGTAACGTAGATGCAATACGTAGATCAAGACTAAAAAAATGCACAATTTTTGAAATGGATTCAGAGGAGGAAGGTGTAGTGGAAGTACAAAATGAATATCTTTCTTTAGCCCAAAAAATGATAGATAACGTTGAACCATTAGAGGCAGAACCGTTAAAAGACCGTGAAATATTTGATCTACTTGGATTTGACTAAATAACTCGCTGAAGTGCTATTTCAGACCAACTAATTGCATAGACAATTCCCAAACTTTTCTTGAAGTCACTGGATCAGTCACTCGATCGGACAATTCTTGTGAAAATTGTTGTCTATCCTTGCGTTGTCTATTACCCCAGCTCCAATGAACGCCAGAAATAGCAAATTGAGGATCTGAAACGACTTGGGCTACCCTGTCTCCGGCCAGCGCCTCACTTACATAACCTCCAGTTATTAATTTCTGAAACCATGGAAACAACCACTGAAATAGTTTAGGCGTGTTTCTAAATAATTTGGTATTAGCTACACATCCTGGATATAGAGAACTAAAAAGAATTGGAGAAGAGTTAAATCGTCTATGCAATTCTTGGGTTGTAATCATATTGCATAACTTACTGTCTTTATAGGCTTTGCCTGGTTTAAAACGTTTACCACTAGCCATTGATATGGGGTCGCAGAAACCTTCTTCAAAGCCAGATAGATTTCCTAAATCAGCAGGAGCTGGTATTGGGATTTTCCCTCCAAGTTCTTTATTGTTTGCAGTTACAGTTCCTAAAATAACTACTCTAGCTGATTCACCCCCCCAAGACCTTCCTTTCCAGACTGGTCTTGAAGACTTACTAAGATTTTCTAGAAGCAACTGAATTAATAAAAAATGTCCAAAATGATTTGTTGCCATTGATATTTCATATCCTTGTGGAGATCTCAGAGGTTTTTTTAAGCGAGGCAGATATACTGCTGCATTACAAACCAAAGCATCCAATGGCTTTTCCAAATCCTCTAGAAGATTTTTAGCCCCATTGCGAACGCTATCCAGGTCGCCAAGGTCAATTTGTATATGTTTAAGTTGTCTTGGACTATTAATAGGTAATCCAACTGCTGATGCAGAAGCTTCAGCTCTTTTAGAACATCTATTTGCCGTAATAACTCTCCAACCTCTCTCTAACAAAGACTTTGTCGCATACAAGCCAACTCCTGACGTTGTTCCAGTGATTAAGACAGTTCCTGGTGCTGCTTGTACTAGAGCCATATTCTTTAATGAAAACTATTTTAATCAATTTTCAAACACAAATCTAAACCTAAGAGAAGCAAAGTTAATCATCGCCAGATAACTCTGACACTATTTGGAGTAATCCACTGATCTTGCTCCTTAAAAAAGCTTTGTTCTCCACCATTCGTAAACATTTCATCAAAACGTAGTCTTAACTTGTGAAGTTTTTCTGATTCTTTTTCTAATAGATATGACAACTCTAGATTCCTATTTACACGTTGATGAGACGCAAGTCCTAAGTTCACGAGGCTGGTTGCGAATACAATAAATAGTCCAAATTTCAAAATTAATCCCACATGGCTATATAAAAGCTCCCGCCTAACTTCTTCTTTTTGAAATTCAGAAACTTGAGTAAAAGCATCGATTTTTTTATTTACAGAAGGAATGCTCTTGCTAATTCTTTTAGAATGCTCCCTTCTGAATGACTCTTCAATTCGTTGAGGTTGTCCCAAATTAAATGGAAATGTTTCGATTTTTTTTCATGGTAACTTAATTAATAATGAAATCAATTCATTGACTTCATCCAATGCATTTATAAATTTAAAAATAAAATAAATAAAGGAGAATATCAATAAACTAACTTTTTCATGATGAATAACTAAACATAAAAATGGACAATCTAGAAGAAGTCCTTTATTTAAATCCACTGGAATTAAGTGGACCAGAGCAGATGGCAATTGATCTCTTTCTTTTAGAGAAGTCATTCACTGACAAAAATTTTAATATGGCAATACGTTTTTATACGTGGGATGGAGACTGGTTATCGATTGGGAAAAATCAAAAAGAAATGCCGAAAGAATGGATTGAACTTTTAACAAAAGAACAGTTGAAAATTGTAAGAAGACCTAGTGGAGGGAAAGCTGTTCTTCATAGCAGAGGACTCACTTATGCTCTTATTTGGAAAAATCCACCAAAGAATAAAAAGGAATCATATTTAAAGACAACTCAATGGCTAAAAGATGGTTTTAAAAAAGCTGGAGTGGATCTATTTTTTGGGAATCAATCAGTAAAGATATCTAATAGCAATTGTTTTTCAACTTCAACATTAGCTGACTTAGTTGATAAAAATAACAACAAGCATATTGGAAGCGCTCAGTATTGGAAAAAGGGACACTTGCTTCAGCATGGAGAGATTTTAATGGAACCGTCAAGAAAGTTATGGAAAAAGGTTTTTAATGCAAATCCACCAAAGATAAAAAATGAAATTAAAGAAAAAGAAAAAGTTATAAATTTCCTAAAAGAATCTTTAGGCAAAACATGGCCTAATGTAAAGTTGTCAAATTATATATTAGATGAAAAAGATAGAGAGATAATAAAACGTATAGCTATAGATAATTTTACAAAAATCAATTATTATTGATCCTCTTCTAAATCACTCGAAACCATTGATTGTGCAATATAAAATAGATTTAATCCTAGTGGATAAATATTATCTCTTCTTGCTATTTTAATTACTTGGTCTGGAAGATTTAATCCAATTTTTCTAAGTACTGATTTACCTATATCAACTCTATCTAATGTTCCAATAGGAAGACCAGAAACGGATAAAACAAGTAGTCTTTCTTCTTTTGAATTTTCTATTTTTATTATTGCTTTCCATAATGATTCTTTTTCATTAATTGATGGTAATTCATTTATTGGTAATGAAAACTCATAAAGAAACTTTTTATCCCAGTTTTGTACAGAAATATTTTTCAAGATCTTTTCATTAACATAACCAACCCATCGACCTTCTCTGCACAATAGTATCCATTCTTCATTAAAGAGATTATCTTTATTCAGTGTATTATATTTAGATAAAACTTTCACAGGCAAATCATCCTCTAGAACTCTGTATGAACGACTGCATACCTGATTTACATATAATTCAGACAATATCTTTTGTATTTGAATAATTTGGCTCTGTGATTTAGAAGAAGAAAAAATAAATAAACCAATAATAGAAAAGCAAATAGCGATATATAAGTTCCCCCTAAGTAAACTTAAGACGCCAATAAAAATAGCAAGAAAAGAAATTAATCTTGCAGAGGCTATAGCAACTCTAATCCCTGCTTTTTTACTCCCTGTAAAGTACCAAATTAATGATTTTAATATTACGCCCCCATCAAGAGGAATTATCGGAAGCAAATTAAATAACCCAATCAAAAGATTGAGATTACCAACCTGCTTAAATAAATTAGAGAGAATAAAATTTGATACTGATAAATTATTACTTAATAAAATCATTATAAAAGCTAGTAAAAGACTAACAACGGGTCCTGAAATTGCGATTTTCAAACTTCCTTTTGAAGTCGGACATTCCTTTTCAAGATTTGCCATACCTCCAAGAAAAAAAAGTGTTATGTCCCTAACTTTTAGACCTTCTCCAATTGCTACAAAAGAATGAGCCAATTCATGTAATAAAACCGATAGAAACAAAAGAGAAGAGGTAAAAGCACCAATCACCCATCCATTCCAAATAGATGCTTGACCGTCCAAAAGAGTCTCGAACTGATCTCTGGCTGACAAAGTAAAATATAAGAAAACCAAAAACCAACTTGGATGGATCCTGAGAGGGATGCCTCTAATTTTCATAACTTCCCAGCTTCCCAAACTTAAATGCCTCCAAGCTCTCAATAAAACCTATTTCAATCAATCCTAATAAAAGTTCTGGTAATGATCAGAAAATCTACTTCTAAGAAGTCAACAGCAATAAAAATTTGTGGGATAACAAAGGCTTCTCAAGCACGATCCATAGCGGAATTCAAAGTAAATGCTATTGGCGTGATTGGCGTTAAGAATTCACCTCGTTTTGTACCAGAGGAAGAATGTATAAAAATATTTAATGAAGTAGAAAAAGTTTCTTCAATTATTGAGAAAGTATTAGTAATCGCAAATAAAAAATTAGAGGAGGTCAAATGTATAAAAAACAGATCAACACCACCATCAGTAATCCAATTACATGGAAATGAATCAGTTGATTATTGTCGTGAATTAAAGAATGAATTTCCAACAATTAAATTATGGAAAGCCTTCAGGTTAAAATCTATTAATGATTTAAAAAATATAAGTCAATATGAGAATAATATTGATGCTATTCTCTTAGATTCATGGGATAATAATTCTCTTGGAGGCACTGGGAATAGAATCCCAATAGAATTAATAATTAATAAAACTTTTAAAGCTCCTTGGATCTTGGCTGGTGGAATATCTGCCGAAATAATTCCTGAAATTTTTTCTAAACTTAGACCTGATGGAATTGATGCCTCGAGTCGACTAGAGATATCTCCAGGTATTAAAGATATGAAAAAGGTTGAATCTCTTGTTCGCCAAATAAGAGAACAAAATTAAACAAGAAGATAAATTATAATTCTCTAAAATTAAAATGCTCCTGCAGACGGCATTAGAGTTACATCCTCAATAATTTGATTAGTTGGTTGATTAGCAAGATGTAAAAGTTCAAATGCAACTTGATCAACTGAAAGCATCGAATCTCTATCAAATTGCATCCCAACGGTATCAGAATCCCAAAGAGATGAATTTACTGATCCAAGGGTAAGTGTGCATGCTCGTACTAAATTCTTGCGTTCTTCTTCTGCTAAGCATTTGGTAAAACTTGCTAAAGCTGCTTTAGAAACACAATAGGCTCCCCATTGTGGAAAAACATTTCGAGAAGCATGACTACTAACATTAATAACTAGTCCTCCTTTTTTTCTCATTAAAGGAACTACATCAGAGCAAACCTGAAAGATACTGGTGAGATTCATTTGCATTATCCACTCCCATTTTTCAAGTGGCATGGATAAAAGATCTCCAGTCCAAGCAACTCCAGCATTGTTTATGAGGACTGAGGGAATCAAACCATTATTCATTAATTCAACTATTCCCTTGGATACATTTTTGGGATTACTAAGATCAATAGTTTTGTAAAAGACCTTAACTTTTTTGTTATCAATTTCTTCGACAAGTGTTTCTAGATCATCTTCAGACCTGGCTAGAAGCAGTAAATCCCATCCAGAATTAGCAAAAGCTTTAGCAGTTGCTCTCCCAATTCCTCTAGAAGCGCCTGTAATTAATACTGTTGACAAGAAAATTAAAAGCAAACATTAAAACTTTAAACTGAAATTTCACTTTCGATAGACTGAGATTCCAAATATTTTCCCATTTTTCTAAATTTGGAATATCTATTGTCTCTCAATTCATCAGGAGATAAAGCCAATAATTCAGATAAATGCTTCTCAAGGGCATTTTTTAAAGTATCTCCAGCCTGAAGCGGGGCCCAATTATTTCCCCCAGAAGGCTCTTTTAAAACCTCATCAACAATTCCTAACTTCATAAGATCAGGTCCAGTGATTTTTAATGATGATGCTGCTTCAGGGGCCTTACCAGCATCCCTCCATAAAATCGAAGCACACGCTTCGGGGCTTGCGACTGTATAAACACTATGTTCAAACATGAGAAGCCTATCTGCGACACCAATCCCCAAAGCGCCACCAGAGCCACCCTCTCCAATTACAGTTGCAATTATGGGAACTTTAAGCCTGAACATTTCACGCAAATTAACTGCGATTGCTTCTCCCTGTCCTTGCTCTTCAGCCAGGAGGCCTGCATAAGCTCCTGGAGTGTCTATAAAAGAGATTATTGGCAACCCAAAGCGGTCAGCATGATCCATTAGTCTCAAAGCCTTTCTGTACCCTCCTGGCTTTGCCATGCCAAAGTTTCTTGCGACATTCTCTTTTGTATCTCTACCTTTTTGTTGTCCAATTAGAAGAACAGGTTTTTCACCTATTCTAGCTAACCCTCCGATTAGAGCTTGATCATCAGTTCCGTTTCTATCTCCGTGTAATTCAACCCAATCATCACAAAACATCTGAATGTAATCAAGCGTGCTAGGCCTTTGAGGATGTCTAGCTACTTGAATCTTTTGAGCAGGTGTAAGTGCATTAAATATTTCTTCTCGCCTTCTTGCTGCAAGCGTCTCTAATTGCAAAAGTTGTTGACTTACATCAACCTCTGAATCTCTTGCTAATTCCCTGATTTGATCAATCTGATTCTCTAATTCAACAAGAGGTTTTTCAAATTCGAGGAGAAAACGTCTAGCCATAAAAAAAAGTAACCAAATATTCAGACGGTTAATGTCTGAATATTTGATTTCAAACCAACAGCAGAAAATCCGTGCCTTTCAGAAGCTTGACCAATAAAATCCATCTTTTCCAAAGTGATATTGTTCCTACCCCAACTAAAATTTGTATGACAATTCTCGAATTCAAGAATCATCGCTTCAGCAAAACAAGCAAACATTTCTCTTTTAGGGTTTTCCATCTCAGCCAATTCCATCATGCTCCAACCAATATCTTTGAAAAATTGAACTATTCCACCTTTTAAAACATGTATACCAGGTCCTGAAAACTTCTCACCTAAATTTTTGGGATATCCACCATCAATCATCAAGCAAGGTCGTTTGATTTTAGAAGGGTCTATTTCTAGGGTTTTGGGCATACTTGCAACCCAAATCACAATATCTGCTTCGGGTAGGGCCTCATCAAGACTAAGAATTCTCCCTCCTCCAAGTTGAGATTGAAGTTCAAGTAAAGGCTTTTGCTGTCTAGCTACTAATAAAAGTTCAGAAACTCCCGTTCGATTGGTAAGCCACCTACAAACTGCGCTACCAATATCACCAGTAGCACCAACAACAGCTACTTTTGATTTCCTCAAATCAATTCCTATTCGAGGTGCATTTTGCTCTAACTGTCTACAAATCACCCAAGCGGTATGAGTATTACCTGTGGTAAATCTTTGCCAGTCTAGAGTCGTATTTCTAACTTTTTGATTTTGAAGCAAATTAAAATTCTCGAAAATTATTGATGTAAATCCACCAAGGGCTGTGATACTAATCCCTTTTTTTTGTGCTAATTCCATTGCATTCAAAACTTTTCTTCTTGCAGTTTTGAAGCGACTTAGCATCTCAGGAACAAAGCATGAGTCGATATAAGCCCCCTCAATTGTTTTTCCAATTGCACTTACAATCTTTACATGCTCTACCAACTGAGGGGGAGCAGTACACCATACGTCCAAATCGCCTTCAGCAATATGGTCATACCCCAAGTCCAATGCCTTTCTCTTGGCATCTTCAAAACTTGTTGAATGTCCTATTAGCCCAAACATTTAGCACCAAGCGAGATCAAAATTGAAATCAAATATTTAAGTAAGTTTGAAGATTAGACCACGAAGGTCTCAAAAAAAAGAATTCCTCAAGAACTTTAAGCTCCTGAGGAATTAATGAAGATCGATAAATGTAAAATTTAAATAACCTAAATAACTGCTGCAAGAGCCATTCTGGCAATTTCTCTATTGTCAAGACCTATTTCCAATAGGGAATCTTGATAAGCAATCATAAATTCTTCCATTAACTCTTCCTTATCCATATGAAGTACTTCAGCATCATTTGAAACTTCATCAAGCATTGATTTGATTAGAGGCAAATTTACTTTATTAGCCTTCATAAGATCTTTCTTGACAGAATCAAGGTTGGCCTTTAACCACTCTTGACCATAATTCAAATGTAAATATTCATCTTGAACAACACCTTCAGTAATTCTTTTAGCAAAAGGATCAGCTACGCGAATGTAAACGTTGTAGGCGGAGATTGCGAATGATTCAATTAAAATACATTGAATCAAAAGGCAAGTTGTAGTGTCTCCAGCAGCGAAAGCTTCTAGAAAATTATTGTGAAGTCTTGAGAAGAATTTTTTTGCAAAAGGCATATCAGGCTTTACTGCAAGATTCCTTCCACAAGCACAAAAACCGTGCATATGTTTTTTTTCCATCTTTCCGAGTCTTACTAGCTCATCGGCATGCTCTGGTATTAGTTTGGCTAAATCACAAAAATTTGCATAAGCCTCCTCTTCACCTTCAATAACAATTGCGTTAATTCGACTGTATGCATCTTTGTATGATTCTGAAGCAAAATCGGGAAGAGCGTCAGAAATCAACTCTTCTTTTTCTACGGTTAAATTGTTGGATGCAAGAGCTTGCATAGATCTATTGGAAATTTATCAATCTGAGTGATCTTACAGAATTAAATGCAAAATGGTAGTTCAGTTACCACATCTTAACTGCTAGAAATAGGACTTTTAGGCATGATTGGAGGCCAATCACTGTCCAAAAGGCTTGTAAACATTGACTTCCAATGATCTATTAGTGCATTTTCCAAAGCGGCACCCAATTCAACATTTGAAGAGCTTGCATCACCAATAACACCAGAAGAGCTCAAATCTTTTGTAAGCCATGCGCATGGAGAGGCGCCTTCAAGGCTCCATCCTTTTGGAGTGGAAATAAACTCTTCACTAGAAATCTTTCTATCTAAATAAGAATCATTTTGAACCAAATCTTTAGCCATATGCAACATAAGACTTGTCTCTGCTGTCGCTGCATGAAGTCCTTCCTCAACCTCTTTATCAGTCAAAAGATTATCTAATCCAGGAACTCCACTCCATAAAAAGCAAGGCAAAACAGCTAATGAAGGGCATTGAATTCTTAATTGTCTTGAAACAGCTTGTAGTAATCCTATTTGTCCACCATGGGCATTAAAAAATACTAATCTTTTGAATCCCATAGAAGCTATTTGCTGACCTACATCAGTAACCAGCGAAAGCAGGACATTTGCTGATAAAGATAAAGTTCCTGGAAAATCCTGATGCTCAGGAGAAAAACCAATTGATTGAGATGGCATCATCCATATCGGCATATTTTTTGGCAACCCTTCAAGTGTCTTAATTAAAATGTTTTCAGCAAAATAAGTATCAGTAATCAAAGGTAAATGTGGCCCATGTTGTTCACATGCACCAAAAGGCCAAACTAATGTAGATCCTTTCTCTGAAGCGGCTTTAGAGGCCTCAGGCCAGGTCAAATGCTCAAATCGACGAGTTTGAAAAATGATAAAAATCTCCTAATAATTAAAAAACAACTTAACCTTGGCTGTAAGAATGTTTCACTTATTACCCAGGGTATTATGGCCGGGTCAGATTCTCAGCCTAAAAAAGCTACTCCACCAAGACCTGCAATAAATGCACCGCGCAAGCCATTGCAGGTTATGCACATCAGTCGAAAGACTGAGGAAGAAATCATTAATAAAGACTCATCTAATCAAGAGATCTCCGAACAATCTAAAGATAAAAGATTTGATGAAAAAGTTCTAGCTAAAAAAGATATTTCTGAGTTAAAAAACGCCCCCGAACAGAAAAAATTAATTGAGGAAGAATCTAGCGAAATTTTCCAGTCGAGTGCAATGGAAGATCTTCTTAGATCGGAAAATAATTCTGACCATAAAAAAAATATTGAGGTTTTTAATGATCAAAATATTTTTGAACAAAAAAGTAGAACGGTTGATGAATTTGATTTTGATGAAGACGAATTTTTAGCAGCCTTAGAAGACAATCAACCAATTGGTTCTACTGGGGAAATTGCAAAAGGTTCAGTTATTGCAGTTGAAAGTGATGGTATTTACGTAGATATAGGCGGGAAAGCTCCTGGATTCATGCCTAAAAACGAATGTGGTCTAGGAGTAATTACAAATTTAAAAGAACGCTTCCCAAAAGGGTTACAAGTCGAAGTACTTGTTACTAGAGAACAAAATGCAGATGGGATGGTAACAATCAGTTGTAGGGCGTTAGAACTTAGAAAAAGCTGGGACAAAGTTCAAAATCTTGCAAAAGAAGGAAAAGTTATTCGAGTTAAAATAAATGGTTTCAACCGTGGAGGTGTTACTTGCGACTTCGAAGGATTAAGAGGCTTTATTCCTAGATCTCAACTTGAAGATGGAGAGAATCATCAATCTCTTGTTTCAAAAACAATTAATACCGCTTTTCTAGAAGTAAATCCTGAGAGAAGAAAACTTGTTCTTTCCGAAAAAAAAGCTGCCATTGCATCAAGATTTTCTGAATTAGAAATTGGGCAATTAATTGACGGTGAAATTTTAACCATAAAACCCTATGGTTTCTTTGTTGACCTAAAGGGCGTTAGTGGACTTTTGCATCATTCAATGGTCACAAACGGCAGCATGAGAAGCTTAAGAGAAGTCTTTCAAACAGGCGAATCAATTAAAGCTTTGATAACTGATTTAGATCCTTCCAGGGGACGAATTGGATTGAATACAGCTCTTTTAGAGGGGCCACCAGGAGAACTTATTACTGATAAAGCAAAAGTTATGGAAGAAGCAGAAGAAAGAGCAATTAAAGCTCGAAATAGTTTGAATAAAGAAAAAGTTGATCCTCAAAATAAAGAGAAACTAATCAACTTATCCTCATAAAATTACATTGAAGAAAAAAAATTGTGATTGTTTCAAAAAAACCTGATTTAAAAAAAACAGATTGGGAAATAGACTTTTATTCCCGACCCATAATTGATGATGATGGAAAAAAAAGATGGGAATTATTAATTACAACTACAAATAGTTTTAAAGATACAAAAACCTTTAAATGGGAAAAAATTTGTCCGGCATCAAATGTTAATTCTATTTGGTTAAAAGATGCTTTAGAGGAGGCTATTGACAAAGCCAATTCACAAGGATGGGATAAACCTTCAGTTATACGTTGTTGGCGATCTTCTATGAAAACAATGATAAAACGTGCAGCAGATCAAATTGGAATTGAACTAATCTCTAGCAGAAGAACATATTCATTATTGGAGTGGCTTATTGAAAGAGAAAGAAATTTTTATCCTAATCAAAAAGGATATACAGGCATTAATCTTGCTCCTCCATCAAGCCCAATCACAAACCAAGCGATACCACTTCCAGAGGAAGTCAGAGGAGACTCTTGGAGCTTTGCTTCTCTATCCCTAAATACATTGAGAGAGGCCGATGAATGGGAAATAGAGTTTTCTAATTTAATACCCATAAAAGATTCAATTAATCAAAATATTTCAATTCCAGGTATTAGGCTCTTTAGCTCAAAAAGATCCTTGGCACTCTCTGCCTGGCTAGGTGGACTTGAACCAGTAAAGCTTTTAATAGAAGGAACCCAACTAATTCTAGAAGCAGGTCAAGCCGATAGATGGCTAGTAACTGATGTAGACGAAGAAGCAAAAAATGCTATTGAAAATAATTTTTTAAATACGAAAAGAGATGCAGATGGACTTCAATTTATTTCAATTCAAAAAAGTCCTGAAGAAAATTCTCTAGATGGGTTTTGGATGCTAAGAGACATTGGAGAGATTTAACATTTTGACCAAAAATACAATTCAATTTGGCTTTATGCTTAAAATATAAAATCAATAGAATGAATGAAGTTAATCAATTATGAGAATATTAAGTATTTTGAATCTGCTCTATTAAGAGCCAATCATTTTAAACATGCATTTTTCACAAAAAGATCAAAGAAAAATGAACCAATAGATTTACAAAACGAACTTAATCTAACTTCTAACATTCATTATTTAGAGCAGGTTCATAGCAATAAAGTAATTCAAGTAAATAATTCATTTAATTTAAAAAACAAAATCGGAGATTGCCTTATAACAAATCAGCAGAATCAAAGCCTATGGATCTATTCAGCAGATTGTATACCTATACTAATTGCTGATACAAAGACCAGAAACATCGCAGCTTGCCATTCTGGATTAAAAGGTCTCAAAAAGAAAGTTATCTCAAAAACAATAAAAAGATTAAAAAGGATTGGATCTAATAAAAACAATTTAGTTTTTTCTATTGGACCTTCTATTACAGGAGAAAAATATCAAGTAAAGATAAAAGATGTTGCTGATCTAATCATTCAAATTACAGGGAAAAGCTATTTAGAAAAAAGTTGTTGCATTATTGACAGAGATAAAGAAGATATGATTCACTTATTCAAAAAAGACTCCGACACTGATAGGATATTTTTTGATATAAAAGCTGCTGCGATCTTACAATTATTGAAAGAAGGTATCAAACAATCCCAAATAAATATCAATAGACTTTGTACCTACTCAAATCCAAAATTATTTAACTCTTACAGAAGAGACAATACTAATTCAAGGCAATGGAGTTGCATCTACTCATAATAATATATCAATAATATTCTTTAACTAATTTAGCATTTATTTATTGCAAGCCCTTCATTTATATATTTCTCAGTAATATCAATATTACTATTAAAAGGAATAACTTTAGCCACTAGAACTCCATCTATAGAGCCCTTGGGTTTTAAATTGACTTTTGTATGCCTTGGTAATTGTTTTTTCAACCAGTTAACAGATCTTTCTTCTAAATCAGGACTGATTTCTGCACATGCTATTTTTACAGTATAGGTACGATTATTATCTCCGATTAGCAACACTGACGAGCTACTGACTTGCAAAATTTCAGCAGCATAAACATGCGAAAAAAAACAAAAAAATGATACGACTAAAATTAAAACCTTTATAGAAAACTTATTCATAAATAATTTTTAATCATTGTTTATTCATTTTTATCAGAGATACCAACCATTTGAGCATTACTTTTTCCGGGTGGCACCATTGGATAACAATTTTCATCTTTTCTTACATTGACATTAATAAGAACAGGTCCTTCATTCGCTAAAGCTTTCTGAAGTTGAGGTATTAGCTGATCTCTCTCAGAAATTACAATGCCCTCAATACCAAAAGCCTTAGATAATAAAATAAAGTCAGGTTCCCCAACAGACATATTAGAGGCAGAATATCGTTCATCATAAAAACTTTCTTGCCATTGCCTAACCATCCCTTGCCAATGATTATTGATAATAATAACTTTTAAATTCAATTTGTATTGAGCAATGGTTCCAAGCTCTTGAATGTTCATCAAGATACTTGCATCTCCAGCGATACAAATCACTTGCTCTTCAGGCAAAGCAACTTTAACTCCCATTGCTGCAGGCATCCCAAAACCCATTGTTCCAAGACCAGCACTGCTAATCCATTGTCTTGGTCCATTTAACAAATACTGAGCCGCCCACATCTGATGTTGTCCAACATCAGTAGTTATGTAAGCATCTCGGGCCAAATCTCTTAATGCTATTAATACTTCCTGTGGATAAATTTCTCCTTCTTTTGGCGGAGTAATTAAAGGAAAATTATTTTTCCAATTTTTGATTTTGTTAAGCCAGCTAGAAGTTCTTGGATTTATTTTTCTTTGATTACTTAGATCTAATAATTTAACAAGGCTAATACCAACGTCTCCTAATACTGAAACTTCAACGATTCTATTTTTATTTATTTCAGCTGGATCAATCTCAAAATGAATTACTTTTGCATTTGGAGCAAAAGTATCCAATTTGCCAGTAACTCTGTCATCAAATCTTGCTCCAATGGCAATCAACAAATCACATTCAGTTACAGCAAAGTTTGCATAAGCTGTTCCATGCATCCCAAGCATCCCAACTGATAGTGGTTCACGTTCATCAAAAGCTCCTTTCCCCATCAAAGTTGTTGTTACGGGTATTTGATATCTATTAGCAATCGCGGCAAGAGTTTCATGAGCTCCAGCAGAAATAACACCTCCACCCACGTAAAGAAGTGGTTTCTCAGAACGTTCAATTAGATCTAAGGCTTCACTTATGGCCTTATGTTCTGGCGCAAATGGAAGTTCAAAGCCTGGGGGGGTAATTGAACCTGGTTCAACAGGTCTATATTTAAACATTTCTTGCCCAACATCTTTTGGTATGTCAATCAAAACAGGACCTGGTCTACCCGATGAGGCGATGAGAAAAGCCTGAGCGACAATTTTGGCAATTTCAGCTGGATCTCTTACAACCCATGAATGTTTAACAATTGGAAGTGTGATCCCAAAAATATCTGTTTCTTGAAAAGCATCAGTACCTATAGCAGGTCTTGGTACTTGTCCTGTAATTACGACAAGCGGCACTGAATCCATTTGAGCCGTGGCTATTCCTGTAACTAGATTTGTAGCCCCAGGACCTGATGTGCCAAAACAGACTCCCACTTTCCCAGTCGCTCTAGCAAAACCATCAGCAGCATGAGTACCTCCTTGCTCATGTCGAACTAGGATATGTCTTAGCCAGCCTTCTTCCTCTGATTTATAAACTGCATCATATATTGGAAGAATTGCTCCTCCTGGATAACCAAAAATAGTATCTACTCCATGCCTACGAAGAGAATCCATAAGGGCATCAGCACCTGATATCTCATATTGAGTTTGTATTCCTGAATCTTCCATATCATTAGGCGCAGAAGTCAGGGTCACGGCAAAAAGAAATCTAAGCTAACAATAAATCCTAGTAGGCTTAATTTCAATTAATCTAAATTAAGCAAAGATTTAATTAAATTTACTTAGTTTTAAAAACTAAAAAGTTAGTAAATTAATTAATATTTATAGTTAATTTAATTCTTTACAACAAACCTATTTGGTGTAGAGGTCCATCACCAATTATTAATTCCATTAAGAAACAAAGAAAAACAATCATTGCAACTCTTCCATTCCAAACTTCCGAGCTGTTGTTCCATCCCCACTGCCATTTTTCCTGAGGATAAAGTTTTACTCTTTCTGGCAATTTTGATGCTTCCTCCAAACTGACTCCCTCTCCGTTTAAGCAAGAAGAGACTAGATCAGCCAATCCTTCTATAAAAAGTGGATACGTATCAAGTGCTGGAACTCTTTTAAAATTAACAATTCCATTTTCATGAGCAATTTCTTTGTACTCAATATCAATCTCTTGGAGTGTTTCAATATGTTCACTCACAAAGCTTATTGGTACAACGACAAGTTCTTTAACGCCGGATTTTCCAAGTTTTTCTAATACATCTTCAGTATATGGTTGTAGCCACTCTTCTGGCCCCACTCTACTTTGGTAAGCAAGTGAGAATGAATTACTAAATCCGAGTGAATTTTCAAGCTGGTCAATGATCAAAATTGAACAGTTTTGTATTTGATCTTGATAAGGATCTCCAGCTTCTTCTACATAGCTTTTAGGAACACCATGCGCAGTAAAAAAAACGTGAGCCTCTTGAGGTGAATCACAAGCAAGGATTTGCTTCTTTATTAAGTTGGCCATTGAAGATACATAGGCTGGATGATCAAACCAGCTACGTATGCAACGAATTGATAATTTTTCAAACTCAGAGTCGCAATCTCTTAATCTTTTTAATTCTCTAAAACTTGATCCACTTGTACTTATAGAAAAATGAGGATAAAGAGGCAAAACAACAACTTCACTGACACCGTCTGCCTTTATATCCGCTACGGCTGACTCAGTAAATGGATGCCAATATCTCATTGCAACATAGGTTGTTGCATCTATTCCTAGCTTTCTAAGATAACTTTGAAGTTCTCTTGCCTGTTGCTCAGTGATACGACGTAAAGGGGAGCCGCCTCCAATTGACATGTAAGCCTGTTGAGACTTACTACTTCTCAATAAGCTTATAAGCCAAGCAAGAGGTTTTTGAAAAGCACGAACTGGTAAACGAATTATCTCTGGATCAGAGAATAAATTATACAAGAATGGACCAACATCTTTAATCCTCTCAGGACCTCCGAGATTTAATAAGAGGACACCAACCCGAGCCATTTTAGAAAAAACTCCTTATAAAGGATATAAAACCCTTTTCAAAGTAAAGCTAGCTAAATTTACAGGATGATGGACGAGAATCAAAAGTTAATAGATCTCAATCAAGACCTTGAATCAAAGGGGATCAATCTAAGAGTTGAAAAAAGGGGTAAAGTTTTAAACATTCGAGGCTCTTTACCGGATAAGAAATCTCCAAATCTTTCCAAAGTTCAAAGAATAAGTCTTAAGCTCCCTTTTAACATTAACGGTTTAGAAGAAGCTAAAAAGGCTATAGAGTTAATTGACTATCAACTCAAAATAAGTCAGTTTTGCTGGTCTAATTGGATTAAAGAAAAAGCCATCTCATCAACAAAGACTAATAAAACCGCAGTAAGCAATGAAATAGAAAGCTTTAAAAAAAATTTTTTTTCTGATACATCCAGGAGCAAATCACAAGCAGGAATGATCAGCACTTGGCAGTCTGCTTACAAACCATATTTGAACAGATTGATTGGAGTAAGTCATAAATCTAGTCTTACATTAAACAAGGAGCTTCTAGTAAAAATCCTTTTAAGTTACAAAGAAAATTCAAGGAGCAGACAACAATGTGGAATTGCTTTAGGGGCTTTAGCTAGACACCTTAAATTAAAGCTACCTGAGAACTGGAAACAACTTCAAAGTGGGTATGGAATAAACGAATCTAATTTCAGAGAATTACCTAGTGATGAAGAGATTATTAATAGCTTTCAATTAATACCAAATCCAAAATGGAGATTTGTTTTTGGGTTAATGGCAACCTACGGGCTTAGAAATCATGAAGTCTTTTTTAGTGACTTATCTTGTTTAAAAAAAGGCGGGGATAAAATACTTCGGGTTTTCCCGAAAACAAAAACAGGAGAGCATCAAGTTTGGCCATTTCATCCTGAATGGGTTGGCTTATTTGAGCTAGACAACATAACTGATATTTCAGATTTACTCCCAGATATCAAAACAGATCTAAAAGAGACAACTCTTCAACATATCGGAAGAAGAGTATCTGAACAATTCAGAAGATATAAAATATCTTTTACCCCCTATGATCTAAGACATGCATGGGCAGTTAGAACAATCTTAATAGGCCTACCAAATACTGTGGCTGCAAAAATGATGGGACACTCAGTGTCAATACATACAAAAACCTATCATCATTGGATAACAAGAAGAGATCAGCAAATTGCTGTTGATAGTGCTCTATCTAGAGTCAAATGTTAACAAGAAGAATAATTAATATTTATAGATGAATTATTTATATAAATTATTCTTTTATTAACATATTAAATTTAAGCAAATAAATGAAAAATAAAATTCCTAAAGAAGATTCTAGACTTAAAAACCTAGATAAGAGTGCAGAAAAAATAGGAATGGGGGGTAATTTAATACCAAATATTACCGAAGAAAAATATAGAGAAAGGATGAAAAAAAGGAAAGACGTTCAAACACAAAGATTAAAAAAAAGAAATAAAGAAAAAGGTCTAATAATAATTAATACCGGTCAAGGCAAAGGGAAAACCACAGCAGCTCTTGGTATGGGATTAAGAACTATTGGTCATAACCACAAAGTTGCAATAATTCAATTTATCAAAGGTGGATGGGAACCAGGGGAGTCATTGGCTTTGAAAATCTTTGGGGACAAATTAAAGTTTCACGCATGTGGGGAAGGGTTCACATGGGAAACACAAGATAGAAATAAAGATATCAATTTAGTTAAGTCAAGTTGGAGAAAGGCGGTTTCTTACATTAAAGACCCAAATTATAAACTTATAATTTTAGACGAGATTATTGTTGCAATAAAACTTGGATACATAGATGAAGATGAAATTATAAATGGCATACTTTTGCGCCCCGAGCTTACACATGTAGTCTTGACTGGAAGAGGAGCTTCCAAAAAATTAATCGATTCAGCTGATCTTGTGACAGAAATGAAATTAATCCACCACCCCTTTAAAGAGCAAGGAGTAAAAGCACAAGAAGGAATTGAATATTGATCTATAGAGTTGAAAATATTTCCATCGCAAGGGATCCAATACAGATTTAAAGACGTTCTCCCAGGACTTGCTACTGTCAACTTGTTATGAATTTTTAATGACATACTCTAGAGCACTTATAAAACTCAGTGGTGAAGCTCTTATGGGAGAAAAACCTTATGGGATTGATCCTGAAATTGTTCAATCAATTGCCAAAGATGTTTCAAAAGTAGTTGAAAATGGTACGCAAATAGCAATAGTTGTTGGCGGTGGAAATATCTTTAGAGGTCTAAAAGGATCAGCGGCAGGAATGGATAGAGCCACTGCTGACTACGTAGGAATGCTTGCTACGGTAATGAATGCAATTACACTTCAAGATGGATTAGAAAGAGCTGGAGTACCAACAAGAGTTCAATCTGCTATTGACATGCAACAGATTGCAGAACCATACATAAGGAGAAGAGCAATAAGACATCTTGAAAAAGGAAGGGTAGTAGTTTTTGGAGGTGGGTGCGGCAATCCATTTTTCACAACTGATACTACTGCCGCTCTTAGGGCCGCTGAAATCAACGCAGAAGTTGTTTTCAAGGCTACGAAAGTTGATGGTGTTTACGATCGAGATCCAAAAAAATTCACAGATGCTGTCAAATATGACAATCTCACCTTTCAAGATGTATTGGCTAACGAAATAGGAGTAATGGATAGCACTGCTATTGCTCTTTGCAAAGATAATAAAATCCCAATAGTTGTTTTTAATATTTTCCAACCTGGGAATATTGCTAAGGCTATTTCTGGCGAACCAATTGGATCAAGAATATCTAATTCAAGTTAAAACTAAACTATCTGAACCTTTTTAAAATCAATTCGCAATAAATTATCTAAATGTCAAACCAAGAGCTAAGAGCCACAATGACCAAATCGGTAGAAGCAGCTCAGAGGAATTTCAATACCATCAGGACGGGAAGGGCAAACACATCTTTACTAGACAGAATTTCAGTCGAATATTATGGGGCTGAAACTCCTCTAAAGTCACTTGCAACTATCACTACTCCTGACTCTCAAACGATAGCAATTCAACCCTTTGACTTAGGCTCATTAGCTACCATTGAAAAAGCGATTGCAACAAGTGATCTAGGTTTTACTCCAAACAATGATGGAAAAATAATTCGTATTAATGTTCCTCCATTAACTGAAGAGCGTAGAAAAGAATTTTGCAAACTCGCATCCAAATATGCAGAGGAAGGAAAAGTTGCCCTAAGAAATATACGCCGTGATGCAATAGAGAGAGTCAAAAAATCTGAAAAGGATGGTGACCTATCCGAAGATCAAAGCAGAGATGAACAAGAAACGATTCAGAAAGAGACGGATAATTTTATTAAAGATATCGAAAAAAAGCTTTCAGAAAAAGAAGCTGAGATTCTAAAAGTTTGAGTCTCGTAGATGTTGCCATTATTGGAGGGGGAGCATCAGGCACTACTACAGCATTTCATCTAGCTAATAAAAGTAAAAATGTTTGTATTCTTGAAAAAAATGTTTCCTCTCTAGAGAAAACATGCGGTGGTGGGATGTCTGCTGCAGTTCAAAATTGGTTTCCTTTCAAACTTTTTCCAATAGTTGATGAAGTCATCACAAATGTAGAATTTAGTTGGTGCAATGCCGACAAAGTAGTTGCTGAGCTTTCTGGCTCTTCTCCTTTTTGGATAGTCAAACGTGAAAAGCTCGATTCATTCTTATTAGACCAAGCACTAAATTCTGGTTGTAATTTATTGACTACTTTTAATGTAGTCGATATAAAAAAACAATCAAATATTTGGCAAATTACCGCTCTTGATGGGAGACAAGTAGAGGCAAAAGCAGTTGTTATTGCTGATGGATCTCAATCACCTTGGTCTAAAACTTTTAATTTAGGTCCAACTAAACAAAAATTTGCATCAACTTTCTCAGGAAGAATTAAAAGGAGAGGAAATTTAAGGAGCAAAACGGCGAGATTTGAATTTGGCTTAGTAAAGAATGGTTTTGCATGGGCCTTTCCATTAAACAATGAAGTAAATATTGGAATGGGAACTTTTCTAGATAATAAAAATTCAATTCCAGTTAATGAAATACTTAAATCCTTTCTTCCTGATTTAGGTTTTGACCCTTCTGAAGTAATTGGTAATGAAAAAAAATTAAGAGTATGGAATGGCCACTGTAAATTAAACGGAGAAGGAATTCTTCTAGTTGGAGATGCTGCCTCATTATGTGATCCTTTTTTAGCAGAAGGATTAAGGCCCTCTTTAATGAGTGGATTTGAAGCTGCAAAAAGCCTTATTTATTGGCTGGATGGAGAAGTTAATTGTTTAGATGAATATACAAAAACAATGCAAAGCAATTGGGGGAATTCAATGGCTTGGGGTAAAAGAATTTCTCAGGTTTTTTATCGTTTTCCCAAAGTTGGATACCAATTAGGTGTTAAAAGGCCTACTGCTCCAAAAAGAATTGCACAAATCCTTTCAGGGGAGATAAGTTATGAAGACATTGCAAAAAGAGTAATCAAGAGATTACTCTTGCAAAATCAAAGTTCAAAGAGTTAGGGCAATTCCTCCTTCAATCAACTCAAGTCTTTCGTTCAATTGATTTTCTAATTTATCAATTGCTTTACTAAAACCTGTAATTCCTTCATCAAGCTTTTCCGTAGCCATTTTATCTCCAGCCATCATTAGTTCAAAAGATGTCTGATCTAAATGAATTGTCTCTTCAATTACTAAAGGTTTTTGTGCATTTAACTTAATTGGCAAGTCCGAATATGTTTCATTAAGTTGCTGAAGTAATTTAGGAGAAATCGTCAACAAATCACATCCTGCAAGCTCGGTTATTTCATCTATATTTCTGAAACTTGCCCCCATGACCTCTGTCTTATAACCATTTGACTTGAAATAATTAAATATTTTAGTAACAGAAACGACCCCTGGATCTTCAGCCGCTGGATAAGAATCTCTTCCCGTAGCAGATTTATACCAATCTAAAATCCTTCCAACAAAGGGAGAAATAAGCGTTACACCTGCCTCAGCACAAGCAACTGCTTGATAAAAATTAAACAATAAAGTTAGGTTGCAATGAATATTTTCTTTTTCTAATACCTCAGCAGCTTTTATTCCCTCCCAAGTAGAAGCAATTTTGATTAAAACCCGATCGTTCGAAATGCCATCCTGATTATATTTAGCAATTATTTTTCTTGCTTTGGCAATAGTGGCGTCAGTATCAAAACTTAGCCTCGCATCAACCTCTGTGGAAACACGGCCAGGAATTAATTTCAAAATCTCTTTACCAAAGACAACACAAAGCTCATCCAAAGCCTCCTTAACCACATCTGTAGTGGAGGCACTGGCTCCTAACATTTTTCTTGAAGTCGTAAGTGCTTGATCAATCAAACTTTGATAAGCAGGGATTTGTGCGGCCGCCAAAATCAAAGAAGGATTTGTTGTAGCGTCTCTGGGATGAAATTTTTTGATCGCTTCAAGATCACCAGTATCAGCCACCACCACAGTCATTGAAGATAACTGATTAAGAAGGGATTCCATAATTTAAAACTTCTTTCATAGGTAACAGACTAGCTATATTTTTTATAGATTTCACCCCTTAATTAGTACTTTTGGAAAAATTTAGCCATCTCTTAGCTTTTGATAGCTAAATGTTCTTTTTTAGAAATACTTGGAGGGATTTTTTCTATCACAAGCAAAGTCTCAATAATTTTTTTTGCTACAGGGAGAGCCACAGTTGCTCCATAGGCATTTGGCTTTTGGGGTTCATCAATAACTGCTAAAACAACATAACGAGGATCATCGATAGGTAGACTTGCAACAAAACTGCAAATTTTAGAATTGTAGTTAAAGCCATCCTGCGATTTTTGTGCCGTCCCAGTTTTTCCTCCAATTCGATAGCCAGGAACACTTACCTCAATACCACTTTCATCATAAAAGGAAACAACTGTTTCCATCCATCCAAGGACAGTCTTTGCAACCTTAGGAGATAAAACTTGCTTAGATACTGAAGGAGCATTGAAATGCGACTCATAATCACCTTTCAGGCCTTTGGTAATATGAGGCGTAACAAGTCTGCCACCATTTGCAATCAAAGCATGCAATTGAGCTAATTTAAGCGGAGTAATAGAAAAGCCTTGACCAAAAGAGGCTACCGCTGGTTCTATCGGTTGATTCACAAATGTCTGCTTTGATTTTATTTGCCCAGAAACAGCTCCTGGCAGATCAGTTTCTGGGATTTCATCTATACCTAAGCGCCTTAACCATTGCCAATAATCACTCGCATTCAATTTATTCATAATCTTAACCATACCTACATTGCTTGAGACTTGTAACACCTCAGGAAAAGTCAATATCCCGTTAGGCTTTCGATCCCAATTCGAGAGAGGCCATCCTCCTACAGTAACTAGACCATCATCATTCACTTCTCCATTAGGACTTATAACTCCCTCCTCCAATGCCAAAGCCAAGTTAATTGGCTTAAAGGTAGAACCAGGTTCAAATAATTCTTGCACTGACCACTCTTTAAAAAGAGATGGAGAATAATCCCAGTACTTATTAGGATCATAAGTTGGTGTAGAAGCCAATGCCAGTAGTTCTCCTGTATCTATATCCATTACGATTACTACACCTTTTTTCGCATTCCACTTCTTTACTTGCTTACTTATTTCTTTAACAGCTACTTCTTGAAGTCTTACATCTAAGGTTAGCTGCAGACTTAGTTGATCCTCATCAAAGACACCACGTTGAACACCCATAGGTAATGGTGTTCCATCAGCTCCTATTCTGAGTACACTTGCTTTCTCTAAACGCTTAAGATCTCTATCTAAACTTAATTCCAATCCTGCCTGAGGTCTTCTATCTAAATCCAAAAAACCAACTACATTTGCAAAAAGTGATCCATGAGGATAAAGCCTTTGAGGATACGCCTCCAAATCTATACCACTTATTCCAAGTTGCTTAATTGTATTAGCTTTCTCGGGGGTTAATCCCTCTGCCAGTTTTACCCCTGAAGAATAATTTCCTAACTTGTTTAAAATTTCATCAACACTTTTGGATAATGGGATAGAAAGAAGTCTTGCTACTTCTACAGGTTTACGCACATTCCTAAATGAATCACCAGGGAAATTAAAATATCTGGGATGAGCCCAAATCTTAAAACGTTTCTCATCAATTGCGACAAGCTTTCCATTTCTATCTACAATAGATCGACGTGTACCAAGAGGCTTCTTTTGTTCCGTTTGAACTTGACGTGCTAAAGCTCTTAATTGATTAGCCTGAAATACTTGAAGCCAACCTATTCTAAAAAAAAGGCCTCCAAGTCCAAAACATAACAGAAGGAAGATAATTCTAAATCGTGACTGCGCTAGAGGCGAAAGAGTTTTCACCTTAAATGCCTTTCTCTTCTTTCTAGAATTAATACTTCTCATGAAAAATATTAATAACCTGGCTTAATGGGAAAAGAAGATAATTTTTCCATTAATTGACTTTCATATGTCTTATTAACTAACCGCCTATTTTTTACTGATATTGGTCTATCGATGTATATAAGATCCTCCGCTTTTGTCGGAACAAATTTTCTAGATAACTTTTGATTTTTCAAAAGATAACTTTCAAGTATTGAAGTTGATTCCAATATCCTTCTATTCAAATCTCTGGTAATCTCAAGTTTATTAAAAGACTTAGTCCATAAATATTGTGAGTGCAGAGCTACGGATGACATTATTGCCACTGTCGTTAGTATTCCTAACAATGCACCGTCTAAAATAATATGAAAAGCCGCTTGAATTGGAAATCTCCTTTGAACCTGTTTTGAAGAAAAAACACTATTTAGGACACTCCTTGGCAACTTCTTTTTTTGAAATTGTCCTACTTTTTTTTTATATAGAGTACGACTAACCAAATCAAAATATTAAATCAATTCAAGTCAAACACCTTCATCAAGCAACTGCAAGAGCTGAAATGCTGATGTTTTATTTATTTAATATCAAGCTACTAATAATAAGCTAATAAAAGTGACACCATTCCAAAGAGAGTGCATTAGAGCACAAGGAAACAACCTTCCTGAGCTCAATCTCATCAAACCAAGACCGATACCTAACACGAATAAGGGAGGTAGTTCTCCTACACTTAAATGAGCCAAAGCAAAGATCAAAGCACTTAATAAAACTCCATTGATTTTGCCAACTTTAGATACCAATACAGGCAGAAGAATACCTCTAAAAACCAACTCCTCAAAAACTGGAGCTAAAAAAACAGTTGTAATCAAAAGTAAAAACAATGGAATAAATTCATCACTACTTAAAACAAGTTCCAACAAAGGATTACTTCCACCCTGATCACCAATAATCTCATTCATTAGCCACCCAATAAGCAACACCAAAGGCATAATCATCAACCAGCCACTTATTGACTTAAGAATTCCTTCTTTAATTGGTTTAATTTTCCATTGTAACCATCCTCCCTCAACTTCTAAAGGAACAAGAGCCATTAATTGGTATCGAATAATCAATAAAGGTCCAATAGTCATTGAGCAGTAACCAATAAATACTCTTAAAGACTCCTTAAGTGGAGAGGATAAATTATTAAATAATAAATCAGTTATGGGTATTATTAGCGCGGGGAAAACAACTTCACCAATAACAACAAAACCACCAGAAATCAAAATAATCATATCTATTATAGATAATGGAGGAGCAATGATTTCTGGCCATTGTGTATATTTCTTTCTTAAAAAAATTAAAGCATACTTAATCAACAATATACAACCTATCAATGAAGCAAAAAATGGTAACAACTGAGAAGTTAAAAGTCTTGCAGCAATTATCGAATTATACTTTTGATTAATACACTTTTTATCACTAAATCCAAGGCTAGAACATGAAACTTGATAAAGTAAAGGGTCTAATTTAATCTCATTAAATTCAGGAAATCGATCTAATTCTTTACCTTTTTGTCTATCTAATAGATAGCCTTTAACAGTTTCAAATTTATTATCTTTAAAACCTTTTTCCAATATTATTTTTTGCTCATTCTCAGACTCTTCAAGAACCGCTAATAATAGTCTCTCTCTATCCTCAATTTCTTCCAAGGAAATCTTTTTAAGAGTTTGATATAGCTTTTTTTTAGGTTCTGAACCTAAAGATACATCTTTTATTCTTTCAGGTAAGGATGATGAAGCTGATACTGCCATCTCAGTTTGCATCAATGAAATTTTTGGTGCCACTGAGGGTCGATCAAAGCTTTCTTGCAAACCCTGTCGCCAAATTAAAAAAGTTAAAAGTAATGAAAAAAGAGCTACAGCCCATTTCCACCCGGTTTTAGCTTGTCTCATAAAATCAACTTGTGAAGATTGACATGGAGAAAGACTTCTATCTTTACTGAAAGAACATTAGATTGCCCTCATGGCTAATACCATAATTATCTAGAAGACATCTTATTTAATGACATTGCGTCTAATTTTTGTTCGTCATGGATTGAGTAGTTTTAATAAGGAGGGTCGTATTCAGGGAAGAAACGACCTTTCAACATTAACTAAAGAAGGGCAATTACAAGCCAAAGCTGCAGGGGAAATACTCTCTTCCGTTCCAATAGATGAGATTTATAGCTCCCCTTTACAAAGAGCTTCAGAAACCACAAAAATCATTATCAATCAACATCAAAGCAAACTTCAAGCGACCTACACTAATGAGCTCCTGGAGGTTGATCTTGGAATTTGGAGTGGTTTAACAAAAAATGAGATAAAAAGTCTTTATCCAAATGATCTTGCTATTTGGGAAAAGCAGCCAAAAGAACTATCAATCAATAGAGAAGATGGTACTAAAGTTCAACCAATTAAAGAACTCTTATCCCAAGCTGAAAATTTTTTAAAATCCTTATTCAAGACTTATTCAGATTCTAATAAAACTATTTTAATAGTTGCTCATAATGCAATTCTTAGATGCTTAATACTAAAATTAATCAATGAACCATCAAAAGGCCTTAGGAGATTGAGGCTGGACAATACATCAATCTCAATTTGTAATATTGTTTTTAATAATTGGGAAGATAGACAAGTTCAAATTGAGTGTCTTAATAATGTAGCTCATTTACAACTTGGTCTTCCCAAGAAAAGGAGTAAAAAAAGGGTTATTTTAGTCAGGCATGGTGAAACTGATTGGAATCAACAGGGAAGATTCCAAGGACAAATTGATATTCCCCTTAATGAAAATGGTAAAGCCCAAGCCAAGGCTGCAAGTGAATTTTTAAAAGATACTATTATAGATAAAGCTTTTAGTAGTTCTCTCTCAAGACCACAAGAAACAGCTCAAATAATTCTAGAAAAACATTCCGGAATCGAAATTTCTCTTAAGGATAACCTGAAAGAGATTGGTCATGGAAAATGGGAAGGAAAGTTGGAGTCTGAAATTCAATCCGATTGGCCAGATCTTCTTAAAGAATGGAAAACTTTTCCTGAAAAAGTTCAAATGCCAGAGGGAGAAAATATTAACGAAGTCTCCACCAGATCCATTAACGGTTGGGAAGAGATTTGTAAAGATCTTAAAAACGATGAAACGGCATTGGTTGTCGCTCATGATGCAGTTAACAAAACTATTCTTTGTCATCTTTTAGGATTAATGCCATCAACAATTTGGATGATAAAGCAAGGTAATGGTGGAATTACTGTTGTTGATCTCTCAGAAATCGAAGGACAACCAGATCAAATCACTTGTCTAAACATCACTTCTCATTTGGGAGGAATCATCGACTCAACAGCTACTGGGGCTCTTTAATTTAATGTCTAGTAGTTATTTTTTTGAAAATATTCAAATCCTTGAAGGGTCTAGATCTACTTTAAGGAAAAAAGCTGTTTTAATAAAAGATGGTGTAGTAAAAGCATTTGGTAAAAAGGCAATTCAAAATGCAGAACTTTTAGGAATTAAGCCACAAAAAGCTAAAAATATGCTTTTAGCACCATGTCTTGTTGATCCTCATTCTTTTTTAGAATCTCCCTTTAATGGTAAAGAAGAGAATATCCATACACTTATTAAAAAAGCTACATCTGCTGGATATGGCCAAGTAGGGATCTTACCAAGAGGTAATTTTTGGAGAGACCATATTGAGCCGATTATTTCTTTAAAGACTATCAAAAGTGAGCTTTTAATACATTTATGGGGAGGTTTCAGCCTAAGTGGAAAGGGAGTTTCACTTTCAAAGCATACTCATCTACTACAAAATGGAGCTATTGGCTTAAGTGATGACGACTTTATGCCTCCCCTTGAGCTTCTTAGGCAAGGTTTTTTACTTGGAGAAATGAAACATTCCCCTATACTAATTGCACCAAGAGATAAATCAATTCAAGCAGGTGGGATGTCTAGACAAAGTGTAGATACTCTGAGGGCCGGCTGGCCTCCTGATCCTATTGAAAGTGAAATTCTTCCTCTTATTCAATTACTTGAGCTTCAGAAACAATATCCTGAAATAGCTCTAAGGTTGATGAATATTTCAACATCTGAAGGTGTTGCAATGCTGAAGAATGCATACTCAAAGCCAATGTCAACTGTTTTATGGTGGCATTTAGTAAATGACAATTCAAGTCTTTCTCCCTTTGATATTGGATGGAGCGTAACGCCCTCATTAGGATCGCCAAAAGATAGATCTTCCCTTATAAAAGGTTTAGAGGATAATGTCTTAACCGCAATATCTGTCCACTCAACTCCTACAGATGACTCGGAAACGAAACTACCTGCAAATAAAAGGAAAAAAGGAATTAGTTGTTATAACCTAGTTTTACCTTTGCTCTGGGATCAATTAGTGAGAAAGTCAAAATGGGATGTAGAGAAATTGTGGGAAAAAATTAGTTTTGGTCCATCTAAACTATTAAGCCAAGCTGAAGAAAAATTAAGTTTAAATAGCAACCGATGGTTATTGTTTGATCCTGAAAAAGAATGGGTCCAATCTAATGAAGAAAATCAATTAACTACTGCGACTAATCAACCAATCAAAGACAAAAAAGTCTATGGGAAAGTTATAGATTGTGGGCTTATTAATCAGGCTTGCCAAAACGACTAATAGGCCAAAACCGCCAGGTTGCTTTGCCAATTATTTCTTTCTCGGGCAAGAGCCCACCTCCTGGCCAAAAACGACTATCCCAACTATTAGCTCGATTATCACCCAAAACGAATGCATACCCTTTCGGAACAGTTGTAGACATCGGTCGACATAGATTAAATTCTGGTTTATTTGGGCAAAAGTATTCAACATATGGTTCGTTCATCGATTTGCCATTTAAAATAATCGCCCCACTAGCATTAACAATAAGCTGATCTCCTCCTACAGCTACTACACGTTTAATATAAGCATCACAAGCACGATCAGATAAAGTAGGTACCCATGAAATCAATGGAAAAGTTATTAATGAGCATTGAAATTTAGACGGAAGTTTAGTTTGCCTATTAGCAATCAATTTCTTGTCAAATGAATATGGTGAGTTGAAAACTACAATTTCTCCACGAAAAGGAGCTCTTTTGCGCAAAGAAAGTTTTTCAACAATCAGTCGATCATTCACTTTCAATCCTGGTAGCATCGAACCCGAGGGGATATATCTAGCTTCTGCTATAAAATGACGGACACCTACATAAAGCAGAACAGTTAAAGAAATAGGTCCCCAAGTATCAAAAAAAGAGTACCACCAACAATTTTTGGCTTGTTTGCTCCAGTATGAAAGAATTTTTTTCACCAATTTCTTAATAATAAATATATAGTTTACTTTATTTGCCAAGACTACTTACTTTAAGTCGATATTAGTCATCATGTGAATTTCAAAGCAATTTTTCTGCCCACTTTTCTTCTTTAAACCCAATTAAAAAGCATTTATTAGTCTTATATAGAAAAGGTCGCTTTATTAAGCTGGGTTCCCTAACAAGTTTCTCAAATAATTCATTATCACTCATTTTTTGAACAACTTTTGCACCGATAGAACGATACATAACTCCACTAGTATTTAAAAGATATTTTCTACTCCCATATAGCTCACTAGCTGAGATAATCATGTCCTTAGACGGGGGAGTATTTAAAATATCAATTAATTCAAAGGCAATATCATTATTTTTAAGCCACTTAATCGCTTTGCGACAAGTTGAACATGAAGAATGACTAAATAATTTCATATTTTAAAGATTAGCAGCAATCATTTCACTCAAAGAAATCAAATCAAAATAATTATTTTTTTCTAATATCAGATTGATAAGCCTCTATGCAGCTATTCAATAATTCATCAACAGCATCATAATCTCTCCATCCATCTATTACGATCACCCTCCCTTCAAGGCTTTTGTAAGTTCTAAAAAACTCAGCTACATCCTCCAATTGATTCTGTGCTATTTGCTTAATAGTATTAATTTCTCTTTGCCTTGGATCAGCGGTAGGTATACATAAAAGTTTGCCATCGTATGCCCCTGAATCATGCATATCAAGCACACCTATAGGTCTTGCCTGGATCAAGCAACCTGCAAAAGTGGGTTCTTCCATAACAACCATTGCATCAAGCGGCGCTCCATCCTCAGCCAGAGTATTTGGAATAAATCCATAATCAAATGGATATCTCACTGAAGAATGTAAAACTCTATCTAGAGCCATAATGCCTGCAGAGCTAAAATATTCATATTTATTTCTACTTCCAGCAGGAATCTCGACAACTAGATTTACTAATCCAGGCGATGGTGAAGGAGGAAGATCACTCAGGTCCATTTTGATTTATTGAAGTCGGTATGAAGCTTTTTGTTGTTTCTGGCTTTTCACTAATGACAGCTAATAAAGGTATGCCAAGCATTACAAATACTATTGCTAAACCAATTAAAGAAGTTGATGTACTATTAAAACTGTAAGGATCTTCATCATCAGAAGATTGTTGATCAGCTTCTTTATTAAACAAAGCAGGATCAAGCTCAGAAGATTGCTTTTTAATTAATTTTGATTCTATATCCATTGAGATTTTGGAATAGATAAAATCTTAGTTGAATTTGTGTAACTCAATTAAAAGACTTCATTCAATTAAATCTATACAAATATTATCCCACATTCAAGAATAGTTAAGCAGCCTTTCTGTCAGTATCTTCTAAACGATTAGAAAGACTATGATTATTCGAATCATATTTTTCATCAAGTTTATTTCTAATAATTCTCAACTCCTCAAGTATTGCTGTAAGAATATTTTGAGTTTCTGATGATGGAGAATTAAGTACTTCAACTGTGACTTCCTTGATTCTAAGAATATCTTTTGCAAATCTTGCAACTTCATTGGGATGAAAAAGCAATTGATCTTTCTGATCGCTTCTAAATTCAGTATTTAGCTTTCTAGGATTAAATGGTGGATTAAGATTCCTAGTGTCAGTGTTTGTATATCTATAAACAGACGCTCTAGATCTATTCAATGTTTTCTGTACGTCATCTATATTTAATAATGCATCACTTAAGTTGGAAGATTGATTCAATACTTTATCAATAGGCTCTTCTGCTCTTCCATTTGTTCCTAAATTTACAGACCCGTTAAACATTGCTAAAGAGAGCTTCCAAAACACATGTGAAAGAAATTAGCAGATCTATCAAATTAACACCATGTACATTTGAACACTTTAAAAAAACAACATGATTCCCGCACATTCCCTGTAGATCTTTTTTGGGCAAACACTCAAAGTACTAATGTCAGAAAGGTTTAAATCTTAGGCTCATGCGCGTCTCCCGCCTAATGCTGGTCACTCTAAGAGACGTCCCTGCGGAAGCAGATATAATTTCACATCAGTTACTTTTAAGAGGAGGCTTTATCAAACGGCTTACTGGAGGTATTTATGCTTATATGCCATTGCTCTGGAAAGTCTTAAAAAAAATAACCCTGATTGTTGAAAAAGAGTTAATAAGCAAAGGTTGTCTTCAAACACTTCTCCCTCAACTTCAACCTTCAGAAATATGGGAGAAGAGTGGGAGATGGAAGCCTTACACAGAGGGAGAAGGTATTATGTTCAGCTTAAAAGATAGACAAGGTAAAGAGCTAGGGCTAGGGCCAACTCATGAAGAGGTGATTACTCAAATAATTTCGCAAACAATTCACTCTTACAAACAATTACCAATCAATATATTCCAAATTCAAACTAAATTTAGAGATGAAATCAGGCCAAGATTTGGATTAATGAGAAGCAGAGAATTCATTATGAAGGATGCTTACTCATTTCATGCAAGTGAGAATGATCTTAAATCAACTTATTCTGAAATGAGAAATGCTTATCAAAATATATTTACTAAGTGCGGCCTAGATTTCGTTTGTGTCGATGCCGATAGTGGAGCGATTGGTGGTGCAGCATCTCAAGAATTTATGGTTACAGCAGAAGCTGGAGAAGACTTAATTTTAATAAGTTCTGATGGTAAATATGGTGCTAATCAAGAAAAAGCAGTTTCAATTATTGAAGAAGGACAGTCATTAAAGAACAATAAGCCTTCAATAATCAAAACTACTAATCAGAGAACGATAGAAGAATTATGCAAATATAATAATTTCCATCCAACCCAAATTGTAAAAGTTTTAGCTTATCTCGCAACGTGCGATGATAATAAAAAATATCCGGTTTTAATTAGTATTAGGGGAGACCAAGAGGTAAATGAGATTAAGCTTTCAAATGAAATATCTCATTTTTTAAAACAAAATGTATTAGATATTAGAGCGATTTCAAATGAAGATATAAAAAAACAAGGTATTACTGATATACCATTTGGCTTTATAGGTCCTGATCTTAGCGATAATCTACTCTCAAAAGCAAAAGTATGGGAAAAGAAATTCATAAGAATTTCTGACACTTCTGCAAAGAATATGAAAAGTTTTATTTGTGGAAATAATATTAATAATGAGCATAAAATTTTTTACAATTGGAATTTAATTCATACTGAACAGCTTATATGCGATATTAGAAAAGCCAAACCTGGAGACAGATGTATTCACGATAATACTCAAACACTTAAAGAATGTAGAGGAATAGAAATAGGGCATATATTCCAATTAGGGAAAAAGTATTCAAAATCATTAAATGCAACTTTCACTAATGAAAAAGGGTTAGAAGATCCCTTTTGGATGGGATGCTATGGAATTGGTATTTCCAGGTTAGCGCAAGCTGCAGTAGAACAAAATCACGATGATTTAGGTATTATTTGGCCGGTATCAATTGCCCCATTTGAAGTCATAATTATTATTGCAAATATAAAAAATACTGAGCAGAAAACTTTAGCTGAAGAAATCTATCAAAAGTTATTAGAGAATCAAGTCGATGCACTACTTGACGATAGGGAAGAGAGAGCTGGAATAAAGTTTAAAGATGCAGACCTTATTGGCATCCCCTGGAGAATTGTTGCAGGTAGAGAAGCCAATTCTGGACTAGTTGAATTGCATAATAGAAAAACAAAAACTACAGAATCATTAGATCTCACATCCGTTTTAAAAAAACTATCAGAAGAATTTAATATTGAAAAACGATAAATCGAGCCCAAAGGACTCTAGAGTCTGTTTAATTGCAAAAAAAAAATGATTTCTGCCTTTCATCACCTCTCCATTAGGTTGGTGAGGGCAGCTTTGGCTATATGCCTTGGCTTATGCCTCATATTCTTTCAATTCGCTTCAGAAGTGAATGCAGCTAAAACACTAATGACTGGGGATTTCGCTAAAGACACTATTTCAGTCTCATCAACTTTAAAAGAGACCATAACTTTACCTAAAGAAGATAAAGGGCTATCAGAGGAAGAAAAAGAAGCTGTTTTTCTAATAAGCGATTACATTTCTAGATATAGAAATCGATCTCAAGTAAATACTTCCACTACCTTTACAACAATGCAAACTGCATTAAATGCTTTATCAGGTCATTACAAAACTTTTGCAAACAGACCTGTTCCTGAAAATCTTAAAGATAGATTAAATAAAGAACTTTCTAAAGCAGAGAAATTGGCAATTAGAGATAATTAAAGATAATCTTTAATTCATTTCTTTGACTCAGGGTATGGCTATCTGCAAATCTTGTTTCTTCTAAAGTAAATCGGTTTCGGGCCGAATTTTCTTCCTTGGCAAATGTTGTAGTCATAGGGGCACAGTGGGGTGATGAAGGTAAGGGCAAAATCACCGATTTGCTCAGTCGCTCCGCAGATGTAGTAGTTCGCTACCAAGGTGGTGTTAATGCTGGTCATACAATTGTTGTCGAGGACAAAGTTCTCAAATTGCATTTAATCCCTTCTGGGATTTTGTATCCAGATACGATTTGTCTTATTGGATCAGGTACAGTTGTTGATCCAAAAGTGATGATTAAAGAAATAAAAATGCTCGAAGATAACGATATCGATATTTCAGGACTAAAACTAGCTTCAACTGCTCATGTAACGATGCCTTATCATCGTCTTCTAGATATGGCAATGGAGCAAAAAAGGGGGGTTCAAAAAATTGGTACTACTGGTAGGGGAATAGGTCCAACATATGCTGATAAATCTCAAAGGAATGGAATTCGGATTATTGATCTGTTGAGCAAGGAAAAGCTTGAAGAAAGATTAAAGGTTCCATTAGCTGAAAAGAACGGACTCCTTCAAAAGATCTATGGAATTGAGCCATTAATAATTGAAGAAATAATTGAAGAATATCTTGATTACGGAAACCAGCTAAAAAAACATATTGTTGACTGTAATAGAACTATTCATGAAGCAGCAAGAAAGAAGAAGAATATCTTGTTCGAAGGTGCTCAAGGAACTCTTTTAGATCTTGATCACGGCACCTACCCTTACGTAACTTCATCCAACCCAGTATCAGGAGGAGCCTGCATTGGTGCGGGAGTGGGCCCAACTCTTATTGACAGAGTTATTGGTGTAGCTAAGGCCTATACGACTAGAGTCGGGGAAGGACCTTTCCCGACTGAATTGCAAGGAAGTATTAATGATCAACTTTGTGATAGAGGGGGTGAATTCGGAACAACTACTGGAAGAAGAAGGAGATGCGGCTGGTTTGATGGGGTGATTGGAAAATACGCAGTTGAGGTTAATGGATTGGATTGTCTTGCCATTACTAAATTAGACGTTTTAGATGAACTCGAAGAAATTCATGTATGTGTTGCTTATCAATTAAATAGCAAAAGAATTGATTATTTCCCAAGCAGTGTCGAAGATTTTGAAAAATGTACCCCAATTTTTAAAAAGCTCCCTGGCTGGAAATGCTCTACTGAGAATTGTCGTCGACTGGAAGACCTTCCTCCTGCTGCAATGAGTTACTTGAGATTTCTTGCTGAGCTTATGGAAGTCCCCATAGCAATAGTTTCCCTAGGTGCTAACAGAGATCAAACAATTGTTATTGAGGATCCTATTCATGGACCAAAAAGAGCTCTTTTGAGTTCTTAGAAAACTATTCATTTTGGTCTCATTATTAAAGTAATGACAAATAAAACAGAAGAATCTTATCTTGATGTTGTTGGGATCGGCAATGCAATTGTAGACGTATTAACAACCACAGATGAGTCTCACATTGAAAGACTATCTTTCAACAAAGGTTCAATGACCTTGATTGATGAAAACAAAGCCAAAGAACTTTATGAAATGACTACTAACAGAATTCAGAGATCTGGAGGTTCTGTTGCTAATTCATTAGCATGTGTAGCCCAACTAGGGGGGAAAGCGGCATTCATTGGCAGGGTAAAAAATGACAACCTTGGAAAAATCTTTACAGAGGAGATATCAAGCACTGGGACCATTTTTAAGACTCCTCCATCATCCGTTGGCCCCTCGACTGCTAGATGTATGATTTTTGTCACTCCCGATGCACAGAGAACAATGTGTACTTATCTAGGTGCTTCAGTTCTACTAGAACCCGAGGATATAGATCTTTCAGCAGTTAGGGAAGCAAAAATACTTTACTTAGAGGGATACCTTTGGGACAACCCAGCTGCTAAAAATGCATTTATTAAAGCTGCAGAAATAGCTAAAAATGCAGGAAGAAAAGTTGCTTTATCCCTTTCTGATTCTTTTTGTGTAAATAGACATCGCGAGAGTTTTCTCAAACTAGTTGAAGATTACATAGATATCTTATTTGCCAATGAAGATGAAATAACAACATTATATAAAACCTCCTCTCTAAAAACAGCGATAGAAAAATTGAAAAAAAAATGTGCTCTTGCCGCAATCACAATTGGTAAGAACGGCTCAATTTTAATTTCAAATTGCCAAGAAATCACTATAGATCCTTTCATTCTTGGGAAGGCAATCGATACTACTGGCGCAGGGGATCTTTATGCTGGAGGTTTTCTAAAAGGGCTTGCAGATGGTCTAAATCCAGAACAATCAGCAAAAATTGGATCAATTTGTGCAGGACAGATCGTTACAGAAATGGGATCTAGATCAAATATTGATCTTTTAAATTTAATCAATTCACATTTATCAACCTAAGCCTTGAAAGCTCAAATAGAATTTGCCCAAAGATAGTAATTTTTACTAGTTGAAACAGGAAAATAAATTATTTCTGGAACCTCGTAGGTGTGCCACTCAGTAATCTTATTACAAACCTTATCTATATTTTCCTCCTTACACTTAATCATTAATTGTACTTCTTTCGATTGATTTATATCTCCCTCCCACCAGAAATACGACTCAATATTTTTAAACGTCACACAAGGTATTAATTTCTCTTTTAAGAGTAAATTACCTAATTTAAATGCAGTTTTTTTGTCTACTTCAGTAGTTATAACCAAATAAATTACCTGGTCAAAATCAAAATGAATCATGGTATTTGAAAATTTTTTATTCCATTTTAATGGATTTTAATCTTTTTATTAATTCTTCATAATTATCAATTGAATTAATATATTGAAGTTTATGGGGTCTCTCCAATAAACAAAGATCAATCCTCATACTCAAACAAATTCTATGCCATAAGATTTCATTCTTTCCACCTGATTGTCTACAGACAACACCATCGATAGACCATCTCCTAATCAATGCTTTCTCAATTTCACCATTACTAGAAACTGAAGGGTTTAATACTGCAAAATTATTTTTCTGAATTGACGAAGATAAAGTTTTTCTTATACTTTCAGGATTTGCTAAAACTCTTGCATAAACATTAGCTCCTGAATCTCTTAAAATAGTTAGAGCTTCCTGAAGATGTCTTACACCTACAGCGAGCAAAATAGATTTATTTTTTAAATCATAATTTTCCAAGTCACTAAATTTTTTTATTAGCAATGCATTTGAAATATTATCAATAGGTCTCTCATACCTAATAAAAGTTTGACCTAGTTCCTTACAAACTTTTGAGATTGTTGGTGTGATTTTTGTAGCAAATGGGTGGGTCAGATCAACAACACAATCAAATTCATTTTGATTATCTCTTGCATTTAAAATCACACTTCGTATCTCTTTCTCACTAATCAAGGCACCAATTAATATTTTTTCTAAGTTTAATTTTTCATATGGAATTGAAGCTCTCTCCGAAACAACACTCACTGTAATTCTCCATCCTTCTTTCATTAAACACTTAGCAAAAATATGCCCTTCGCCTGTTCCTGTTAACAACCAAAGATGTGGCTGGCATTTTTCGCTCATATCCATCAAGATGAACCACAATAACTAAAGAAAAAAATGAACCATTGCATGCTTGAGATTCTGGTAAAAAAAGCACCAACAGTTCGTTTTACCCAAGACAACAAAACTCCTCTGGCTGAAATGGAAGCTGAATTTGCAAGCCTCCGTGCCGATGATCCTCCCAGCACAATTAAGGTTATTGGTTGGGGGAAATTAGCAGAAGAGCTTCAAAACACAGTTCAAGTCAATTCTAAATTAATAATAGAAGGACGTTTAAGAATGAATTCTGTTCCGCGACAAGATGGTACTAAAGAAAAACGAGCTGAATTTACCCTCTCTAGAATTCACCCCTTCTCTAACAACTCATCTGTTTCAGAAATACCGTCCAAACCCCTTTCAAATCAGAAAAATGAATCATCATCTACTTTAAATAACGAGAGTGTCAAATGGGATAGTTCACCATTAGTGCCTGATACTGATGACATTCCATTTTAAATTGGATCAACAATTCTCTTCAATATATTCTGTAGCCCTAGTCAAGAGTTGTCCTAACTCTCTCTCCAATGCAGCTAGATCAGGTCTAAATTCAGGCCAGCTACCTCTATCTAGTTGTTCAAGAATCCATGATCTATCCTTGTTTAATTTTTCAACAAGTTCAGTTAAATCAGAAAATTGTTTTTGGTGTGAGGCCATGAGACTGTCTCCTTAAAACCCATCTTCAACAAATTTTAGCCAGAATTACACTCATGAATAAATTTTTTTCCCCGGGAAATCTCATCACCATCGGAGGAGCATTCCTTTCTTTAATTGGCTTAACAGCATATTTCACTGATGCAACAAACCTCAGTGTTCCAACTTTCTTTTATGGAGTGCCTATTTTTCTGATAGGCATATCACTGAAAACGACTGAAGTTCCTCCTGCCCTAAGAGTAGTTTCCGCAAGTAAGTTTACCTCAGAGAGAAATAAAGGCCCTGAAGAACTAGAAAAACTTGTTAAAGATGTCACTAGATGGCGCTATGGTCAATCTTGCCAACTTGAATCATCTTTGAGGGTTCTGAAGCTTTGGGACATAGACAATCCCCCTCAACTTATCGAAATAGAAGAATTGGTTAAAGATGGGAATTATGGAATACGAATGAGATTTGACATGGCTGCCGTATCTTTAGAAAGATGGAATGCTCAAAAAGAACGTTTGGGAAGATTTTTTGCTAAAGGTTTATGTGCTGAATTATTTTGTCCCACACCCGGTCAAATAGATTTAACCCTCCTTCCTCAAAAACAAGAGGAAAATTCACAAGAAAATGAATAAGAAAGAAAAACAAACAAACTCCAGTAATCAACTGAATAAACCTTTTACGGACAAAGATTCAATTAGAGTTTCAGTCTTAAGCGAGGCGCTTCCTTATATCCAGCGTTTCGCAAATAAAAGAATCGTAATCAAATATGGTGGTTCAGCTATGGCTGACAAAACTCTTCAGAATGCCGTCCTAAGAGATATAGCTCTTCTATCATCTGTTGGCGTACAAATAGTAGTCGTTCATGGAGGGGGGCCAGAAATTAACCAATGGTTAGAAAAATTAGGGATAAAGCCTGAATTCCTTGATGGTTTACGTGTTACCGACACCAAAACCATGGATGTTGTAGAAATGGTTCTTGTTGGGAGAGTAAATAAACAAATTGTACGTGGAATTAATAATCATGGAAGCTTAGCTGTTGGGCTATCTGGAATGGATGGGAACTTAATTGAGGCAAGAACTCTTGGAGGTGGGACTCATGGCCTTGTTGGGGAAGTGGCAAAAGTAAATACAAAACTGTTAGCCCCTCTTCTCCAAGAAGGCTATGTACCAGTAATTTCCAGTGTCGCGAACTCTTCTGATAGTAGATCTCACAATATTAATGCTGATACCGTTGCTGGGGAGCTTGCCGCAGCACTAGGCGCCGAAAAATTGATTCTTTTAACAGATACTCCCGGGATTTTAAGGAAAGACAAGGATCCTTCCTCCTTAATAGAAAAAATACGTCTATCAGAAGCTAGAGAATTAATAGACAAAGGAATAGTTAAAGAAGGTATGAGACCAAAAGTTGAATGCTGTATTCGATCGCTAGCTCAGGGTGTAAATGCTGCTCATATTATCGATGGAAGAACACCTCATGCTCTTCTATTAGAAGTTTTCACTGATGCCGGGATTGGAACAATGGTTATGGGAAGAGGTTGAATGTCAAACTCAGCTTCAGCTATAAAAGCTGCTGAAGCGGCCCTTGATAAAGGTGATTATAATTTGTGCATAAAAATATTAGACCCTTTACTTTTGTCCTTCCAAGAAGAGACAGAAATAGGAGGACGTATTCGACTAATTGTAGTTACTGCCTACATGGGTAAGGGTGATGAAAAAAAAGCCATCAATATTTGTCAAACATTAATCAATAACAAAAAAGATAGTGTTCGTCAACAGGCGAAACAACTTCTAGCAATACTTGATGCTCCACATTTACCTAGGCCCTCCAACTGGTCTGTAGAAATTCCAAAGTTAGAGATGGAGCCATCTCTAAAATCGTCATTTAAAACAACGAAGAAGAAGAAGAAGAAAATTAAACTTCCACCAACGGGTCCAACAAAAAATCTGGACTTTGGATTTTCAATAATTACTTTATTTATTATTTTATTATTAACTTTTCTTTTGAGTGGTTGCGTTAATATATCAACAAACTTGAGTATTACAGGTCCAGATCGACTAAAAATTTCACTTGATATTGATAGCAATTCTGGCAAATCAATTCCATGGCAAATAGAATTTGCGGACAATCTTTCTGATGATGAAAGTATTTTAAAAATTCAAGCAAATGAGTATAACCAGCATTTTGAATCACCAACTATTCGCTTTGAGGAAGCGAATGAATTGCTAAATCAAATAGCTTCAGCGGCCTCAAAGAGTAGTGGTTTCAATATAAAACAACCAAAACTAATTACAAATAATAAAAATTGGATTATTGGCACAAGACAAAATTTAGAGTTTTATTTTGATTTGAGAGAACTTCCAAAAATACCTGGATTAAAAATAAATTTAGTCATTAATGAAATTAGAAATAAAAATAATTTCAAAACCAAACCTCTAGAACCTACTTTTAAAAAAGATTCAACATTGTTACCTCTTGAAATTGGAAAGGTTAATCAACTGGAGTTTGCTAATTGGAAGTGGAACCAAATTTCAATTGGGATTATCTTGATAATTTTTTTAACTTTACTGAGTATAACCCTTCAAAATTTTCGTCTAAAAATGGGATTCGGTTTCCCTGAATTACCACCTTAATAAAAACAAAGCAACTCATAGTTGTAGAGGATCAGGATCAATAGAAAGGGTGACTCCTTTTGGTAAATCTTTCCATAATTCAGATCCATAGGGGAGTGGGATTTGGCTTGATTCAGGACCGTACAAAAGAAGTTGCCAACGGCATTTACCTGCAACTCTCTCAATTAATGAAGGTGCTGGACCAACCAACTTCCAGCCTTTTTCACTGCAAAGTTTCCTGATTTTCAATGAGACATTAAATGCTCCATTTGATGTCAACTCTGAAGATTCGCCCGAGAACCTTAACAAACAAGCTCGACTATATGGCACCAACGCAGCTTCTTTTCTTATCTTTTCTTCCTTCTTCAAAAACTCTTCGTACCTCCCATCAATCAAATGAAGAATCACAGGGTGATCAGGACAATAGGTTTGCACTACAACCCTCCCAGGTTGATCACCTCGTCCCGCACGACCAGCTAATTGCATAAAGAGTTGAAGAGTTTCTTCCGTCGCCATTAAATCAGGACGATGTAATAATCCATCTGCTGCCAGGACAACAGCAAGAGTAACTTTTGGTAGATCCATTCCCTTAGAGAGCATTTGAGTACCTACTAAAATATCGGCGTCACCTTGAGCAAATCTTTCTAACAACAATCTATGGCCATCACGGCCTCTGGTTGTATCCCTATCAAACCTTAATAAACTTATACCCTCTAGTTCTTGCTCTAAATGATCTATAACTCTTTGTGTTCCCGTTCCAAATGGTTTAAAAGCAGTTGAGCCACATTCTCCACATTTATCATTAATTTTCGAACGAAAATCACACCAATGACAACGTAGCCATTGAATTCCCTCCTTAGAACGATGTACAGTTAATGCGACATCACAATGTGGACATTGAACAACCTCTCCACAACTACGGCAACTCAAAAAGCTACTATATCCACGTCTAGGTACTAAAATGACAGCTTGATTTCCACTCTTTTTTATATCTATAAGTTGTTTTTTTAAATATCTACTAATTAAGCTTCGATTTCCAATAGCCAATTCTGCACGCATGTCTACGACACTAACAGTTGGCAATTTACAATTTGAAATTCGTCGGTTTAATCTTGCAACAACAATGTTGCCATTGGGTTGTATATTTTTCCAAACATTTAAAGATGGAGTTGCTGTTCCAAGAATTACTTTAGCTCCTAATTTTTTTGCTCTATGAATTGCCAAATCTCTTGCATGGTAACAAGGCATAGGTGATTCTTGTTTATAAGAGCTGTCATGTTCTTCATCGAGAATTATCAATCCTAAGTTGGATAAGGGAAGAAAAATAGCTGAGCGAGTTCCAATGAAAACACTAGGTTTTTTTGTCTCTAAAGACCTCTTCCATGTATCAATTTTTTCTTTAACAGAACAATTACTGTGATATTCAAAAACATTTGATCCAAATCTCTTTCTAAAGCGATCAACTAATTGTGGAACTAATCCAATCTCCGGCGTGAGTACCAGGCAATGTCTACTTGCAGATAACTCAAGTGCTACAGCTTGTAGGTATACCTCGGTTTTACCAGATCCAGTAATACCCCAAAGCAAAAGAGTCGACCCATCTTGAAGAGACTCGTATTTTTCTTTAGCTAATTTTTGTTCTAAGGTTAAAGATTGAGGATCTTCATTCTTGAAAATCTTTTTTTCATTATCAAAAGAGTCTAAAAGAAAAAGACGTTTTTCTCTTTCTCCACAACCCGAAGAAACAAATTTTCTAATAAATGCAGAACTGAACCCCTCACTCTCTAAATCTTTTTGCCATTTTCCTCCTCCATTCAAAAGAAGATTATCCTTTAATTCTCTCTGTCTAGAAGATATGTTTTTCTCATACTTTTCACTAGACAATTTTACCCACCAAAGTTTTTTAGGTCTATTCAATAGTTTCGACCTTCCCAACCAACCAGGAGGTAACGCGGCCTTAAGCATCTGAAAATCAGATACATATAACTCACGGGCAATTTCTTCTAACCACTCTCTCCATTCTTTTTTGATAGCTCTTTTTTGAACTAATGTTTCTACATTATTCAATGAAAGATTATTTAAATTTTCCTTTGAACTAGTCCCGCTTCTATTCCTCTTATTGACGACCAACCCTTGCATGAGTTGCCCTTTTAGACGCACTGTAACGACATCGCCTAAATCTATATTTAAATGATTTCCATCTTGATAAGAAAAACATCGTCCTTCACGACCTACATGTAACCAAATATCAAATATAAAAGCATTCATATTATTTTTAATACTTGCCGACTTCAGAAAATTTTTCTACCATTGGTTTGTTAACAGCTTCAAAGCTGTTGTGGAACTTGCAAGATTCCACCCAGAGGGAAGACTAGAAGCTTTATCAAGAATAGGAATAATCCTATTCTTAGGTATGCCGGTCTGAGAAATCCCCTGACATCCTTGCTTACACATTGATTTACATCCTTCAACAAAACATTTTTAATATTTTTTAAGTCCTTATTGATATCATGTGATTTTTCGCAAGATTCATCACGGTTAAGGACAATGCCAAATTAGAGTGTTTTCGTTGAAATTTAACAAATTAAATAGTTTTTCCTGAAATATTTTCACTAGGAGATTCCGGCCATTTTTTTCGGTTAGTAACATGAGCTCAGCATCTGACCAAAAAACAATTGAAAAAATCACTTCAAAGGTAAAGAAGAAATCTAAAACCATGTCTATTAACCAGGAAACTAAAAGCAATTCCACAAAAGTTAAAAAAACCGCCGCCAAATTAAACGTGACTAAAGAAACTCAAACTCTTCCTCAAGAATCTTCAAATGATCTAAAAATTGATTTAGATCTAGAGGCCGACAAATTAATTGCTGAAGCAAATAAAGCCACTGAAGCAGATATCGATCTAGACGATGACGACGATAATGCCTCTATGCTTACCAGTGCTCAAGAAGCAGCCGCGAAAGCATTAGCAAGCATCAAGATAGGACCCAAGGGAGTTTATACAGAAGACTCTATTAGGGTTTATCTCCAAGAAATTGGTCGGATAAGACTTCTTAGGCCAGACGAAGAAATTGAATTAGCAAGAAAAATAGCTGATCTTCTTCAATTAGAGGAAGAAGCTGCTCAATTTGAAAGTGAAAACGGTCATTTTCCATCTGTTAAAGAATGGGCAATTATTGCAGAAATGCCTTTAACTCGCTTCCGCAGGCGATTAATGCTTGGTAGAAGAGCAAAAGAAAAAATGGTGCAATCGAATCTAAGATTGGTAGTTTCAATTGCAAAAAAATATATGAATAGAGGGTTGTCTTTTCAAGATCTAATCCAAGAAGGAAGCCTTGGACTTATCCGTGCCGCTGAAAAATTTGACCATGAGAAAGGATATAAATTCTCAACTTACGCTACATGGTGGATTAGACAGGCTATTACAAGAGCAATTGCAGATCAAAGCAGAACAATTCGTTTGCCTGTGCATTTATATGAAACTATCTCACGTATTAAGAAAACCACTAAAGTTTTAAGTCAAGAGTTTGGAAGGAAACCAACCGAGGAAGAAATTGCCGAAAGCATGGAAATGACGATTGAGAAACTTAGATTTATCGCTAAGAGTGCTCAACTACCTATTTCGCTTGAGACCCCTATTGGTAAAGAAGAAGATTCTCGACTAGGAGATTTTATTGAAGCAGATATAGAAAATCCTGAACAAGATGTAGCAAAAACCTTATTAAGAGAAGATTTGGAGGGTGTTCTCGCCACATTAAGTCCTAGAGAAAGAGATGTTCTAAGACTTCGTTATGGTTTAGATGATGGAAGGATGAAAACGCTTGAAGAGATTGGACAAATTTTTGATGTAACTAGAGAGAGAATTAGACAAATAGAAGCCAAGGCTTTAAGGAAGCTTCGTCATCCAAATAGAAACGGAGTACTTAAAGAATATATCAAGTTAAATTAAACTTTAACCTTTACTTTTCCTAGAAACAAATAAAAATATTGGTTAGATCAGAGATTTCATTTCACATCAACCTTATTAAATTATTTTCCAAGAATTTTCATTTGGTAAGGTTGACTGCTTAAGGTAAAGAAATAGAAAGATATTTGCTAATGACTCTAGACCAACTGCGCATCGCCTCTCGCCGAAGCCAGCTGGCCATGGTTCAGACGAACTGGGTACGAGATGAACTACAAAAAGCACATCCTGATCTTGCTATCACTATCGAAGCAATGGCTACGCAGGGTGACAAAATACTTGATGTAGCTTTAGCAAAAATAGGAGATAAAGGTCTTTTCACCAAAGAGCTTGAAGCTCAAATGCTTCTTGGTCATGCCGAAATTGCAGTCCACTCACTTAAGGATTTACCCACGAACCTTCCAGATGGATTAATTCTTGGGTGCATCACAGAAAGGGAGGATCCTTCAGACGCATTAGTGGTTAATGAGAAAAATCAAATTCACAAACTAGAAACTCTGCCAGAAGGTTCTGTAGTGGGGACTAGTTCCTTAAGAAGGCTTGCTCAATTGCGATACCATTATCCACATCTTGTTTTCAAAGATGTACGAGGAAATGTTATTACACGATTAGAAAAGCTTGACTCAGGAGAATATGACTGTCTTATCTTGGCTGCTGCTGGATTGCAAAGACTTGGTTTTGCTAATCGAATACATCAGTTAATTCCAACAGATATTTCACTCCATGCTGTGGGACAGGGAGCTCTTGGTATTGAATGTGTAAGTGGTCAACAAGAGGTACTAGATATTTTAAAAACACTTGAACACGCATCAACATCTAAAAGATGTTTAGCAGAAAGGTCTTTCCTCAGAGAGCTTGAAGGAGGATGTCAAGTTCCAATAGGCGTTAGAACGGAAATTAACAACGATGAATTAATTCTTGAAGGAATGGTCGCAAGTTTAGATGGTAAAAGATTAATTAGAGATATACAAAAAGGATCGGTAAGCTCTGCAGAGGAAATAGGTATAGACTTAGCCAATGAATTAAAAGGCCGTGGAGCAGGAAAAATATTAGAAGAGATATTCAAGTCTGCAAGAGCCTAAATCATCCATAAAATTTAATTAATTAAATTAGGATTTATTTCAGATAAGTAACGCTCCTCACAGGATTTAATAATCTGAACTGCTTTTTCAACACCAAAGAAACCATTTACAGTACAAGTTCCTGGTTTTTTAAGATCCTTATAATGCTCCCAATAATAAGTTGTTTCATTAATCCAATGCTTTCCTAGTTGTTCAAAGCTTTGTATGTGATCCATCCTCTTGTCATCTGCTATTACGCCAATAACTTTGTCGTCAACTTCACCTCCATCGTCAAAAGTCATTATTCCTATAATCCTTGCCTCAACAATTGAACCGGGGACCAAAGGCTCTGTAACATTCACAATTTCGATATCTAATGGGTCCCCGTCTTCATCCCATGTACGTGGAAGGCACCCATAAGCGAAAGGGTAGGCCAGAGAAGAATATCCAACCCGATCAAGCTTTAGATGACCTGTTTCAGTAATAAGTTCGTATTTATTTATAGTATTTGAATTTAACTCAACAATTGTATTGACTCTAAGTTCAGATTCATTGGCAAACGCAGGTAATATATGAAGCAGATTAGGCATTGTTCTGCTAGGCGCTTGGTCAAGGTTAGCCATGGTATTTTTTTATGTTCTTACATGGTAAATCAACACAGTAAATGCAAATGGAGTTGTAGCAGATAATTTAGAAAAGTTTCAATAAAAAGATATGCTCCACTAAATTTTTTTGGCAATATATGTCTATTTTAATCAGAAATTATAGAAAGCTTTTCAAGTTTATTTTCTAAGTATTCAAGAAAATAAGTTGGTGATAATTTTGCTCCAGAGACCTTCTTTACAAGTTCCTCGGAATCTAAACTTCTCCCATAATGATGAACATTTTTGCGAAGCCAACCCAATATTTTACTGATTTCCTTAGATTCAATAAAATTTTCAATTTTTCCTAAATCTTCTTCAAGAGTTTTTGTTAACTGAGCGCTAATTAGATGACCAAGCAAATAAGAAGGAAAATAACCAAACATCCCCTCACTCCAGTGTACATCTTGCAAACATCCCTCAGTATCATTTTCTGGCGAAACACCTAGAAGGTTCAAATACCTTTTATTCCATTCATTAGGCAGATCTTCTACAGAAAGCCCTCTCTCGAGAAGATCAATTTCCAATTCAGTCCTAATCATTATGTGTAAGCCATAACTGAGTTCATCGGCCTCTACTCGATTCAATCCTGGAGTAAATGGATTTAGATTGATCCATAAATCATCTCCAGAGTGAATTGGAGCACCTGCATTCTCAAAATGATGCCAAAAAGACTTTGAGAATGAAAAGCTCCTAGCAATTCTATTTTCCCAAAATAGAGATTGACTCTCATGAACAGCCATAGAGGTTGCTTGACCTAACGGCCATGCAAACCATTGGTGACTTTCAGACGGCAAGCCTTGTTCATAAAGAGAATGCCCCCATTCATGGGCAGTAGCTAATAAGCAAGAAAGTGGCTGACCTTTAACGATTCGAGTCGTAATTCGATAATCATCCGGACCTAAAGTTATAGAGAATGGATGCGGAGACTTAGCTATAGCCGTATTAGAAGGATCCCTAGACCAATCATTTAAAAGTATTTGACAGAGTTTTTCTTGATCGCTAATTGCTAAATCCCATTTTTCACTCTTTTTATTGGTTATTGTCTCAGCCTTCTGAATCAATTCTGGCAATCTCTTTTTCAAAGGTTCAAATAGTTCGCTTACACGATTAATCGTTAAGTTCGGTTCAAAAGGCTGGGCAAGTGTCTCCCAGCAACTTCTTTCTTCACAAAGCTGATTAGCTTGTTCTGTTCGTAATGAAATTAATTTCTTAAGAGCTGGAGAAAAGCTTTTGAAATCATTATTTTTCTTAGCTTCCTGCCAACACATATAACCCTCAGACTTTGCTGTTGCAAGCTCAACAACCAATTGAGGATCCAAACTTTTCTGTCTATTAAAATCTTGCTCAAGCAATTCAATATTTCTAAACCTATCTGTCATGAGTTGAGATTCCAAATCGTCTTTTTCTTTTAAATTTTGAAGTTCAGATTTAGCTTCTTTTATTAAAATTCCGAACTGTTCAGAACTTTGTCTTGCATGAAGTTGCTTAGCTAAAAGACTTAATTGCTCTCCTCTCCAAGTGGAACCAGCAATAGGCATAGATGTATTTTGATCCCAGTAGAGAGTGCTTTGTATAGATCCCAACAACTGCGTATCTTTTAGGTAATCACCCAAACGCTGCCAAGCAGAATTTGACAAAATACTCCATTTGATATTTCTATAATCCTAATATCAAATTGATGAAAAGAGATCAGTATTTGATCAATTTAAAATAATTTAAATCATAAGTTCTTAATTAAATTATTGATGATTTAAAATCAAAAAGATTATATTTTTTTAATAAAATCGAATTCAAAAAACCTCACCTTTGGAAGGAACCAACAAACCTGTTAATATTTAATACAGTCAGGTTAGCAGTTTATTAGGAATGGAACAGATTTTATCAACTTTAGATTTCGAGACTAAGGGAAAAGGTTTTACTGATATAACAAAAGAAATTGATCACTGGATCCAAAATAAAAAGCTTAAAAAAGGAATACTTCTTATTTTTTTAAAGCATACAAGCTGTAGTCTAATTATAAATGAAAATGCGGATATTAATGTTCTTAAAGACTTATCAGCTTATATGAAAGCTATTGTCCCAGAGGATGGAATTTATCCAATTAACAGAAGCAGTAAAAAAATAGAATATCTTCATTCAGAAGAAGGTTTAGACGATATGCCTGCTCATATAAGAACAATGCTTACTTCAAATAATTTAAGCTTCAGTGTGGTTGACGGCAAATTAGTAATAGGCTTATGGCAAGCCATTTATATATGGGAGCATAGAGCATCAAATAAATCAAGGTCATTACAATTGCATGCAATTGGTGATTTTGATTTAAATTAAAATAAAATAGAAAAAACTCATGGTTTCATTAATAGAAAAAAATCAACTAGATTCTTTTATAGAAAAGAACCCTAGCTGGCAAATAGATAATAAAGCGATAAAGAAAGAATTTAAATTCGATAATTTCATTGATGCTTTTGGATTTATGAGTAAGGTCGCTCTTTTATCTGAAAAATTGGATCATCATCCAGATTGGCAAAATACATATAATAAAGTTAAAATCAATTTAACAACTCATGACAAAGGTGGGGTCACTACTAATGACATAAAGCTTGCTGAGTCTATTGATAAACTAATCAAAGCCTAATTTATTATTATTTTCAGTAATCAAAATGAAAGATAGCCAATGTAATATTAAAGAAAATTTAGTCTCCAAAACGAATATTCCAATTACAATTATATCAGGGTTTTTAGGGTCAGGGAAAACAACTTTATTAAATCATATACTTACTAATCAGAAAGGTATAAAGACAGCTGTATTGGTGAACGAATTTGGTGAAATAGGAATTGATAATGAGTTAATAATTAAGACTGAAGAAGAAATGATAGAACTAAGTAATGGATGTATTTGTTGTTCTATAAATGGTGAGTTAGTAGAAGCAATAGAAAAGTTAATTAATGCCAACAAGAATTTAGACTACATTATCATTGAAACTACAGGATTAGCCGATCCTCTTCCAGTTGCAATGACATTACTTGGAAGTGAGTTAAGAGATCAAATAAGATTAGACTCTATCATAACTCTAATTGATGCTGAGAACTTTAATGATGTTGCCTTAGAAAGTTCAATAGGCAGATCCCAGGTTATCTATGGTGATATTTTACTTCTAAACAAATGTGATTTAGTAACTAATAAAGAGATAGAAGAAACCATAGCCAAGTTAAAAGAAATAAAAAATGATTTGAGAATTTTAAAAAGTATTAAAGGTAATATTCCTCTTAATCTACTATTAAGTGTGGGGCTATTCGAAACTGATCTATCTAATCAAAAAGAAACCGTTCATGAACACTCTCATGACCACTCTCATGAACACTCTCATGAACATGTTCACTCAAAAGAAGATGATAAAATTGAAGATTTTCTTTCTGTTTCTTTTCAAACGAAGGAAGCATTCTCTCTAAGAAAGTTCCAATATTTTTTAGATAATCAATTAGAAAGTAATGTGTTCAGAGCAAAGGGTATCCTATGGTTTAGTGAAAGTGAGAGAAGACATTTATTTCATCTGGCAGGTAAAAGAATATCAATTGAAGATAGTGAATGGAGAGAGGTAAGGAATAATAAACTAGTCTTTATTGGGAAAGAATTAGATAAAGAGAAAATGCTATCTCAATTAAATTCATGTATTGATAAATAATCAAAAAATAAATACTTTTAAATTAAATCAACCAATGTTAAATTCATTTAATAAAAGGATAAAGAATAAAAAATCTTTTATAATAATTTCTAATCTAATGGAGTGGAATAATAGTCGAATTATATTGAAATTAGTAGTAATTTTGTTAGCATTTTTTATTTTATGGCCTCTACTTTCTCTTATAGGAGAGGGATTTTACGGCATTCAGAATGGGTCGATTTATTTAACAATAAATAATCTTGAGGAAATAAAAGGAACACTATTATTATTAATTTTTTCTTTGCTCCTAGGAGGGTTATTAGGAATATCAAATGGTTGGATTTTAGCCAATTGCCATTTCAAAGGGAGAAAAATACTTAGAATTTTTCAACTAATTCCTTTCGCAACTCCGGCTTATCTTTTAGCAGCAACACTTATTGACCTAGGCAGCATTAACTCCATCCGAATCAACGGGATGTTTTGGGGGGTAATAATAATGGCATTTACAACCTACCCATATGTATTTCTCCTAAGTTCAGAAAGCTTTGAGAAAGTTGGTAGGAAACAAATTGAGGCATGCAGAACTCTTGGAGTAGGTCCTTGGGAAAGTTTTTTTAGAATATCTTTACCAATCGCATTGCCGTCCATCACAGCTGGATTATCTTTAATGGCGATGGAAATTATAAATGAGTTAGGTGCTGTTCAATTATTAAATATCCCAAGTATTTCAGCCGGAATACTTGAGAGCTGGGTAGAGGAAGGTGATCCTTCTGGTGCTATTGCTCTAGCTCTATTTGCTCTGGTTTTCGTTTTTCTATTAGTTGCAATTGAACGAAAATCAAGAGAGCGAAGTAAAAGATGGACTGATGGAATAAGTAGTGGAGATACAGCAAAATGGGAATTAAAAGGAATTAATCTATTCCTTGCTAAAGTAATAACCTTTACGCCTCCAATCTTTACTTTAGGGATTCCAATCATATGGGCAATAGTAAATATTGATCAAATGAATCAAGGATTAAATATTGACTTAATTGGTTTAACTATTAGAAGTTTTAGTTTAGCCTTAGTTGTTTCCATAATAACAGTATTTATATCATTAATTTTATCAATTTCTAAGAGATGGCAAAATAATCAATTGCTCAATATATTTACCTTTTTATCAAGTGTTGGTTATGCAATTCCTGGATCAGTTTTGGCCCTTGCTCTTATTTCATTTAAAGGAAGCATCTGGCAAATAAATATACTAAGTTTACTAGTTTGGGGCTATAGTATTCGATTTTTAGCTGTTTCTAAAGGTGGACTAGATGCTGGCTTTGAAAGAATTTCACCAAGTATTGACAATGCAGCTACAAATCTTGGCAAAAGTTGGCCAGAAGTACTTTTCCAAATCCATCTGCCACTTCTAAAAGGACCTATGCTAGTGGGAGCTCTTCTTGTTTTTGTTGACACTATAAAAGAACTACCTTTGACTTTTATTTTAAGACCTTTTGATTTTGATACGCTTTCAGTACGAATATTCCAATACGCAGGAGATGAAAGAGTCGCGGAATCTATATTACCTTCATTGATAATAATTTGTTTAGGATTAATAGCTTCTTTTTCCTTAATACCAAATTTAAATAATAAAAACAACTAAACCATAAATTTAAACGTTAAACAATCTTTTAGCTGGGTAAACCAAAGCCGCAATTAAATCAGAGAGTGTTGAAACAAGGCGATAGCAAAGCAAGGAAGCCAAGAGAGGTGCTTCTGGTAAATGTGAACCAAGAGTAAATAAAATCACAGACTCAAAAACACCTAATCCACCTGGCGCTGCAGGAACAATAAGGCCAATTATCCATGCCAAAGAGAAATAAGAGATTGATTCACCTTGAGAAATTAACGATCCAATAGAAAATGCATTCAGACAAAACAAAAAACCAAGAAAACGAAAAAAGATAAATACAATTTCTACAAATAATGCACTATATGGATAAGAAATACTATTTGAACTATGATGTTGATTACATACTAGATTTCCTTCATTTACATTATCATTATTCGTAAAGATAGTAGACTTCATTGCCTTCAATTTTTTAATTGTAAATTCTCTAAATCCAGTTAATAAGACTAAAGGTGAAGACCAGCAAAAGAGAAAAATAAATATATTAAAGCCTCCTAATGGGATAAAAATTAAGCCTGCGACAAGCATCAATAATGGTTCTAATAAAATAGATTCTACCGATTTTTCTTTAGAAAATTCCAATCGCAAGGTATTATATCTATAGACAAAATGCCATATTCCCCCTGGTAAGTATTTGTATATATTTGTATTCAAAAATATTTTTATTATATTATTTTTTTTAATATTACAACCAATGCTAATTATTAAAAGCTTCCAAGCATAGGCGTTAATGACTATACTTAAAAAGCTAAAAACAAAGCCCCCTAGTAACCATAAGATCTTATCAAGAGTAATTCTCTGATTAGATAAATCCTCGAAATTTCCGTATATTGAAATACCAAGAAATACTAAACAAATTAATGTTATTAAAAGTTTAATATTTAGTTTAGATATAAATCGAAAAACAAAAAACATTATTTTGCCTTGAAATCTATTAAATTCAAGCATCAATAGAACCAATCATCAAATTCATAGAATTCTGACAATTCTATAAATAGTTTTTGACGAATCTCTTCTATTGAAATTCCAGTTCTTAAGCTTATTTCACTCAAATCTTTATGTTCTATTTTTATTGAAATTTGACCGTTTGGTCTCATAGCCTGTTTAAAATTAATTTCACCAAATATAGTTTTTTGACTAACTATTCGTCTTGGAAGTATCCAGCGATTAATCTTATTTTCTCTTATGCCAAGTGTTGTACTATAATTAAACCAAACTTCTCTAAGTAAAGATTCTTTTTCGGGATGTAAAATAGCTTTTATACATACCCCTTTTCTATTTTTTTTCATATCAACCGAATAACAAATTACATCAATCGCACCTGCTGATCTTAATCTTTCGATTAAGATCGCAATATCTTCAGGTGTGGAATCATCAATCCAAGCCTCCTGAGAAACTATAGTCTCAGAAAAAGGCTTATGGTTATTATTTTTACTATCTTTATTCTCATCTATTAGCAGGACTCGTAAAAAATTTGGACGAGAAATATTTTTGCTTCCTAAACCGATACCAATATTTTTAATGTTTATATTATAAGGTTGCACAATTTTATCTAGAAAAGTTGCTATCAAAGCGATACCAGTCGGTGTTGTTAATTCACCAAAATATTTATCCTTTAACATTATTAATTGAATTTTATTTTGCTTCGCTATCTCTAAAACCGTAGGGACTGGAACAGGGAGAATACCATGCGAAGTAGTTACCATGCCTTGACCGGTTGGTGGGTCTGAGAAATAAATATTCTCTGGCTTTAAAAAATCAACAGCCGAACATACATTAACAATATCAACTATTGAATCAATTGAACCTAGTTCATGAAAATGAACATTTGAAATTTTATTCCCGTGAACAACTGCTTCTGCTTTTGCAAGAATTTCATAAGCCCTAATTGTTTTCTTTTTAACGTAATCATTCAAGCTTGAATTAAGAATAAAGTTTTTTATGTCTCTCAGACTTCTAGGTGATTCTTCAAATTGGATTTCATTTTTACTACATACAATTCCTTTGATTCCTTTACTATCTCCTTGATTAAAGTTTAACTTATAATTTTTATCTAAATTTAAATTTACTAAATTATCCAAGAAAATAGAATGCGGAACACCTAAATCAAAAAATGCTGAGGTAAGCATATCTCCAGATATTCCAAGACTACAATCAATAAAAATAGATTTCATTTAATTAGTAAATTTATAATTAGTTTTATAGACAAATACATTTGAATAAATTTTCAGAATGTGATTAGTTTTTTATTTTTTTTTGATTTTTACTACTTTTGTTGTTTATTGAGTCTTTAGGAATCGGACCTATTATTTGAAAATCCTCAACAAAAAGCTCATAGTCTACTCGTCTAACATCAAGACTAATAAAATGTTTTAAATAATTAGGGGGGACTTCTCCTTTAAGATTAACCTTAAAAGGTAATGCTTTTTTTTGTTGGTTTCTTGGCTTTTGACGGATTTTTATTACCACTTCCTTATCCGCTGGCTTAGTAAAAATCAATTCTCCTCTTATTGAGAAATAATCATCACCTTCCAATAAATCATCAGAATCAACGTTGAAACTTGAAGTTTCATTCAATCCCTCATCGTCCTTAAGATCTTTTCTCAGCGTACTTGGCTCCCAAATGCCTGTGATTTGCAAATGAAGATTTTGATTATTTCTACATCTTGGATATACAACCCAGAGATGAGGTTTTTCTAAAGAGACGTGATTACGAATCAAAGTTATAACTCTTCCAAGCACAACTGAATCAATTTCATTACCTTGAGAATCAATGAGAGCTCCACGAGTGAATTTCTCATCATCATGAGGTTTGTAAATACCTCTAACTATTCCAATTGCTCTGTATTGCAATGGATCAGTGACCGAAGGGATCGGATGGTTTTGCATCTATTTAATAAATGATCCATGAGTTACTGTTCTTAAATTTACCAAAACCCCACAAATACTCTGTTGATTTTATTCAATTGGGACATTTTCATACTCTGACTGATCAAATGCATTAAGAGCTTCATCTATTGCATTTGATGGAGTTGTAGCATTATTCATCGCTCCTACTTGTTTGAGACGATTCATTAAATCGAATGGATCGATAGGTAAACCCTGATCAATTTGATCCTCTGTATCAAAAGTACTATAAATATCTCTTTTTTCATCAGTTGAATAATTTTTTACCTCCGATATTATTATTCTAGAAGAATAAACATCTCGCACAGCTTTAATAAAAAACGGTGTTAAACAAACTAAAGTCAAAAAAAATTGACAAGGAATAAAAAGTACCGCTTTGATCAAAACTAAAATTTCGACCGACTTTACATGATAATAACTTAAGCAATAAATTTTAGGGCCTTGCTTGTTGCAACATGGAACGTAAATTCTATTCGTTCAAGAATTGATCATGTCAAAGAATGGCTAATAGCTAACGAAGTTGACGTACTTTGCTTACAAGAGACAAAAACAGAAGATAATTTTTTTCCAGTTGAAGTTTTTTCAAAACTTGGATATCAAGTTTCAACCTCTGGGCAAAAGTCTTATAATGGAGTAGCAATAATAAGTAAATTCCCTATTAATGATATAAAGATCGGTTTTGATCAAGTTATCCAAGACTACCAGGATTTATCTATATTAACTCAGCAAAAAAGAATTATAAGCGCTGATATAAGAGACATTAGAATTATAAATGTTTATGTTCCAAATGGATCATCTTTAAATTCAGATAAATACATTTACAAAGAAAAATGGATAGAGTGCCTAAAGTTTTATATAAGGAAAATCAATTTAAATCATACTCCTATATGTTTATTGGGAGACTTTAATATTGCTCCTGAAGATAAAGATATACATACGCCTAATCTTTATAGAGACTCAATCATGGCTTCTTCTAAAGAAAGAAGACTACTTAAAGATGCCTTAGGAGGAGAATTAGAAGATGTCTTTAGAATTTTTGAACCTGGAGAGAATCATTGGTCTTGGTGGGATTATCGCCATTCGTCCTGGGAAAGAGACAAGGGTTGGCGAATCGATCATATTTACTTAACAGAAGATATTCTTTGTTGTGCCAATAGTTGTTGGATAGACAAAGAACAAAGATCTAAAGAAAAGCCTAGTGACCACGCCCCAGTAGTTGTCGATATTAGCTGGCCTCCATCAGAGATTGAAAATGAATTTTTCTTTTGAAAAAATTAGGTTATTTTCTATTTTCAAATCATCACAGAATTAACAAATCAAATATTTACAATTAGCCAAAAAACATTGAATTAGGCAGGTCGGATATCCAAGGAAGTCAATCTATGACTGGTTTTCATAATTAAAAACAATTAGCAAGATGGAGCTCTTAAAGATTAAATAAAAATAACCAGAAGCTGAACAGATTCGAAAATTTAGACGAATCAGTCACTTTTAGGCCAATATGGCGAACTGTGTTTATTAGCTCATTCGCTGAGGTGCTGTGACAGACGCGTTGAACACAAAAAGATCTGAAGAAATTTTTGGCTCTGCCAAAAATTTAATGCCTGGTGGAGTTAGTTCACCTGTAAGAGCTTTCAAATCTGTTGAAGGGGATCCAATCGTTTTTGATCGAGTTAAGGGTCCTTATGCTTGGGATGTTGATGGAAACAGATACATCGACTATGTAGGTAGCTGGGGACCTGCAATTTGTGGTCATGCTCACCCAGAGGTGATTTCCGCTCTTCAAGAAACACTTGAAAAAGGTACAAGTTTTGGAGCACCTTGTGTGCTCGAGAACAAGCTTGCTGAAATGGTCATAGATGCCGTGCCAAGCGTTGAGATGGTTCGCTTTGTCAACAGCGGCACAGAAGCTTGTATGGCTGTTCTTCGTTTAATGAGAGCCTTTACTGGCAGGGATAAAGTTATCAAGTTCGAGGGTTGTTATCACGGACATGCAGATATGTTTTTAGTGAAAGCAGGCTCGGGAGTAGCAACACTTGGTCTGCCAGATTCACCAGGTGTTCCTAGAAGTACAACCGCCAATACGCTTACTGCTCCTTACAACGATCTTGAAGCTGTAAAAGAGCTTTTTGCTGAAAACCCAGATGCGATTTCTGGAGTCATCCTTGAGCCCGTTGTTGGTAATGCCGGCTTCATTACACCTGAACCAGGATTCTTAGAGGGGTTGAGAGAGGTAACCCAGGAGAATGGTGCTCTTTTAGTTTTTGATGAAGTAATGACTGGTTTTCGAATCAGCTTTGGAGGTGCCCAAGAGCGTTTTGGAGTAACTCCTGATTTAACAACTATGGGGAAGGTAATAGGTGGAGGACTTCCAGTCGGGGCCTACGGCGGTCGCAAAGAAATCATGTCAATGGTTTCACCTTCTGGTCCGATGTATCAAGCAGGTACACTGAGCGGTAATCCTCTAGCCATGACAGCAGGCATTAAAACTCTTGAACTCCTAAAGCAAGAGGGTACCTATGAAAAATTAGAAGCTCTCACGAAAAAGCTTGTCGATGGAGTTATTTCAGCTGCTAAAGAATCAAATATTGCCATTTATGGACAGAGCATTAGCGCAATGTTCGGTTTTTATCTATGTGAAGGACCAGTTAGAAACTTTGAAGAAGCCAAATCTGCTGATACCGAACGTTTCAGTAAACTTCATAGATTGATGCTTCAAAAGGGGGTTTATTTAGCTCCAAGTGCATTTGAAGCTGGTTTCACATCACTTGCACATTCTGAAGATGATATAAATTCGACCATAAAAGCTTTTCAAGAAAGTTTCTCTGAAATCTCATAAAGAAATCCAATTTAAATTAATAAATTGGATTTCTTTATAGTCATTTTTTAAGTCTAATTAATTTTTTCCTCTAACAATTACAGGAACATTTCCTGAACTATTTCCTGGCAATGAAGGAACAACTTGTGTCTCTCCATTCCATTTATCTAAAAACAATTTGAAAAGAACTTGATCATCAAGACTTTTATTTAAGGTGTCGTATCTAAGAGCTTCTTGCTCTGCAATTTTAACCTCAGTTTGAGCTCTCAATAATTGCTGCTCAGCAATCTGTTTTTGTTCAATAGCTGCTCGATATTCATCAGCGATAGTCAAACCAGTCAAATCGAGTGATTGGACGTCAACGTAGTCAAACTTATTAAGTTCATCAGCTACTGTTTGCTCAACCAATTCAGAAATATCACTCCAGGAGCTAGCTATTGTTACCAACTCATACTTTGAAAAAACTGACTTTAGTGCTTTAAGTAATGATGGTTGAATAATCCTGTTATATATCTCTCTATCGTTATAAGAGATGGTTTTAAAGACTCTTCCTGCCTCATTAGGCTTTAGAGCATATTTAACAGTGGCCGTGGCGGAAATGACTTGCAAGTCTTTAGTTAATGAATCAAACTTTTCAGGTCTAACTTGAGTTTGAACATTAAAAGGATAAGTATTTTGAACAAAAGGTACTTTGAAATTCAAACCAGGTTTACGAGATCCACCACTTACTTTCCCTAATGTTGTGACAACTGAAACTTGTCCAGCAGGAACAACGAAAAATGCTTGAGTAAGAAGTAAAAATCCGGTAAATGAAAGGACAAGTAGAAGAGTTGTTGTGCCACCTGGTCCATTCGGAGTCACATTACGAAATGGAGTTGTCATAAAAAAGATTATCTAAAAATGATTTTATGTTGATTTAGCAAGTATTGTGAAAATTGTTAGATAGAAAAAATAATAAATTTATTTTTAAACCTGCCAGATTGTCATTTTTAATGAATAAAAAGCATCTCTCTTCATTACCTAAGCCATATCTCTAGCTGTTTTTAAAACCTCTAAATATAGTTCTTCATCAATCTCTCTAACATCATATTCTGTTGGCATCACGCCATGCTTATGCTCATGAACAATCATCCAACATGTTCTTTCTAATTCTTTTTTTGACTTACCGGATAAAACGACTGCCTTTTTAGAAAGTCTTTCTATTAATTTCTCCATAACAAAAAATCTTAGTGATAGGGTTTTTAATTATTAATTTACTATCTATAATTTTGAAATTGTAGAGCTATTTCTAAATCATCTTCCTGCTTCTTAATTAAATTAATTGCAGATTGCAAATCATCTTTATTTTTACCAGTAATTCTCAGGCTATCTCCTTGTATTGATACAGTTATTTTCTTCAAATTATCTCGAACTAATTTACTTAATTTCTTCGAGATTTCTTGAGGCAATCCTTTCTTCAATTTAACAGTTTGCATTACCATATTCCCCCCTATAGTTTCAATTTTTTGAAAATCAAATATCTTTAATGATAAATTTCTTTTAGTGGCTTTCTGTAATAAAATATCTTTTACAGATTCGATTGTCATATCACTTAGAGAGATAATAGTTAATTCATCTTCTTTAATATCTATTTTTGTCTTTGAGTCTTTCAAATCATACCTTTGATCCACTTCTCTCCTTAATTGATCAATAGCATTTACTAATTCCTGCTGATCAAATTCTGAAACCACATCAAAAGAATAAGAAGAGGGCATGAAAATTTCTATTTGTTTCCACCATCTTATGAAAAAAACGCCAAATTGCTTAAAATATACTTATGAGACATTTCGTAAGTTTAAAAATATCCAGAAGTAGTTAGTTATCTTTGATTGTAAATTAATCAAAAAACATAAGGCTCACCACTTTCCCCATATCTTCAGCGCTATGACAACTACTCAATAATGTTTCACTATCATGGAATGCAAAGCAAATCAATTGATCACATCTATTAATAATTTCTTGATTACAAAGACTACTGGCCATTGGCAAAGGTAAATCATTATTGTCTTCTTTTTCTATTAAATGTAAAACGTTGCCAAGAAGATCCTTAACTTCTGCGGTCTGCCTATCAAGAGATTGAGGCAATAAAACGGTTAAGAGAGAGGGGGTAACATCTAAAACGGCTCGTATCACTGCAGCATTTACACCTTGAGAACCTGATGTGATTATCGAATGGCCTTCTTGAGCCAAAGACCGTGCTATTAATTCGACTATATGTATCGAGACAACAGGCACATGCCTACTACCTAGAAACGCAATTCTTCTTTTTCCCTCGTTTTTCAACAAGGCCAATTCCTGAGCGAGAGTATCAACTCGTCCCAATGCAGGAAGATCGAGCGATCGGCTCAAGGACATCCTAATTCAGATAATTTAAAGTTAGCACTATTCATGAATTCCAGTAGAAATTCCTAAAGTTTTAAAGATTCGATGAAGATCACAATGTTCTTGAACTAAACGAAACGCATAAGTAGCTTTGACTGTTTCATGAAGACGAACATGACCAAATGCTTGCTCAATGACCTCAACTGTTGAGAGAGTATCTCTATCAACTTTAAGTAGTGGAACTTCCAATTCTTCTGATCTATTAATTAATTGTGGTAGTGGTTCGCCAGCTCCAGTAAGTATTAGGCATTGAGTAGAAGCTTCCAAAGCGGCCAATTGGATATCAGTGCGATCAGCTCCTGTCACTACAGCCATATTACGCCTTCTGCGGAAAAACTCCATTGCGCTATTAACACTCATCGCGCCTATACTTAAAGTTTCTACCATCAACTCAAGCCTTTCAGAACAACAAACAACTCGAGCATTTAAACGTCTCACCAATTCTTCCACAGTGACACTCCTCAATAAAGGAGACCTAGGCATTACTCCAAATACATCTAAACCTAGTGACTTAAGTGATGGAACTATATTCTCTTTAATATCCTTGATTTGATCAGGGTTCACAGCATTTAAAACAACACCACTTAAATTATCTCCAAGTTGATTTTTAGCCTCCAATAAAGCTTCAACACTTCTACTATCTTGCCAAAAATGAGCAAGTAAAACTTTAGCATTTAAACCTTTAGCGAGTTGACTTAGACTTAAACCATATAAGAGTCCTTCATGTAAGCTACCAGCAGCCTCAAGAATATTGATAGCATTATCAGAAGAATCAAGAGATAATTTAAACTCATCAAATTTAACCCCAGCATCTAATGTATTATTTTCAATTCTTTTGCTGGCTGTAGAGGCGGCCAAAAACTGAATGGAAGGAATTAAATTTTCCGCAGATAAATTTAATGTCTTTCCAACAAACCTGACATCATCATCAAGTAGATCTTCTTGAATGTCTCCGCTTGCCGAGACATTCAATTCAAGACTTGTGGCTAATGGCTTTCCAAATCTAACCAAATGATTAGAAGCAATTAAATTTCTTGCAATACCTAGCACTAATGCTGACTTGCCGCTAAATGGTTCACACGATCCAATTAGAAAGGTCTTGCTCATTAATTAAAGACCTGATGTGAGATTAATAACTTTATAAGTTTAGGCTTTTTGAAGAAGTTCTCAACACCAAATCTGTATAAAATTCTAATTACACAAAAATTCTCTAGTAATTCCTGATTTTTTTGGAGGAAATACAATGGATTCAACTAAATGAACAAAAACTTATCAAAAACTTCAAAGTTTAAAGGTTTAAGAATTGCCATAACTGGTGCAAATGGGAGTCTTGGTAAGTCTCTTATTCAGGAACTGAAAAAAAAAGGAGCTTATGTTGTTGGGTTAACTCATAGCAAAAAAAACAATTTCAACTCTGACGAAAGAGGCCCGGACGATTGGATTTCCTGGTCATGTGGAAAAGAAGATGAACTTTCAAGCAGCCTTACTAATGTTGACATTTTAATACTTAACCATGGATTCAATCCAAAAGAAAAGATTGAATTCAATGAAATAAATAAAGCTATAGAAATAAACGCACTTAGTTATTGGAGATTGATTAAAATCTTTGAGGAATTAGCAATAAATAACAATGAATACAATACGAAGGAAATATGGATAAATACATCAGAAGCAGAGATTCAGATAGCTTTGAGTCCTGTATATGAAATAACAAAACGTCTAATTGGTGAACTTGTAAGTTTAAAGAAAAGTAAATTATTAATTGAAAAAAATAAATACTTTATTGTCAAAAAATTAATACTTGGGCCCTTCAAATCTAAATTAAATCCACAAGGAATTTTGAAGCCTGATTTTGTAGCAGAAAGAATAATACAAAAAGCAGAACGAGAAGATTATTTAATTATAGTAACTCCCAATCCGATAACATATTTATTAATGCCAATTGTTGAATCAATTAGAATATTTTATTCAAGATTTATAGAAAGAGTTTACTCAAAATAAGCTATTAAAAACAAGATCAATCTCCTCTATCAGTTAGTATCTCAAAACCATCCTTCGTTACTAACACAGTATGCTCCCATTGAGCAGATAGATTTCCATCTTTTGTAATTACTGTCCATCCATCACGAAGAGTCTTACAATATTTTGTTCCGAGATTAACTATAGGTTCAACTGCTATCGTCATACCCTCTCTTAGGGTGACATTTGGCAAATCATTAGTTCTAAAATTAAATACCGAAGGTTCTTCATGTAAATTCCTTCCTACGCCATGTCCTGTGTAATCTTCAACGATACTAAAACCGTTAGCTTTGACATGATCTTCTATTGCTCCAGCTATATCAAGAAGTTTTTTTTGAGGCTTAATTTGTTTGATTCCTTGCATCAAAGCCTCTTGCGCAACTTTGCTTAATTTATTTGCTGCATCCGAAGTTTTACCCACGCAAATAGTAATACAACTATCTCCGTGATAACCATTATAGAAAGCTCCTGTATCTACTTTAAGCAAATCACCATCTTTAATAATTTTCGTTTTACTTGGTATGCCATGAACAACTTCATTATTTATACTAGAACATATACTTCCTGGAAAGCCATGATAACCTTTGAAACTAGGCTTAGCACCATGTTCTCTTATACGTTTTTCTGCATAATTATCTAAGTCCAAAGTAGACATTCCAGGTTTAACTAAATCTCTAATTTCGCTCAATACTGTTGCAACTATCTTACTAGATTTACGCATGATTTCTATCTCTCTAGAAGACTTAATTTCAACTCCTCTCCTTTGCTTAATAACAGGTCCATTATTGCTAAGGTTTATTGAGTTTGCAGAAGAAATAAGATCAGAAAAAAGTTTCATTGTTTAGAAAAAAAGTAAAAACATCAAAATTTGCATTTTATTAATAACTTGATAATAGAGAAGCTATCAAATGGATAGGGAAAATTTCATCAAAAAAATTTATTTACTTAATAAATTCCCCATGTTAAAGAAAGGCTATAAAGACTAATTAAAAAAAACCGATCAATGAGTGATAAACGTTAAACGGTAAAGGGTAACGGTGAGATCATGCTGACTCATCGATCACAAGTTCAAATAGATAAAAAAATTTTTAATTTGTGAACCAACCGGTTACAATAATGGTTCGGTCAATTTTAGAGTAATTGGTGATGTCCGTTGATTCGAAAGATCCCTCATCTAAAGAGGTAAAAGTTGAAGATGAATCAAATGCTCCAGTGGAGTCTGAAGTAAAAAATGCTTCGAAAGCCAAATCTAATGGAAAGAAAATTTCAATCAAAAAAATCTCTCCTGCAGAAATAATAAAGACTTTTGAAGAAGCACAACAAACCAAAAACCTTCCTGATATTTACGTTGGAGACACAGTTCGTGTTGGTGTCCGAATAAGTGAGGGTAACAAAGAGAGGGTCCAACCCTATGAAGGCGTTGTCATAGCAAAGCGACACGGAGGAATTCATCAAACAATTACTGTAAGGCGTATTTTTCAAGGAATAGGAGTTGAGAGAATTTTCTTGGTTCACAGTCCTCAAGTTGCATCCATTAAGGTTGAGCGCCGAGGTAAAGTAAGAAGAGCGAAGCTTTTTTATCTGCGGGAGCGAGTGGGCAAAGCCACACGCGTAAAGCAGCGCTTCGACCGCTGAGGTTTCGGCCTCCTAAATAAAAAGTCATTGGTCAACAATGACTTAAAGGGTATATAAAATGCGCCGTTAGTTCAGTTGGTAGAACGCAGGTCTCCAAAACCTGATGTCGGGGGTTCAAGTCCTCCACGGCGCGTTCGAAAACCCTTTCTGCAGTTACTTTTTTAAAGAATGGAGTTGGATCTTCAACCTGGCGATGTCGTAAAAGTTCTTGAGTCAGCCGCTTTAGGCTGGGTCAGGGCTCGAGTTATTCGTGTCAAATCAGGTGGCCGTGTTGTAGTGCAAAGCGACCAAGGCCGCGAGTTCACAGCTCGTGGGAATCAAGTTAGGCTTATAGAGCCTGCAGGTTTCCGTCCTTAAAACTCATCTACTTATTTAGTTTTATTTCATGAGCAACTCTATCTTGATAGAGAATTAGCTTGATGAAAAATCTTATACAAATAGTTCTTAAGTCAACAAAATTAATCCCTAGTTGACTAGAAGGCATTTATAGGATGATACTCATTGAGGAAAACAAGGATTTATCATTCAAGGATGAATCCCTCTGAAGGGCTAAATCTGGGACCGTAGTTCAACTGGTTAGAGCACCGCCCTGTCACGGCGGAAGTTGCGGGTTCGAATCCCGTCGGTCCCGTATCTCAATCGAATTAGAGCTTTGACAGTACGGGTAAGATTGGCACCAAGTCCAACAGGAACACTTCACCTAGGGACAGCGAGAACAGCACTTTTTAACTGGCTATTTGCAAAAAAAGAAGGTGGTACTTTTCTCTTAAGAATTGAAGATACTGATATTGAAAGATCAAAAGATGAGTATATAAACAACATATATGATGGACTTCAGTGGCTCGGCATCAACTGGGATGAATCACCAATCATTCAAAGTAACAGAATAAATGAACATAAAAAAATCATAAGAAGCCTTATATCTAAAGGATTCGCATATAAATGTTTTGCATCAGAGTCTGAAATAAATGAATTGAGAGAAACTCAAAAAAGAAATGGTTTGGCTCCTAGATATGATAATAGGCACAGAAATTTAACTCCAGAGCAAGAATCAGAATTTATAAAAGCAGGCAGAGAACCTGTCATAAGATTCAAAATCAACGATCAAAAATTAATTTCATGGGATGACTTAATACGAGGAAAGATGACTTGGAATGGAAAAGATTTAGGAGGAGATATGGTAATTGCAAGAAGAGCTCCAGCAGATACGATTGGTGATCCTTTATACAATCTAGTTGTTGTTGCAGATGACTCAGCAATGAAAATCTCTCATGTAATAAGGGGAGAAGATCATCTTGCCAATACAGCAAAGCAAATTCTTCTTTACGAAGCTCTTGATCTCAAGATTCCAGTTTTCGCTCATACTCCTTTAATTCTTAATTCTGAAGGTAAAAAGCTCTCGAAAAGGGATGGGGTTACCTCAATTTCTGAATTCAAAAAGATGGGTTATACATCTGAGGCTATGGCCAATTACATGACTCTTCTTGGGTGGTCTCTTCCAGAAGGAATTAATGAAAGATTCAAAATTTCAGAAGTTTCAGAAATTTTTAGCTTTAAAAAGGTTAATAAAGCTTCAGCAAAATTTGATTGGGACAAATTGAACTGGCTCAACTCTCAGGTAATACATGACATGTCATCCAGAACTCTATTAGAAAATTTAGATCCTTTATTTAAAAAAAATGGATGGTATCTACCAAATCAAGAATGGGGAAAACATCTCGTCGATTTAATAGGACCATCTATGGTTCTTATTAATGATGGAGTTGATCAAGCTAAACCTTTTTTGAAGAACCAGAATTAAGTGATGACGGTAAAAAGCAATTGGAAATAAAAGAAGCAAAAGTAATTTTAAATTTTATTCTTGAAAAGCTAGAAAGCAAAGATGCTGCATTCATTAGTAAAGAAGAAGCGGTTGATTTGATAAATCAAGCGACAAAAAACTGCGAAGTAAAAAAAGGTCTGGTTATGAAAAGTCTTAGGGCTGCATTTTTTGGAACTCTCAATGGACCTGATTTAATTGAAAGTTGGGTTTTACTTTCAAGATTCAGTAAAGATAGAGCCCGTATTAGTCGTTTTATCTAGATTTTCATCTTCATCCAATAAACCCAACATTTTAGCTAAAGGTTGAGCTGTTAAACCTTGTATGCCAACTGTCATCAATATTGTCAAAAAGACTAATCCCTGAAGTTTCCCTGCTCCTAAAACACCCGCCTGCTCCAACCTAATTGAAAACAAAGAAGCAACTGCAGCAGTAACTATTCCACGAGGAGCTAGCCAACCAAGAAACAATCTTTGTTTATTGTCAAGAGGCAATCCATAAGTAGCAATCGATACTGCTATTGGTCTCACAACAATCATCAAAAAAAGAACACAAGTTATACCTCCCAACCCCAGAGGACTTAATTCCCCCCATGAAACATCTGCTGCTAACAAAGGGAAAAGCATAGTTATAGCTAGCTGAGCTAATTCTCTTATTAATTTATCAAGTTCATTCGCCTGAGTAGAGGGTCTTTGTCCTACAACAAATCCTGCGGCAACAGATGCAGGCAAACCTGATTCAGGTAATAACCATTCGCACACTCCATAAAGCAAGAAAACTACCCCAAGAGTGAGTTGCAATCTAAGCCCTATATAAGGATCAGATCGCAAGCGCTTCAGGCCTTCTGAAAGCAATAAGCCAGCAATTGTCCCAATCAAGACTCCTCCTCCAAGTCTTGAAAGCAGACCAAGCAATAGTTCTCTCCAGCCATGCAAATCTCCCACTACAAGCTCTAACAACAAAAGTGCTAATACTGCTCCAATAGGTTCAAGTATCAAACCTTCCGCTTCGAGGACATCACTTAATGGTGATGCAAGTCGAATTTGTCGAACTAATGGAGTCACAACTGTTGGTCCGGTAGCAAGGACAATTGCGCTGTAAACACCTGCTACTGACCAACCAAGTCCTGCAAACCAATGAGCAGCAAGGAAACCAGCTGCTAATGAAATAATTAATCTAATTGAAGAAATTCTAAGAACTATTGACTTAATTGGCCCTCCCGGAAATCGAAGATTTAAACCACCATCAAATAAAACTAGGCTTACCAATAAACCAACTATTGTTTCCAAGCCCTTACCCAGATCTAAAGGTTCAACCAATCCAAGACCGGATCTTCCAATCAACAAGCCAGAAAGCAACAATAAAACTACCCCAGGCAGGCCTGTTAAAACCGATAATAATCTCGCGCCAGCTCCTGAAAAAACTGTGATACCCCAGAGCAAGCCCAACCGCTCAGGAGTCATAAATAACTAGCAATTTGGAAATAAACCTCATCTTGTTCTTGATATTGGAGGAGGTTCTACAGAATTAATCCTTGCTGATGGTTCTGAGGCACGAGCATTAACAAGTACAAAGATTGGAGCAGTAAGATTACAAAGAGAATTTATTAAAAAAGATCCAATATCCTCTCAGATTGAATTGTTTTTAAGGTCATTTATCAGAGGCTCTATGGAGTCTGCAATTGATAAAGTATCTAATAGGATTGAAGTTGGTGAAACACCAGTCTTAGTAGCAACCAGTGGAACTGCTATGGCTATTGGAGCATTAATATCTAACAAAGAAAATCATATTCAATCAAAATTACAAGGATATAAAATCTCAAAAAATAATTTGGATTTAATAGTTAGTAAGTTAATAAAAATGACACCTTCTGAACGGAGTGAATTATCCTCATTAAGTGAAAGAAGATCTGAAATTATTGTCCCAGGCGCTTTGATTTTACAAACCATAATGACTATGATTAATGTTAATGAAATCATCTTAAGTGAGAGGGCTCTGCGGGAAGGATTGGTTGTTGATTGGATGTGTCGAAATGATTATTTAAAAGATCAGTTGAGCTTTCAAGGATCAATAAGAGAAAGAACAGTTCTTCATCAATCAAGAAGATTTGGTGTTAATTCAAAACGATCAAAAAAGGTATCAGAATTTTCGCTTACTTTTTATGATCAGACCAAGGGGATTTTGCATAATGATAATGGTGAAGGTAGAGATCTTTTGTGGGCAGCAGCTAAACTTCACTCTTGTGGAAAACATATCAATATAAGTGCCTATCACAAGCATTCCTGGTATTTAATTAGACATGGAGAGCTCTTAGGATATTCCCAAAGTGAGCATTTAATGGTTGCAGCTATCGCAAGATATCACAGGAAAAGTTTTCCCAAAAAAAGACATGAATCGTGGCAACTATTGGTTGATGAAAGTCAAAGAAGCTTGGTCGCTGAAATGTCTTTACTTCTTCGTCTTTCATGCGCTTTGGATAAAAGGCCAGAACCTTTGATAGATAAGTTAGTTATTGAAGCTAATAATAAAAAAGTTAATATAGAGCTGATACCTAAGGACATAGGACAAAATTTGGATCTTGAAAAATGGAGCCTAAATAAGGCGATTTTACTGATTAAGAAAATTAAAGATGTTGATATTAATATACTTTAAAAATAGATGTTTTTATGTAATAAAAACATATCACTTCGCTGGGAATTAGTCGAATGATCTTGCACTCCTTGAATATATTTTAATACCATAATTGAAGTAAATAATCCTAAAGCACCTGATAAAATTACCATGCTAAATGGATTGAATTTTATATTTTTTCTAGTATTTTTTTTCTTAATCACAGGGCTAGGTTTAGGCTTATTATTTTTCTTTTCATTAAGTTCTTCAATAACGAAACTTGTATCTAAGTTCAATTTCTCGGCTATTCTTCGAACCATTGCTCTGATATAAACTTTTTCAGGAAGAGCGCTTTCATCTCCTGATTCAAGTGCAATTAATTGTTCTTTACCAATTCTAAGTGATGAAGATAGATCCTCTACTGAAAGATTTCTAGCTTGTCGGGCTTCTCTTAGAAACTCACCAACTGATTGCAATGCCTTTTTTTTACTTGCGGCATAAGTACCATCGCTTTTTTTTTCTTCACTTTTTTCCAATTAAAAACCTTTTGGGTATTAAGTTCATTCTAAAGGCTCTGTAAAGTAGTTTGTCTCTAAAAGAGCATTTATCTCTGGCTTTAAAGTTTGTTAAAATGTATTCCTCAGTATTTGTTCTTTAACTAGGCCTAAACAAATGTGAATGAGATGGATTGTAAAGCTTGGATCTATTATTTCCGATCTTTAATGTTGGACTAATTATATACAATGTTGTTCTTATTAAATGTTTTTCTTTAGATGTTTTTGCCATCTCACTCAAAGGAATAATTTTTATCCATTCGTCTGGCCAAGTTACTCTATAGCCAATAGCTACAGGAGTACTCGCAGGATAATACTTTATGAGTATGGATTGAACCTCTTCTACATGTCTTGCACTTAAGTAAAGACATAAAGAAGATTGAATAGAAGCTAGCTTTTGAAGACTTTCCTTTTCTGGTTTGCCTGTCCTGCCGTCAGCTCTGCTAAGTATTATGGTCTGGGTTAAATCTGGAATTGTTAGTTCGAATCCTAAAGTTGCTGCTGTTGCCTGATAGGCACTCACCCCAGGAACTACCTCTACTTGAATTCCTTCATCATTTAATCTACATATCTGTTCTGATATTGCTCCATATAAGCAAGGATCACCATCGTGGAGGCGAACAATTTTTTTACCTTCCTTGTGCTTTGTAATTAGTATCAAAAGGATCTCTTCAAGTGTTAATGAACTTGTCTTTATTTTTTCACAATTATCTTTAACAAGTTTGGTGATTTGTTTGGGAATGAGAGAGTCTGTCCAAACAAGAACATCAGCTGCTTTTAGTCTTTGTTGAGCTCGTATTGTCATTAAGTCTAAAGCGCCTGGACCTGCTCCTACAATTGCAATCGGATTCATTGATTTCTCCCTTTAATTAAAGAAGGATCAGGGAGTGCTTTTTTAGAAATGTAAATTCTCCATATTCCTAATAAACCTGCACTAATTAAAAATAAGCTAATTAATTGTGCTATGCGTAGCCCTCCCTCACAAAAAGGTGGAACACCACCCAAGCAAAGAGGATCTGTTCTGAGGGCTTCTATCCACAACCTTCCTAAACTATAAGTAATTAAATATAAGCAACTTAAGCTTCCAGATGGGAGGGTAAGTTCTCTTTTATTTGACTTTCTAAAAAGAAAAATTAGTATGCAAAAAATAAAAATATTCCATATTGATTCATAAAGAAAAGTAGGGTGAAAATAATCTTGCGAGGAAAATATTTCTGGCCTGAATTCGTAAGGTATAAATAATTTCCAGGGTAAGTGTGTAGGTATCCCAAAAGCTTCATTGTTAAAAAAATTTCCCCATCTACCTATTGCTTGACCTAAAGCAACGGAGGGGACCAAAAGATCTATAACATCCCAAAAAGGTTCTTTTTTCCAGCGGCAAAAAAATATAATGGATAATGTCCCCATTATCAGGGCTCCATGAATTGCAATTCCTCCACCCCAAATTTCTATTGCACTGGGAATAGGAATATTTAAGTTTAGGATATTTATAGAACTCCAGAAGTTTTTACCAGTGTAGTTTCTCCATTCAAATGCAACATAATAAATTCTTGCACCAATTACAGATGCTAAAACTAAAATAGGAAGTAAATCGTTAATTAGGCTTTTTTTGAATCCTTTTTTTGAGGCTAATTCACCTGATAAATTTAAACCTATCAAAACTGAAATGGCTATTAGCAATCCATACCATCGTAAAGAAAAAGGGCCTAGTTGAAACAACTCAGGCCCAGGTGATCTAAGCGCTAAAAAAATATTTTCCATCAACTATTTGAAGTTATATTCCTTCAGCAGCTTGAACCTTTTCAACTTGTTTCTTTTTAAGAACAAGCATTATTTGTGATAAACCAACTCCTATAAAGAAAATTATCATTCCAATAACTCTTGCTTTACTTTGTAAAACTATTTCTTTGTCAAGTTGACCAAATCCTCCAACATTAGGATCTTCAGTTAATTTTGCACCTGTCTCGATATTGTCGCCTTCTTTTACTAATAATGAAGTCCCTGCAGGAATATTTTCAGCAAAACTTTCACCTGCTTCATTATTTAGATTGATAATTTTTGTACCATCTTCATTTGTATCGATTGAGGTTATCGTTCCAGAATTAGTTGCCGTAAACAAATTGTTATTGCTCTTTTCACCAGTGGGATAAACCTGACCTCTTCCTCTATTACCTCCTATATGAATTGAATATTTTCCAAAGTTGTAATTTTTGTCTTTTCTAGGATCAGGTGAAAGTACAGGGAAGACAATCTCTCTGTTTTGATCACCTGGTAAAGGGCCTACTAAAATAATATTTTCTTGTTCTTCGCTGTATTGAGTGAAGTAAACACCTTGTGTCTCTTCTTTTATTTCATCAGTCCATCTTTCTTGAGGTGCAAGCTTGAATCCGTCTGGAAGCATTACAACTGCTCCAACTTGGAGAGGGACTTTGCTGCCATCCGCTCCAATTTCTTGCAGATCCTTTTTGTAAGGTATTTCTACAACTGTTTTGAAAACACTATCAGCAGCAACTGCCTGAGGGACTTCAGCCCTAGTTGGCATGCTTGCAACATGACAATTAGCGCAAACAATTTTTCCAGTTGCCTCTCTAGGATTTTCGAATTTTTGTTGCGCCCAAAATGGATATGCCCAACTTGGTTGTGGAACAAGAAATATTGAAAATCCAAGAACAACTGAACAAAGTAAAAGTTTTAATGAACGACTCATGGTTTTGGAAGTAGTATTGAAGTTTTTTTGCATTTATTTATCACCCCCACCAAGGATCAGTACCAGTTCGAAAATCAGTTTCTGTCCACTGACTTATTAGAACTTGATCATCCTCGACTGAGACATGAGCTATGGCTAGTGATAGAGGGGCTGGACCTCTGACAACTTTCCCTGTCGAATCGTATTGACTTCCATGACATGGACACATGTATTTATTTGCTCCGCTGTTCCAAGGCACTACACAACCAAGGTGGGTACAAATGGCATTAATTCCATAACTAGTGATTGCATCCTCGCCTTCAACTATTAGATAAGTAGGGTCACCTTTAAGGCCTTGGACTAAGCTTCTGTCTCCCACTGGATGATTAGATAGCCATGCACTTGCCTTTACTGGATTGCCTAGTTCATCCTTAGCATTTGTTCCGCCGCCACCTCCACCCGCTCTGTAGGGTGTGAAATATTGAGCTACTGGATATAAAGCTCCTAGGGCAACTCCTGTAACGGTGCCAAAGGTAAGCAAGTTCATGAACTGCCTTCTGCCCATTGAGGGCACATCTGCAGCATTCAATTGTGTCATTACAGATGTTCACCTGAATTATGATATTAGACCAGAATGGACACCAAAAGGTTATTAATCTCTGCCAAGACTGGCTTTTGATATGAGTTTTAAATCTAATGAGTTAAATTCTGGTAGCTTTACTTCTCCAATTCCCTTGGAAGTAGAAGAGGTAGTGGGGTGCTTAAGAAGGCGATGGGGCGTGACATATGATTTAAGATTGTTAATCAAAAAAGACAGAATATATTTACAAATGATGTGGGGATTTTTAGAACAACAATCTTTCCCATTGGATGAGGAGACCTTTAGAGAAAATTTGAATCGAACCTTAGAAATTATTAATCGGTCAGGTCAATCGGGTTTTGTAAGAAATTGGTTGGAAAATGTACAGGCAAAGCCAAGACTTGGCAGAGCGATAACGTTAACTTTGCCTATGGATCAAAGGATGGAAGAATTTTTCCTTTGAGGTTTGTTGTTAAGGCCACTAATCCAATTCCAATAAAAAACAAAAAAGTTATCGATGATGATAGAAGAAGCATGGTTATAGGATCAGTCGATGGAGTTAAAACAGCTCCTGCTACTGCTGAAGCCATAACTACTAATCTCCATGCTGATAACATCCTTTTCCAAGAAATTATTTCTAAGAAACCTAAAATTAATTGAAGAATTGGTAACTGGAAGGCTAAACCAGTTGAGAGCATAAGCAGAAGTACGAAATCTAAATATTTTTCTATAGACCAAAGTGGTTCTACTACATCAGCACCATAACTTATTAGAAATCCCAAAGCTGCAGGTATCAAAGCCTTCCATGCAAAGAAAATTCCTAAGAAAAATAAAATTGCTGAACCTGCAACAGAAGGAGCTATTAAGAGCTTTTCTTTTTTAGTTAGCCCAGGAAGGATGAACTTTAAAAATTGGTAAAGTATAAAAGGGAGTGAAATAGTTAGCCCCCCATAACCTGCAACTTTTATTGAAGTAAATAAAAATTCACCAGGCGCTACTTGTAAAAATTGTATTTTCCCTGCCGGTATCTCCAATGCCTGTACAAGTCTCCTAACAAATAACAAGCAAAAACCTGACGATAGAAGAATTGCAATGAGACTCTTTAGGATCCTTTGGCGAAGTTCTTCAAGATGATCAACTAGAGGCATCTCAAGAGATTGAGATGCCTCAACTGAACTAGCCTTTCCCTTTATTCTGATAGGAGGAGGAACTTTTAAAATATTTTCTTTTTTGTTTGAGCTATTCAGGTTGATTTAGGTAATGAGCTTATTTTAGTAGAAAATTGAGTTTGGAAGCATGCAAAAATTGTTTGTAGCTATTTTATAAAAATTAAGTAAATAAATTATTTGGATGCGAAACAAGGATAGATTTTTTTATTTGTTTTTTGTTGGGTCAGGCAAAATAAAAGGAGGGCAATCATTTAGTGAAGATTCACCATAACTAGCATATTCTTTGTAGCCTCCCATTTTCCCATTGGTTTTCATTAAAGCGCTGGTAAATGCTAATAAAAGGAAGACTGTTGGAGCTCCGATAATTAATGCTGCTCCGAATGCATATCCAATTAAGAATTCCGGAAAAGAATGATTACCTAGAAACTCATGAGTGCCTAGCAAAAAGTCAATCATTTTCATCTTGTCTAATGAAGTTGATAGTAAGTCATTGAAGTTCACTTGTGGTGGAAATATTTCTCTGCTCTATCTGCCTTCCCCCAAAGCACCTTCCCTCCTCTATGGCTAACCGTTCCAGGCAAGGCTCCTGATATCCTCTGAAGATTTTCAATTGGTACCATTACAACTGCTACTTGCTTGTTAGCTTTAGCACGGCTAAATAGAGAAGCTAGATCAGCAGCTAGTTGAATGTCTTTTTCATCGACAAGTCCGTTGGATGATTTAAGTACAACATGGCTTCCTGGTGATTCTTGCGCATGAAACCAAAGATCACCTTTTTTTCCTTTCCTTAAACTTATTAATTCGTTTTGTCTGTTGTTACCACCTATTTGAATCTTTAGACCGCTGGGACTTTGAATCTCTTTTATATTTGAAGGCTGTTCCTTAATTCTATTTGATTTAAACTTAGATTTATTTTGTTTAATGCAAATATATGCTTCGATCTCTTCTTTAAGTTCAATTATTGATTCTAGATTATTTGTATTGTCTTCATTTTTTCCGTGCATTAATGAATCAAGAAATAATTCATAATTTTCAATTTCTGATATCTTTTTTTTGTGAAAATTGATTCTATTTAGAATTGATTCTCTAGATCTTTTTTTTCTTTTGGCTTCTTTAAATAGTTTTTGAGACTCGATTATTTGCTTCTTTGTGGGAGATGGTAAAGTGAGAAGATTATTAGCCTTATTTTGCATCGTTATATATTCAGAAATATTTTGAATTAGTAATTTCTGTTCCTCTAGTTTTCTGATTTCAAGATCTTTTGAATTTCTTAGATCTTGTGTCAATTTTTCTCTAAGAGAATTTATTTTCCTTTCTGCAATTTTATTTGAATAATAGATGCTAAGGCTAATTCCTATTTTAGAATTTTTAGTTTTTGATTTCTTTTGTCCCCACACTACAAAATCTGTTGGCCCTTTGAAATTAATAGTGTAATTGTTATTTTCTAAATCTAATAGCCACTCTTTCCATTTCTTATAGATGGCTTCCCATATTTCTAATTCAATACATGTTACGGATTGATTTATTATATTAAGTGCATCATTATAATTATTGCTAGCAATTTGTAATGTTAGAGAAGGGCTTATTCCTTGGAAAGTATCTTTGAGACTTATCTTTGAGACTATTCTTAAATGTTGATGGAACTAAGCAAATATTTTTTTTCCATGAATTGAATGATTCAGAGTAATCAGGAATTAAACCTTTAAGAGGAGGAGGATTCGTATAGAAATCTCCTGTTCCTATTGGCCTTAATCTTGATTGACTCTCTTTTACTTGTTTCCCAAGAGTAATTATTTTACTTGTTCTGTCTAAAAGTAAAATATTACTATGTCTACCCATCAATTCAACTATCAATTCTTTCTCTATTTCTTCTCCAGGTCTATTAGATAATTTAAATCTTACTATTCTTTCAAAACCAGTTTGTGTTATTTCTACCAAAGCTAAATTGACCAATAAATGTTTTAGTTGCTTTGCTAATGTACTTTTCTCACCATATCTTTTTGGCGGTGGTATTGAAATAATTCTTGGGTATTCAGCAAGCCAGCTTATTTCTATCCATCTAAGTTTTTCTAGGGTTCTAAATCCTAGTTGAATAGTATGTGAATCAATTTGCTGTGCATTCTCAAATCGACTTGGAACTATGTCTTGGCTAAGTTCAAATACAACCGCTTTAAGGGTTGTTAAGTCCATGATTTGAATTGGAACTTTGTTCATATATCATCCTTTTAACTTCATAATTGATGTAATTATCCTTTGATAAGTAAATTAGATAGGATTGAGTTATGTCTTCTTTAGGAAATCTTACTGTTCTCACTGGCCCAAGCGGGGTAGGTAAAGGAACAATTGTTAGGAAAATCCTCGATAGTCATAGTGATGTATGGCTTTCTATTTCTGCTACTACTCGCCAGCCAAGATCTGGAGAAATTGAAGGAGAGCATTATTTTTTCCTAGAAAAGAAAAATTTTCAAGAAATAATTGATAAAGAAGGTTTTCTCGAGTGGGCTTCATTCTCTAATAATTTTTATGGAACTCCAAAAAAAATTGTTAAAGAAAAAATAGAAAAAGGAACTAATGTCCTTCTTGAAATTGAATTAAAAGGAGCTCGACAAATTCGAAAGTCGTTTCCTGAGGCACTACAAATATTTTTAGCGCCTCCTAATTTATCTGAACTTGAAAAAAGGATTAGAGGTAGAGGCAC
>QCIK01000005.1 GCA_003216715.1 Prochlorococcus sp. AG-402-L09 | reverse complement strand
GAGGTAAAATACTTCCTGCAATAATTATCTGAGTACTAAAAGCCCAAAGACCCCAACGCGTATTAAGACTAAAGCATGCCCACAAAAAACCAATTGGCCACACAAGAATCCAAGGCCACCCACCTTCAAATATTTCAATTATTGGTACCAGAACTCCTAGCTCACTACCTGAGCCTTTTTCAAATAAAACTCTTCCTGCTCCATCCCCCCACCATAACCAGAAAGCTCCTGAACCATATGAAACGATATTCCATACATGCCAGGCAAAACCTGGAATTAATCCATAAAAGAACCAGGACCATGAAAGATTATTAAAATATTTTTTTGATTTATATTCCCAGATTAGAGGTAATAAAGATGCAAATAGTGCAGGAATAATTACAGGAGCTTTCAGTAAAAGCATGAAACTACAGCCCAATCCAGCTCCTAAAAAATTATATTTACTAGACCTATTATTTTTTATTGATGATAAGCAAAACCATAAGAGTGCAATAGCACTAAGCTGTGTTCCATCCAACATTGCCATTCTGCCGTATCTAATAATTGGCAATAAAGTCAATAAAATTGCTGAAGTAGTAATACACGATATTCGATCTTTAGGACGCAAATTCCACTGAATCAGACCACCCAATGGAACAACAAAAGTAGAAAAAAATGCTGGGAAAAATCTTATACAAAACTCAGAGGGCAATAAATCAAAACTATTTTGAAAATTTCTACTAATTCCAATAGCAAAAGATATTATCCAATGTAAACCAGGGGGTTTATTTAAATAGGGCTTATCCCAGATATAAGGGAGCAATCGATCTAATCCACTTTTTTGGTTTAATTCCAATGCAACTCGTGCGACAGTTGCTTCATCAAAATCTCTTAAAGGCAAATTTCCCAAAGAGACAAATGCAATTCCACAAGCTAAGGTCCAAAAAAGAAAAACCCATAAAATTGGAGGCCTTTGGTTGTGGGAAATGCTTTCGGCCAATATCAAAAAATTATTCCATCTATTTATATCTCTAAAAGGCCAATAAAGCTTTTGAATAACAAATTTTCAAGCATTATTAAAAAAGAATTGAATCATTAAATAACTTTTGCCTCGAAACTGATTCAAGTTTTTAAAATCAGAACATGCCAATTGCAAATGACATAACTTCTTTAGTTGGCCAAACACCCTTGGTCAAACTGAATCGATTGCCTAATGAATTTAATTGTAGAGCAGAAATTATAGCCAAATTAGAAAGTTTCAACCCGACAGCATCCGTAAAAGACCGCATAGCTGGCGCAATGGTGAAAGCAGCGGAAAACGAGGGCACCATCAAACCTGGACATACTGTTCTTATTGAGCCGACTAGCGGAAATACAGGAATTGCATTGGCGATGGTTGCTGCAGCAAAAGGTTATCGGCTAATACTTACAATGCCTGACACAATGAGTACTGAGCGAAGGTCAATGTTACGAGCATTTGGAGCAGAGCTTCAACTCACTCCTGGCAAAGAGGGAATCCAAGGAGCTATTCAGCTAGCAAAAGAATTAGTAGCTTCTATACCTAATGCATATTTGCTTCAGCAATTCGATAATTTATCCAATCCTGAAATTCATGAAAAAACTACCGCTAAAGAAATTTGGGAAGATTGCGAAGGCAAACTTGATGCATTAATAGCTGGAGTAGGAACAGGAGGAACAATCACAGGTTGTGCCAGATTTTTAAAACAAAAAAATCCAGAAATTAAGGTTTTTGCAGTAGAACCTTCATCAAGCCCTGTTCTCTCAGGAGGGAATCCTGGATCTCATGCGATACAAGGAATTGGTGCAGGTTTCATCCCTAATGTATTGGATATGAATCAAATTGATACAGTCATAAGAATCAATGATAATGAAGCAATGGACATAGGAAGAAGACTTGCTAAAGAAGAAGGATTGCTAAGTGGTGTCAGCAGTGGTGCTGCAGTAGCCGCTGCTTTAAAGGTAGGCAATCAATCTGAGTTTAGTAATAAGCGCTTAGTTGTTATCCTGCCCAGTTTTGGTGAAAGATATCTCTCAACATCTATGTTTACTTCCATCCCTGCAAACCCATTAAAAGGGAGTGAGTACCTCTAACCAAGAAATAATCATTCAACAATGAGTAAAGACCCATACCAAATATTGAAAGTTCATCCCAGCGCAAAACTAGAAGAGATTAAAAAAGCATATAGGAAACTTGTAAAAATACATCACCCAGATAAAGGAGGCGATTCAGCAGCCATGCTGGAAGTAAACTCCGCATGGGAAATATTAAAGAAAAAACATAAAGATCTTAATTTAAATAAAGTTAATAATTCTAAAGAGTACAACCAGAGCGAATACAAAAGAGAAACCAATAATTACTCTCAATCTGAAGATATAAAAAAATGGTTTCAGAATATATATCTCCCCATTGATAAATTATTAGGAGAAATCATTAATCCTTTAGGTTCAAAAATAAGAGATTTATCAGCTGATCCTTACGATCAAATTTTAATGGATTCTTTCTGCCTATATCTTGAGAAGAGTAAAAACAAAATCACTAAGATTAAAAAGATCTATACATCTTTTGCAAGTCCATCAATAACGAGGGATTTCAGCTTGGATCTATATCATTGCTTATCACAAGTTGAGGATGGTATTAATGAATTAGAACGCTATACAATGGGATATGTAGATAATTATCTCCATGATGGAAAGTCAATGATTTCTCTTGCTAAGAAAAAAAGGAAATTCCTACAAAGCAATAAAAAAGAATGGCTGATCTTATAGTTTTAATCTTTGTTCATTTATTAATATGAGACTATATGATCAGAACTAATCCAAACATCAGGTACTGGTCTTCTCCACCTTATTTGACAATAATCACCTTTAATAACTAATACTTCTCCAGGCCCTTGAAAAATATATTCAGGTAAATTAGTGTCGCTTGATTTAGATTCTAAGCTATTAGAATATTTTTCACGATCAACTTTGACAAGATCTCCTTTTCTGAATTTCTTTTTTGGAGGTGATTGTGAATCATCTACTTTTTCGGTTTGTTCAGACATTTTAAATAATTAATAAAAAAAGCTAATGACTTAATTCAAATATCCAAATGAAGAATAGCAGTTAAAACAAAATGATAAAAATCATGTCATTAATTAATTGCAAATTCCATAACGCAAATATTCTTGATTGATCAACACCATAAGTTCATCAAAATCCCTCTAAGCTAATCAAATCTAATTAGAGAAATCATGAAATTACTACTTACTGGATGTACTGGTTTTATCGGACGAGAATTAATTCCCTTGCTAATCAAAGAAGGAAACAGCCTCACCGTAATATCTAGACAATCCAAAAGGGAACTAAAAGCCATAGCTAATGACCCAAGCATAAGTGTCATACAAATGAATCCAGCTGATTCTTCGTCTTGGAACAAAGAAGTAATTCAAAAATCTCTCAAAAGCTGCGAAGGAGTTATAAACCTTGCTGGCGAACCTATTGCTGAAAAAAGGTGGACTGCCGATCACTGTAAAGAAATGACAAATAGTCGCATACATACAACAAAGAATCTGATTGAAAACCTACGAAATCTCAAAAGGCCCCCAAAAGTTCTTATTAATGCATCTGCAATTGGTTTTTATGGATCTCATTCTCAAACTGAATTCACTGAAAAAAGTATTCCCGGTGATGATTTTTTAGCTAATTTGTGTAAAGAATGGGAATTTATTGCAAACAACAAACCAAGAGCTACCAGACTACTAATTATAAGAATTGGAATTGTATTAGCTAAAGATGGAGGAGCACTTGGAAAAATGATTCCCATTTTTAAAGCTGGTCTTGGTGGTCCAATAGGAGATGGTAAACAATGGATGAGTTGGATACACAGAACAGATCTTTGCAATCTTATTAACGAAAGCGTTAAAAATTCTTCTTGGTCAGGTGTGGTCAATGGGGTTGCACCAAATCCTGTCAGAATGAATGAGTTCTCTAATACACTTGGTAAAGTACTTGGCAGACCAAGTCTCTTAGCAGTTCCTGGTCCAATATTAAAGTTAATTTTAGGAGATGGAGCTCGTGTAGTTTTAGAGGGACAAAATGTACAATCTCAAAGATTTAATAAACTCAAATTCAAATTTATGTTCCCTAAAATTAATGATGCTTTTACAAATATATTAAATTAAAATTTTCAATCGAATTTAATATCTACTCAAAGATCTAACCAACTTTTTATTTTAAGTAATGTCTTCCAATTAGGTTTTCGTGAAAGACCATCTTCCAATGATTCTTTTAATTCTTTTTCTAATTCAGGAAGAACCAACATAGCTCTTTTTACATAATCAATATGATCTCTAACTCCCTTTGAGTTGGTTTCTAATAATGCAAGACTCAAATTTATCCTTGACTGTGGATCTTGACCATTTAGTTTCACTGCATACCGTGCAGATCGCAAGGCTTCCTGGGGAGAATCACATAACAATTGCAACCAAGACAAGCATGTCCATGCAGCAGCATTATTTGGAGTAGTAGAAGCTATTTTCTGAAAATCTTCAATCAATTCCTCTGCTGCTGAACCAGCTTTGTAGCGTTGTAAAGCTTCTTCAAAAAAACTTTCCTCTGATTGATCCATTTTTAATTTAAAAATTCTTTTAGTTAAAGTTAAACTGCAAATGAACTGCCACAGCCACAAGTTTGTGATGCATTGGGATTTGTAAAGTTAAAACCTCCACCAATCAAATCTGTACTGAAATCTAATTGCATACCATATATATACAAAAGACTCTTCGGATCACAAATCACTTTAAATGAATTGATTCCTACTGAATATTCATAGACTTCATCATCCTTTTGAATATCGTCCGCAGATACAAAGTCCATTGTATAACTCATGCCACTGCATCCTCCTGAACGTACTCCTACTCTCAATAATTTTCCTGAGCCTTGCTCTTTGCAAAGCTTAGACAACTGCTCCAATGCAGTAGTGGTAATAAGTACTCCCTTCCCACCTTGAGCTTTATGAGTTTTGGGCGGTGCGTTTGATTCACTCATTGTTTTCTCTAAACATTATTAACATTCTATTAATCATATTCGATTTTAAAAGTACCAAAAAAGAGTTTTTGTTCATAGAGTTAATGTATCCATCTAATTAAACGAGTGAAAATAGCAATAATAGGTGCAGGTTTAGCAGGATTGACTGCTGCAGTTGACCTTGTTGATGAAGGGCATGAGGTCGACCTATATGAGGCAAAACCGTTTATGGGAGGTAAAGTTGGAAGCTGGGAAGATGCCGATGGCAATCATATAGAGATGGGTTTGCATGTTTTTTTCTTCAACTATGCCAATCTTTTTTCACTAATGAGAAAAGTAGGGGCATTCGAAAATCTTTTACCAAAAGACCACACTCACCTTTTTGTTAACAAAGGAGGTGACATTAAATCACTTGATTTTCGATTTTTTGCAGGAGCTCCTTTTAACGGCTTAAAAGCCTTCTTCACTACACCTCAATTAAATTGGATTGACAAATTAAGGAATGCTCTTGCTCTTGGAACAAGTCCAATAGTCAGAGGGCTTGTTGACTACGAGGGTGCGATGAAAACAATACGATCACTAGATTCTATAAGCTTTAAACAATGGTTTCTTAACCATGGAGGGAGCCTAAATAGTATCGAAAGGATGTGGAATCCAATTGCATATGCATTGGGATTCATTGATTGCGAAGCCATTTCTGCAAGATGCATGCTTACCATCTTTATGATGTTTGCTTCAAAAACAGAGGCATCCAAGCTCAACCTATTAAAGGGCTCACCCCATAAATGGCTAACTAAACCAATACTGGATTACATTCAACAAAGAGGAGGACGACTTCATTTAGAAAATATTGTCAAAGAAATTCATTCAGAGGATTCTGTCCAACCATCTGTTACAGGATTAACCCTTCAAACACCCAAGGGTGAACAAAAAATTCAAGCAGATAAATATCTAGCTGCTTGTGATGTGTCTGGTATAAAAAGAATAATTCCTAGATCATGGAGACGTTTTAAAGAATTTGACTCACTTTTCAAGCTTGATGCTGTCCCAGTTGCAACAGTTCAACTTAGATACGATGGTTGGGTAACAGAGATCAACAATAAACAAGCTCAAGAAAACCTAAAAAGTCCATCGGGTTTAGACAATTTGTTATACACAGCTGATGCTGATTTTAGTTGTTTTGCAGATTTAGCTTTATCAAGCCCAGAAGACTATAAAAAAGATGGTCAGGGCTCCCTCCTTCAATGTGTTTTAACCCCTGGAGACCCCTGGATTACTACGTCCTCAGATGAAATTGTAAAACATACTGATTTACAGGTAAGGACACTTTTCCCTTCTTCAAGAGGCTTAAAGCTTTTATGGAGCAATGTGGTCAAAGTTTCTCATTCTCTCTACAGAGAGGCTCCTGGTATGGAGCCATATAGACCAGATCAAAGAACTTCTTTTAGTAATTTCTTCTTAGCAGGCAGTTACACAAAACAGGACTACATTGACTCTATGGAAGGAGCAACAATGAGCGGACATCTTGCTGCATCAGCAATGCTCTCAAAGTCTGTTTCACTAGCAAAAAATTCTTCGGTTGCTTAAGAAATGGGAAAGTGGCTTGATCACACGGTGATAAGTGAAATTCATGCTCCAGTTGAACTTGTCTGGAAGTTTTGGAGTGATTTAGACTCAATGCCTTTGTGGATGACATGGATTGAGTCGGTTAAGACAGTCGATGAAACAACCTCTACTCTTCCCGATTTAACTGAGTGGACACTCGCAGCTAATGGCTTTCGTTTTAAATGGAAAGCTCAAATAACAGAAAGAGTTGAAGCACAGAAATTGGAATGGAAATCTGTTGGTGGTTTACCTACTAAGGGTTCAGTGCGTTTTTATAATGAAGAAACTTCTAGAACTGTCGTTAAATTAAAAATCTCTTATGAGTTACCCCAAGTTTTAGCAAGTCTTATGAAAGCAAATATTCTGGGAGGCATGGTCACGAAAGAATTACAAAAAAATATTGATGGATTTAAAGAACTTGTCGAAAAATCAGCATAATGTTAATCATAATCAAGCTCTATACAAGCTTGTAATAATCCTTCCAAATCATGAGGATTAGCCTCTTTATCAGGCTTTCTAATAAAATTTTTACAGCTAATAGTTGTTTGAGGGCCAATCGAAACAAATTTAATCTTTTCAATTAATTTCAACCAATTTTCACCAAAATACTTTTTTAATAAGCTGACAGTATTTATTACTGTTTTACCACTAGTAAAGGCAATAATATCTATTTTTCCACTATCCAAAGCATCTATAGTCTTTTGTGGTATTTCTTGAGGACAAGAAGATTCATAAGCCGCCACCTCAGTAACCTCTGCTCCTTTTAATTTAAAAGAGTCAGATAATATTGCTCTTCCACCAGTTTGTACTCTAGGAATCAATAGTTTTAAACCTTTTTTGTTCTGAGGAAAATGTTCAACTAAGCTATCTCCGACAAAACGAGGAGGAACAAAACTAATCTTTGCATTCATATCTGATAACAAAGAAGCTGTTTTTCTTCCCACAGCGGCAATTTTGATAGTCTTAGAAATTTGCGATAAAGATAATCCAATTTCTTGCATTCTATCTTCAACATTTCTAACACCATTGGCGCTAGAAAAGATGATCCAGTCAAAGGTAAAAATTTTTTTCAAAGCATCATCCAAAGGTCGCCAGTCATCTGGAGGTCCGATCAACAATGAAGGAAGATCGAAAACCTCAGCTCCATTTTTTCTAAAGATCTCACGAGCCTCTGAAGACTGTTCTTGAGCACGAGTAATAATTATATTCTTGTCAATTAAAGCCATTTCTGTATGCTTCATTCCAAGGAACTCTAAAGAATAACTATGAAGTCATTTAAACAATAATAGGGTTTTTCTTGAATATTAAATTTTCGATTTAAAAATTTTCAATCAGTAAATTCTTTAATCGTTTTTTTATCAACTTCTTTGGAAGCTGTTTTAGATTGCAAAATACGAGTTAAAATTTGATTTTGTGCTTCCTCTATTTGACTGGGACTATAAGCCAAAGGAGTAGTATATTGAATAGTTTTTTGTATTTTATCATATAAATATGGACATCCGTATATAATAATTCCTGATAATCTTTCCTCAATTTCTAAATTTCTTAAAGTGTCTATCCAATGATCATTATGATAATCTAATCCGATAAATGGTTTACCTCTTACAAAAAGTTGAACAAGAATTTTACTATTACCAAATTGCCCCGATTCTAAAAATCTTTTATTAGTTTTGTGCCATGGGCTGATGCCAAGTGGATGTATAATTAAATTTTTAAAACCTGCTGCCTTAGGTAAATCTAATGCAGGACAAAATTTGTTAGAAACTTGATCAAAACTATCGATTTGTATAAGATTAATATCATTAACTTCAGCTTTTATAGGACTGTCTTCTCTGATAAAAATTGAATTTTTTATTATATAATGACTAAATCTAGATGCATCCAATAAAATATTATTAATATCTTTATTACTCAATTCTTCTTTTTCTAAATCATTTTCATTACTAATTAAATCCAGTTGTTTTTTTCTTCTTTCTCTAGATATATGTAACCTTTCTAAAGAAATTTTTCCTGAATAAAAAGCATCAGTAAGAGAATCAATAGCCTCATCAATATTTTTTGGCATCATAATCAGATCAATTCCTGCATCGAATGCCATAACTGCAGCAATACCACTACTATATTTATTAGCTATTGCATTCATCAATAAGGCATCGCTGACAACTAAACCATCGTATTTAAATTTGATACGTAACAAATCAGTAACCACTCTTTTTGAAAGTGTTGCAGGAAAAATAGGATCAATCTTTGGAAAAAGTAAATGCCCGATCATGACACTATTGACTCCTTGATTAATTAAAGACTTAAAAGGAATCAACTCAAATTTCTCTAATTCAGATAAGTCATTATGTATTTCTGGCAAATCCAAGTGAGAGTCAACTTCGGAATTTCCATGTCCAGGAAAATGTTTCGCACAAGTCAGCATTTTTGAGCTAGAAACACCCCGCTGAAAAGCACAAGTTAAACTTTTTACTGTTTCAGGTTCTTCTCCCCAAGCTCTTAGATTTATAACAGGGTTATTTGAGTTGTTATTGATATCACAGACTGGTGCTAATAGCCAATTTAAACCAATATTTTTTGCTTCTTTACCAGTAAAAAAACCAATTTTCTCAGCAATGGAAATTGCTAAATTATGATCTTTTTTATAAATCTGAGCGATACCCATTGGAGGAATGAACTTTGTTCCTCCATAAAATCTTTGACCAACACCTTCCTCAATATCAGCACATAAGAGAAGGGGTTTACCAGACAATTTTTTTAAGTCATTGCAACGAATTTCTAATTCTTTTACTGTTCCTCCTAGAAAAATAACTCCGCCAACACCTTCTTCTAAAAGTCTCTTTAGATTTGAATTGGATTCCTCTAGTTTAGGATATAGACGTTGCGAATCAAGATTAAATCCACTTGCTCGAACTATAAATAATTCAGCGACTTGTCTTCTAAGATCAGATTTATTCATCAAAAATTTTGATTAATCTATAAGTCTTTACTTTTACGTTCCAGTTCTAATGAATTGAGAAGATCTAAAACCGCTGGACCTTTTGTCATTCCTTTGTCAATCTTAAACACAAGCTCAGGAGATCGTCTCATTTGAAGCCTTCGAGCAAGTTCAGCACGAACAAATCCCTTCGCTTCCTCTAAACCAACTAATACTTCAGCTTTTTTTTTGTCTTCACCAAAAAGACTTATAAAAATTTTTGCATGCTGCAAGTCACCTGAGACTTGAACAGAAGTAATGGTAATCATAGCTTGATGAATTCTTTCATCTCTAACACCATTAACTAAAAGTTCACTAACTTCTCTTTTTAGTAAAGCTGCTAATTTTTCTACCCTTCTTGAATTAGCCATAACTAAGTAATTGGTTCAGGGAAAGCCATAGCCTTTAATAAGAAAATTATTGTCAAAAGTCCACTTAACAACGCCCCAACGAGAGCAATCGCTGTGATCGGATTACTACCTCGTTTAATCAATGGAGAAATTGCAGCAGTGAAAACCCCCAAAACTATTGTGATGAGATATTTGGGATATCTAGAAACATTAGAAAAAAACTCACCCATTGTTCACCACCAAAAGACTGAATTAATAGCTACTCTGCTAACCATTTGAAGGAACATAAAATGTTGGAACTTCATCAATTTAAGCACTCACCTTATTGCTTAAAAGTAAGAATGGCTTTGGCTGCAAAAAAGCTTGAATACCGAACCGTTGAGATAACTCCAGCCATAGGGCAAATAGATATCTTTCAAAAAACAGGGCAAAAAAAATTACCCGTGCTTTTTGATAAGGAAACAACAATCCATGACTCAAGTTCAATAATACGACACTTAGAGAAAATTGAAATAGAACCAAAATTAATTCCAAAGGGTATAAAGGAAGCTTCTCAAGCTCAAATAATTGAGAACTGGGCAGATACAACGTTGGCAAAATCTATAAAAATTGTCTTTTTGGAAGAACTTACGAAAAATCCAATATTAATTTCCTCTTTATTCGCCAACGAAATTGCTGATTCTATGCAAAAAATTCTTTTTAATATTCCTACAAAGATTGCTAGTCAGATTTCTGGATTAATAAACCAGAAAGAGAAAGAATCTCTAAAATTAAATCTAGAATATCTATCAAATTTAATTGATAAAGAAAACTTTCTTATTGGAGAAAAACTTTCTATTGCTGATATAGCTGTAGCATCACACTTATCACTACTCAAATTCCCAAATTCATCTGGAGAAAATCTAACAGGCCAAGGCTGTTCTTTATATATAAACGATCCAAGTCTTCAAAATCTTTTCGAATGGAGAGACTTAATTGAAGATCAATTGGTAAAAACTAATCATCATTAGTCTTTCTAAGTATTAATTTAGATTTCTCTGTTTTAATCGGCAAAGAAATTAGAGTTTGCCCAGGTTGATTGTAAATCGCCTCAAATTGTTCTCCACAAATATTATAATCACTTAGATTTATTTCATTATTTTGATTAAATCCACATTTTTTAAATTCAGTTAATGTTTCTACCTGGCTAAGCCGGCTAAATTCTGGTGTATGCAAAATTTGTAAAATTAATTCATCAGTAATAAAAATATTATTGTCTATTTTTTCTTGAAGTCTTCCAATGATTTTTGTCTCTAAATACCTATCTTCAGTTAATTGAGCAAACTGACGATTAGGCGATTTAGGATCATTCTTTACTGATAAAAAACCACCAGTCTTTGTGCTTAAAGCATAAGACTTAGTGTTGTATTCACGGTCAGCTATTAAATCACCAGAAGTATTGTGAATAAATTTAGCGGAATGAATAATAGGTTCTTGAATCTGATCACTTTCTATCTCGCTAGTAACATCCCATACACCTTCAAACCAATCAGGGTAAATTAAATCATCTTTCAATCCTGGGCGCTTAAATGAAGAGGGAAGGCGCCAATCAGGCCAGATTAATTTGCGTTCGTAAAGCTTAGATGGTTGAAAATTATTTATTTCAAGACTACTTTCACCAAATGAAGGACCTGTGTAAGTAAAAATAATTAAAATAGAAATCAAAAAAAAGAAAAATTTCTGTCTCATGTCTGATCCGCTGATTAGAGAAATGGATAATTATGTTGTTTTGGTTCCTGGCGAAAGTGAACAATTCCTAGATAAAGAACAAACTCTTTTATGGCTTCAATCTTGGTTAAACAAATTCGATTCATTACCATTAGATCTTGAATGTAAGTCTTCAATAGCGGAAGCTGCGCAACATTTACTTGATACAGCCTGCGACCTGGAAATCAAAACAGGTTTTACAATTCAGTGGTATGCCGTTCGGCTTGAGTCTCCGGGTCAATAAGGATGCTTGGCAAATGTTCAACAATCATAGTTGCGACCTCATATGGTGATTGATCCTCAACTTCTATTCTCAAATCTGACTCTAAATATATTGGTTTTCTACTCTCATAAATCTGACTAAAATTCTCAGCTAAATCATCCCCAATTAGTAAAGGGCGTTTCTTTTGATCACTTTCTAATCGTTTAATTGAACGTTTTAAATCAAGATCTAACCAAATAACTATCCCTTGATGAAGAATGCCCCAGTTTTCAGGCAAAGTAACTAAACCACCTCCTGTAGCAATTACAAGAGAATGATGTTGACTAATTTCTTTTAAAACTTTTTTTTCAACATCCCTAAAGACATTTTCTCCATCTTTTTCAAAAATAGATGAAATAGATTGCTTAGACGCTTTTTCTATAACATCATCAGTATCAACAAAAGCATAATTGATCATTTTTGCTAGAACTGGACCCGTTTGACTTTTGCCAGAACCCATCATTCCTATCAAAAATATATTTCGACCACCTAACTTTTCTTTAAGAGTTTTAGGGGTTGATTGGACGGCCATAAAGACAGAAGTAACTAAAAGTTATTAAGATGTGTGTTGATGTGAAAAATTTATGGAAGCAATCACATCTAATTTCCCTCATGGAGAGGGGAGAACTTGTGTAATCACAAGGCGAGCCTGCTTTAGCGCAAGCCACCTTTATAGGCTTCCTGAATTATCTGATGATGATAATTCAGCTTTGTTTGGCCCATGCTCAATAGCTCCTGGCCACGGACATAATTACGAGTTAATCGTAACCATGGAAGGAAATCTTAATCAATATGGCATGGTCTTAAACCTTTCAGATGTAAAACATGCCATAAAAAATGAAGTAACAAGTCAGCTTGACTTTCGTTTTTTAAATGACACATGGCCCGAGTTTGACCTTTCTAAACCCGAAGGTTGCTTGCCCACAACTGAAAGTTTAGTTCGTATGATATGGGAGCGCCTTAAATCTCACTTACCTCTAATATCTCTTCGTCTTTACGAAAACACAAAACTCTGGGCTGACTATCAAGGAAATGCTATGGATGCTTATTTAACAGTTCAAACACACTTTTCAGCTGCTCATCGCTTAGCTAGAGAAGACCTACCTCAAACTGAAAACGAAAAAATATTCGGAAAATGTGCTCGACCCAATGGACATGGTCACAATTACTTAGTAGATATAACTGTCAAAGGAAAGATTAATCCTAGAACAGGAATGATATGTGATTTATCTGCATTAAATAGTTTAATAAATGATTTAGTTGTAGAACCCTTTGATCATACCTTTTTAAATAAAGACATTCCTTATTTTGCAAATTGTGTGCCTACAGCTGAAAATATTGCATTACATATTTCAGATAAATTAACTAATCCAATCAATGCGATCGGGGCTACTTTATATAAGATAAAACTACAGGAGAGTCCAAACAATGCGGCTGAAGTTTATGCAAACGTACCTGAATCAATGATCGATACTAAAGACTCAAAGAATCAGGTTGGTTTGCTGAGATAATTGAAAAAAAAATGGGTTAAATTAGTTTTAGCTTCTAGTATTGACGGACGTATCGCATATCCAGAAGGAGGGAAAACACAATTAGGTCAGTCTGGTGATCGTTTAGTTTTAGAAGAATCACTTGCTTGGTCAGATGGGATTTTAATGGGAGGGCAAACACTGAGAGATCATCAATCAATTTGTGTAATTAAAAATGAAAGCTTACTAAAAAAAAGAACTTCAGAAGGCAAGAACGAACAGCCAATTGCTCTTATAGCCAGCAATCAAATAGATTTTCCAGAAAATTGGCTTTTTTTTCAACAACCTCTTCAAAAATGGTTGATCCAAATGCAAGATAAGAAAAATAAGATTATGCTTCCTAATGGATTTGATAAAAAAATAAATTTAAAAATCACTTGGCGTGATTCTCTTGATGATTTGTATCAGAAAGGAATTGCGAAAATTGTATTATTAGGAGGTGCAAATCTTATTTCAGCTTTTCTTTTAGAGAATCTAATAGATGAATTACAAATTACCATTACACCTCATCTTATAGGAGGAGATTACTGCTGGGTCTCATCTGAATTAAGGAACTTAAATACAATCATGAATAAAAAAAATAACTGGATTCTAAAAGAAAGTAAAAAGCTAGGTAATAACGAATTACTTATTAGATATTTTAGAAATAATTTATCCTGAATATAGATTTAGTATAAAATAAATGAACAATATCAAAATCAAATGGCATACAACAATCCAAGCAATTCCTAAAATTATTTGGAATCATTTCTTAAAAGAAAATTCATCTCCTTTTTATAAATGGGATTGGTTAAATGCATTAGAAAAATCAAAAAGTGTTAGTAAAGAATATGGATGGCAACCATTATTTCTCTCTGCATGGAGTGAAAATGATTTAATTGCATGTGCACCTCTCTATCTTAAATCTCATAGTTATGGAGAATTTATTTTTGATAATGCCTTTGTTCAACTAGCTCAAGATATGGGACTTGAATATTATCCAAAACTAATAGGCATGAGTCCATTAAGTCCAATAGAGGGTTATCGCTTTCTTTTTGCCGAAGGAGTTAATGATAGAAACCTCACACAAATATTAATCTCTGAAATTGATAGTTTTGCCAAACAAAATGGAATTCTCAGTTGTAATTTTTTGTATGTAGATCCTAAATGGATGAAAGTAGCTGAATCTCTAGATTGTGCTAAGTGGGTCAACCAACAAAGTTTGTTGAAATTGAATGAAGAAAAAAGTTTTTCTGATTTCTTACAAAAATTCAATTCCAATCAACGTAGAAATATTAAGAGAGAAAGAGAAAGCATAAAAAAATGTGGAGTAAAAATTGAACCTCTTAGTGGGTCTCAAATAAATGTAATGAATTTAAAAAAAATGCATTATTTTTATCAGCTTCATTGTTCAAGATGGGGAGTATGGGGTAGTAAATACCTCACGGAATCATTTTTCACTGAACTTACATCAACAGAACTCAAAGAAAATATTGTTTTATTTGATGCAAAAGAAGAAGGAATTGATAAAACAATTGGAATGTCCTTATGCGTGAAAAACGAAAATATGCTTTGGGGGAGATATTGGGGTGCAGAAAAAAATATAGATAATTTACATTTTGAAGCTTGTTATTACTCCCCGATTGAGTGGGCAATAGCAAATAAAATAAAATATTTTGATCCTGGAGCAGGCGGTAGTCACAAAAAACGAAGAGGTTTTATTGCTAAACCCAATGCAAGTCTTCATAGATGGTACAACTTACCTATGGATTCATTAATTAGAGAATGGCTACCAAAAGCAAATAAGTTAATGCTTGATCAAATAAACGCTACAAATAATGAAGTACCTTTTAAGTTTGAAGAGCCAAAACTATCAAATACATAGTAACTTCAGAAAAATTAAAAACTTAATCTCAATGACAGATAACAATTTACTAGATTCTCCTGAGACCAGTAAATCACTTTCCACCGAGAAAGATACAGTTGATTCTAATGAAGAAAAACCTTTCTTTGCTCAAGGGATTTTTAGTTATAAAGATAAAGGGACTCAAGGTGTTATTACTCTTTTTGGCTATGAACTAACAGCACCAGCAGGCCTAAAAAATCCAGGTATTGTTTATTTATCTTTTATTTTTGTAAACCTGCTTATATTTTTAATCTTAAAAAGTTTTATTTCAGGATAATTTTTTCCGGAAAATCTAAAAATTTAATAACTACAGAATAAGTGACTTGTGTATCTTCTTTTTAATTTGTAAATTAAAGAAATGAACAATCTAGATCTTCAAGAAGACTTAATTAACTCAATAACGCTTTTAGACGCTAAATTATCCAAGCGGCAGATAGAGCTTGACCCAAAAGGTTATTTCTTAATAAAAATTGAACCCAGAACGAATGAGTTAATACTTGAACATTATTTAAATGATATTGATCAAAAAGGTCGCGCTATTGATCCAGAGTCCGGAGAACCAATTGGGTGTAAAACAAAAAGTAGAAATCAACCAAACAATGTTTATAGAGGGAAGAGTGCCAAGCAATTAGGTATTCAAATCTCCGAGGGTCATGGTCCATTACCCATCAGTCATTTAGATCATGCGATTTACATTGGTCGTGAATTACAGAGAGCAGAGCAATGCCTGATCAGTGGTAAACAATATATTCAAGATTAAAATTAATAAATTCAAACGATAAAGCACTGATGTTCTATTATTAGTGGAGAAATTCAAATCAAATGGGAATTCTTTTTTACTTAGTTTTTGTTGGAGCTGGCCTTTCTGCAGCATTCTTGATTCAAAAAGCCCTTAAAGCTATTAAATTAATCTGAATAAATAAATCACTCTTACTAGTACTGGATTAGTTAAAGAGGTTTATATTTAATACTCATTCAGATATTTATGGTTCTTAAAATATACAGAATAATAGAATTCATTTAAATTATTTAGACTTAAAAGGAATTCTTCATTAGAATAAAAAAAATTCAATTATTAAAATTAACCTGCATGGGATCTTCAAGACTAAAGAGTCGTCGTCGCCAAGATCTAGGTTCCAAATGGGCGAGAGTTTTTATAGCTATATTATCAACAGTTGGTGTTATTGATACAGGATCCATAACACTAAATAAATGGGGGATCATCGGAAATTTAAACTGTCCAGGTGGATTAGTAGGCTGCGATAAAGTTTTAAATAGCCCTTGGGGGACTTTCTTTGAAACAAATCATTTCTCTATTCCATTATCATTAATAGGTTTAATTAGTTATTTATTAATATTATTAATGGCAATATTCCCATTAATACCTATTCTCAAAACCCAAAAAACTAATATCTCAAAAGTTGCATGGTGGGGATCTTTTTATATATCTACATCTACTTTTATTTTCAGCTTAATTTTAATATCAGTAATGATATTTAAAATTAAAGCTTTCTGTTTTTTCTGTCTTCTTTCTTTTCTTATATCACTTTCAGTTCTATTATTAAATATATTTGGAGGCGGTTGGGAAGATTATGGTAAATTATTTTTTAGAGGTTTTCTTATGTCAGTAGCAGTTCTTTTAGCAGGTCTAATATGGTCATCATCAGTCGATCCTGCTATTGAAGAAGTTTCCAATAATATTCCAGGCATGCCACCTGCGGTAATAGCGATAAGTTCTTCTGAAAAAATAAAACTAGCTGAACATTTAACAAAAGAAGGAGCAGTCATGTATAACGCATATTGGTGTCCACATTGCCATGATCAAAAAGAAATGTTCGGGAAAGAAGCTGCAGAAAAATTAAATTTAGTTGAGTGTGCAAAAGATGGCTTTAACAACAAAAGAGAACTTTGTGAAGCTAAAGGGATAAAAGGTTTCCCTTCTTGGGAAATAAATGGCTCAATTGATTCAGGAGTGAAAAGCCTTGAAGAATTAGCTGACCTTACCAATTACAAAGACTCTAAAGATTTTTAGCAACAGTAGCTTTATCAACAATGGGTCTTGTATGAATATTTTTTCCTTTTATTTGGCGAGTATGACATTTCCAAAAAGGAACTGAATTAGGAAAGTCATCTCTAAAGTGGCCTCCTCTACTCTCTTTACGAAATAAACAAGCCTCCAACATAAGCAAACTTGACATCTGTCTATTACTCAGATCAAGAAGTAAATTAAGATCTCTCCTGGCAATTTCATCAAATCCATTAATTGCATCTTTTGATTGAGAAAACACCAAATTTAATAATGGTTCATTTAAAAGATTTTGATAATCCCGTTTTACTATTGCAAGAGCGGAACTCATGCCTTTTGAGGATCGATCAACTCCTGCCACACGCCAGCATAATTGTCTAAGTTTTTCGATCTCTTTCGTTAAATACTCAGTTCCTTTTTCCTTTGAACAGCGAAGATTTGATTTGTGAAAACTTAAATTCTTTTCTGATATATCGGAGGTTTTCAAATCACATAATTCAATATTTCCCATTTGATTTGCAAAAACTAAGCACTCCATTAATGAATTGCTTGCAAGCCTATTCGCACCATGCAAACCGGTACACGCCACCTCACCTATTGCAAAAAGCCCTTTGATATTAGTTTGTGCCCTCAAGTTTGTAGCCACACCTCCCATCCAATAATGGGCAGATGGAGCTACGGGTATTACTTCTTTGAAAGGTTCTAAGCCAAGCTCTCTGCACCTTTGAAAAATTGATGGAAAGCGCGCTTCTACATCCTCAACAACAATAGATTTAACATCAAGACCAATGTGATCAACTTTTTGCTTTTGCATTGCTTTAAACAATGCCCTACTAACTCGATCCCTTGAGGCAAGATCTTTCCCTTCAAGATGATCTACTGGGCTTTCACCGAGTGAATCAACCAAAACAGCGCCCTCTCCTCTTAAAGCTTCAGAAATCAAAAAAGAAGGCGCATGATCAAGTTTTAACGCAGTTGGATGAAACTGGAAAAATTCGAGATCCTCTATGACAGCCCCAGCCCTCCACGCCAGAGCAATTCCCTCACCTGCAGCTTGAGCTGGATTTGTGGTGTTTGCAAACAAATGGCCACCGCCACCGGTAGCTAAAACAACTGCCTTTGCTTTTATCCAACGCAAAGCCGGTCCATCCAGAACTTGTACCCCTGAACATCTTCCTCTATCAACCCAAATCTGGGTAACTCTTATTCCTCTTTGATGAAGAACATTGTCTCTTTGATCGACCTGCTCATTAAGAACATCAACCAATGCCTTTCCAGTTCTATCCTTTACGTGAAGTACTCTTCTATGAGAGTGAGCAGCCTCAAGAGTTGTAGATAACTTCCCAGAGGTTCTATCAAATTCCATCCCTAGTTTTAAAAGTCTATCCACTAATCTCGGAGCACTCTGAACAAACATCTGAACTGCTTCATAATCGCAAAGCCCTGCCCCAGCTTTAATGGTATCCAAAGCATGAATATCCTCACTATCTTCAATTCGCGTAACAGCAGCCATTCCTCCTTGTGCCCATCTACTGGAAGAACGCTTACTAGTATTGCGATTTAACAGCAAAATCTTAAGATTTGATGGCAATTCAAGAGAAGACATTAAGCCTGCAGCTCCTGCTCCAATAACAATTACGTCCCAATTAGTTGAGTAAATATCATTTTTATTAAATCCAGTATTTAAGTCCATAAAATATTAGTTTTTAGATCAATCCACTTAATTGAGGCTGAATCAAGGTGGTTGCAAAAAATAAGCCATCAACCCATAAGGTTGTTGTCAAAGCTGAACTTGATACAAGCCAAGCATCAGAAGATAAAGGTTCCCTTTTTGATTTTTGATTCATCCAATTTGCTATCAAAATTATTAAAAGTGCCGCAATAAAAATGGCAAGTAAAGAAAAAGGTTCCAATAATTTTTCCGCAGTGAAACTCAACAGTTTGGAGGCTTCTGAAAAAGGCGCATCTACAACTTCGGGCCAAGCCTTCATGACACCTGTTAAAACAATCATTATGTCAGTAAAAGCAGTTCCTAATAAAGATGCTAAGTAGAAACTAGCTCCTATTTTCCATCGAGTCTTTAAGAGACTTATTGCTATTGGCAAAGCTATTGACTCAACAGGCAAATGCCAAACAGGATGAGCTCTTAACCATCCCCAAAAAAGACATCCTCCCAACCAACTCCAACTCACTCCAACCAATAGTGAACCAACAGAGGACCATCTCTCACTTGAAAATTTAAGTAAATAAAATCCAAGAAAAAATATTATGAAACTAAATAAAAAAGCTGAAAAAGGGAAAACATGAACCCATGGAGCCTGAACAAAAACAGGCAGGACAACCATAGTGCTAGCCCAAAATTGCAATGTCCTTGGCTTTGAAAGGTAGGAAGTTTCTTGATTTATGGGCTTGATGGGATTGTTTGAGTAAATCAGAATTAATAAAACTGAGTTGGTTTTCAGCTCAACCTTCTATGAATTTACATTCAAGTCGATACCCAAACCAAACAGTCTTCAGAATACAAAAAACAAAGTAAAAAAAAAAATCCTTAAAAACTTGTTAATTTCAATATTTGCAATGCTTTTTAAGGAGCAGTTTTTTTAATCCTTAGAAAAAGAGATGATTCAAAAAACTTATTAAGTACTTTTTATTGAAAATTTACTTATATTGAATAAATAAATGATTCATCAAGATCATTTTATTTTTTTCAAACCACTCGAAAAGTATAAAAATTTATTTTCTTGTTGAGGAGTATATGACCACAGTAAAGATAACTAAAAACAAAATAAAACCTGCTGTTGTTGCATCTATCGAGGAAGGCTCAATAGGGGAGGAACTTGGATTTGAAGTTGGAGATCAATTAATTAGTATTAATGGTGTAAAGCCAAGAGATCTTATTGATTACAAATTTCTTATTGCTGAAGAAAATATTCAACTAACAATATTAGATGAAAAAGGTAAAAAACATACAATTAACATAGAAAAAGATTATGACGATGAGTTAGGACTTGCTTTTACTGAAGCTTTATTTGATGGATTAAAACAATGCAATAATAAATGTCCATTTTGTTTTATTGACCAACAGCCTTCAGGAAAAAGAAAAAGCTTGTATCTAAAAGACGACGACTACAGGCTAAGTTTTTTATATGGTTCTTACTTAACACTTACAAATCTTTCCGAACAAGACTGGCTGAGAATTGATCAACAAAGACTTACTCCTCTATTTGTATCAGTGCATGCAACAGAACCTTATTTAAGGTCCAAATTACTAAGGAATCCTAAAGCTATTGACCTTTTAAATCAATTAGCTTGGTTCTCAGAAAAGAAAATACAAATTCATGCTCAAATTGTTGTTTGTCCTGAAATAAATGATGGAAAAGCTTTAGAAAAAACCATTCAAGATCTATATAGTTTTGCGCAAGGAGATTTTCCCGTTGTCCTTTCAGCAGCAGTAGTTCCAGTTGGATTAACAAGGTTTCGCCCCAGCAATGATGGTCTCATACCCGTGGATTCTGATTGTGCGACAAAAGTCATCAATCAAGTTGAGTCAATGCAGAAAAAATTCTATAAATTATCGGGTTCCCGTTTTGCCTGGTTATCTGATGAATGGTATTTAATAGCGAAGAAGCCTTTGCCCTCACTAAATTCTTATGAAGATTTACCTCAAAAAGAGAATGGGGTAGGAAGTATTCGAAGCTTTCTTAGAGCTATGGATGAAGCCACAAGAAATCTTCCTATCAAAATTGATCAAAAGAGGACCTGTAGCTGGGTTGTTGGCAAACTTGTTGATAATGAATTACAGAAGCCATGCAAAGAACTAAATAAAATAAATAATTTTACACTTCATCTATATGGCCTTCCAAGTCCTTATTGGGGCCAAGAACAAATAGTTACTGGTTTATTAACCGGTCAAGACCTGATTAAAGGACTTAAAGGAAAAGAATTAGGCGATGAGTTACTTCTTCCATCAGTCATGCTAAGACAAGGTGAAAAAATTTTTCTTGATGACATGACACTTCAAGAGCTCTCTTCGTCACTTAAAGTGTCTATAAGAATTGTCCATGATGCAAATGACATCGTGAACAAAGCACTTGGTAAAGCATAATTGTTTTACTAAACCCATCTCAGTTTTTCACATAACTATGAGGAGAGTGAAGAGAAAGTTCCTAATTGTTGCAGGTTTATTTGTATCTGGGATAAATCCTTTATGGGCTACAAGTTCACAAAAAATAATTTCTAAAGCAAGGATGTCAGCAGACTTAAATACAAATCAAAGTTCCAAAAGGCAAGGAAGTTTATATAAAGTAGCTTCACCCAATGATCTTTTTGTACCATCCAAATCTAGAGACGTATTGGTAAAAACTTATAAAAATATTAATCTAGATGAATTAGAAAATATACTTATAAATAACAATAGAACAATAAAGGTTCACTTAGAAAAAATTGATCAAGCAAAATCATTATTAAGAAGTTCGTTATCCTCCTGGTACCCTACATTAAACCTATCAGCTAATGGCATTCCTCAATATTTTGAATCTAGTAATTATAATGAATCTAATTTAATAAAAGACACTTCTAGTAAACAATGGAGTTCTTCTATTAGTGCTCAAATCAAATGGGATTTAATTAATCCCGCAAGAGTTCCCGAAATAGCATCAGCTAAAGATAGTTTTGAAAAGGCAAAATATTCGTACTCAATAATTTTAAGAGATTTAAAACTAGAGGCAAAGAAGCGCTATTACAGTCTGCAAAAATCTAATGAAGAAATAGAAGTAGCAAAGAAATCGATAGAATCTTCGACTCTTGGATTAAAAGACGCAGAAATTAGATTTGAAGCAGGTATTGGAACAAAGTTAGAAGTTCTACAAGCAAAAACACAGCTAGCTAGAGATCAACAATTATTAAATATGAAATCAGGAGATCAAAAAATAGGTCAAAGATCTCTTGCTGAAATACTTAATCTTCCAGAAGATGTAACGCCATTAATTGGCTCAAAAACCAAAGTAATGGGTATATGGGATTTATCATTAGAAGATAGCATTATTGCAGCTTATAATTCAAGGAAAGAACTTGATAGTATCCTGTTAGATATATCAATTAATAATAGTAATGCCAATGCAGCATTGGCAGCTGGGCAACCAAAAGTAAGCTTAGTCAATACATCTACTTCTTCATTTGCTAAAGGTGAGTTGAATCAGATATCTCCAAATACTAATAATACATCTTCTAATTTTTCTAACACTATTGGTCTTAATGCAACTTGGTTTATTTTTGATGGAGGCAAGTCAAGATCTTTGTATAATTACAACAAAAGTAAAGCAGAAGAAGCAAAGATGAATTTTGCACTTAGAAGAGCTCAAATCAGAAAAGAAGTTGAAGAAGTATTCTTTAAACTAGAAACAGCCAAATTAAATATTTCTTCTTCTTATATGGAAGTTTTATCTGCAAGAGAGTCTTTGAGACTTGCAAAGCTTAGATATAATTCAGGTATTACTACACAACGAGAAGTTGTAAATAACCAAAGAGATTTAACAGATTCCGAGGTTCGTTATATTATTGCTGTCACTAGCCATAACATTTTATTAGCTGATTTAAGTAGGCACACTGGTATAGATAGAATCCAACCATGTGATATAAAAGTTAATCAACTTAATCAAAAGGATGCAGAAAGTAAATCCAATTTATATGAATCAAATTTAATTCCTTTATGTCAGCTATAGGCTTTTCACTTAATAACAATGAATCAAAATTCTATATCTAACCCTTTGAGCAAAACACAACTCATTTCAATTCATCAGTTAGTTGATGAGGTTGGGAAACGTCAACTTCAAGATTTTGGTCAAATCAATTCTGATATAAAACCTGATGGAACCTTGATCACAGAGTGCGATAGATGGAGTGATAAAACAATAGTTCAAGGTTTAGGGGAAATTGCTAATGGAGAGGGTGTCTTGAGTGAAGAAGGTAATAAATCAATTCCTAGTTCAAGTGAATATTGGGTAGTTGACCCGCTTGACGGAACAACTAATTTCGCAGCGGGTATTCCATACTGGGCAATATCAATAGCACGTTTCAAAAATGGGCAACCTGAGACAGCTTTTCTTGACATACCCGCTCTGAAAAAAAGAATTTTCGCCATTAGAGGAAAAGGAGTTTGGCTAAACAACAAGCCACTTAAAGCTGAGTCTCGCTTCAAAAAAAATAGTGACTGCATTTCCCTTTGTAGCCGCTCCATTAAAGTTCTACAAATGAAACCAGAGAAATCTTTCCCAGGGAAAATCAGATTACTTGGAGTTTCAAGTTTAAATATGACTAGTGTTGCGATTGGTCAAACGATTGCTGCCTTAGAGGCAACACCAAAAATCTGGGATATTGCAGCAGCATGGTTAATTCTTGAGGAACTTAACTGTCTGATAAAATGGTTGGGAACTAATCCAAAAGATATTCTGTCAGGAACAGATCTTACTTCTGTTAATTTTCCATTATTAACAGCATCATCTCAAGATCAATTGAACAAGATGCTGCCTTGGGCTTCAGCTTTAATCCAAGATAGTTAATTCAAAATATGCTTTTTATATTTATAAATGAATTTTGATTTACTAAACAGATAAATGATTTTAAATCTACCGATTAAGCTTAGAAAAATCTTCTCACTAGGCGCTAGCTTAATAGTAAATACTTAAGACCAAAGTGGGCTTGAACTGGAGTCAAAAAGCAAAATGGTTTTTTAGCAGCCTCTGGAGAGCTTATGAAAGATGGTCTAAGTGTGATTGCGTAGATTTGAGTGCAGCATTTGCTTATTACACTCTTCAGTCATTCTTCCCCATATTACTAATATCCCTATCAGTTGCTTCATGGTTTTTAGGCAAACAGCAAGGATTAGATCAACAAATCATTGCTCTCGCTGCTCAAGTTTTACCTCCATCAGTAGTTGGCTTAGTTGATTCAACACTAGTGAAATTAGTTAATCAAGGATTTGGAGCAGGAATACTTGGAGCAATGTTCTTAATGATCACAGCAGGCAATGCCTATCTAACCTTACAAAGAGGAGCAGATAGATTATGGGAAGACGTTCTACCAATTAAATCAAAACCAGACCCTCTTAAAATTCAAGCATTTCGATTTATCAGAAATCGAATAGAAGCCTTTTTTGTCGTTTTATTAGTTGGTTTTTTAATGGTTATAGATCAAATTAGTGCGAATATTCGTATGATCCCTGGCGCAGTTTTGGAAGAATTATCAAATACAACACCTTGGCTTGAAAACGCAATGTCAAAAATACCCGTGCTTCAAGTTGGGCAATTTATGCTTCCTTTAATAGGATTTTCAACCATGGCATTACTTTTACAGGGTTTACTTCCAAGTAGAAGAGTCCCTTTGAAGCCACTAATCCCTGGAGCTTTTATGATTGGAACTTTACTAACTATTCTAAATTTAGCAGTTAGCAGAAGTATCCTCTCTTTAGGGTCAAGATTTCAAGCTTATGGATTCATTGGAGGAGTATTAGTTCTAACTCTTTGGGTGTGGATGGTAGGAGTGATTATTTATTTTGGTCAATGTTGGAGCGTTGTCATTGCAAGTATGCGACGTAATCGATACGTTTAAACATCAAGGAAACAGTAAGCAAGATTTAACTTAGAATGCATAGGTAAATCACTAAAATAGTTATGAATAAGCCATCTTCATTAATTTGGATGGTCTTTATTTTACTTGTTATTTTGCCTACACCAGCTGGGAAATTTATTATTGATTTAGCAGGTGGAATATTCCTTATAATTACAATAATACCATTAATTTTAGGAGGAGTTGGATGGTTTGCTTGGAAAAGAATCCAATCAAATTTACAAACCTGTGAAGCTTGTGGCTCAAGTTTTCTAAATAATCAAATTATTTGTCCAATATGCGGAACAATTATAGAAAATGCTAATGATATTAACGAAAATATGCCTGCAAGTGCAGCAACAATTGATATCAAATCCGAAGAGATAGATCAATAAAATCATTCTAAATTTAAAAATTCCGGATTTATCTCATTAATCTCTTGTTCAACAAATTCAAGTAGCTCCTCACAATGTTTAAGTAATAAATGACCTTTAATATAATTAATTTGAATTTTATCTAGTGAAATGTTTTCATCTTGTACATTTGTCAAAATGGATTCCAATTCAAAGATAGATTCTTCAAAACTTAATTTCTTAATATCTTTTTTGAAAATTTCTATATTTTTGATGTTATTTACTTTCTTAGACTTTGCTATATGTTTTTTTTTACCCTCATTTGCAAATGTCATAGAATATAAGGTTATTAGTTAATAAATTTATATTTTATCATAATTCAGACTATCCACCTCTGCGATAATTTTTCCATCAGAAAATTGAACTAAGAGTTTATCTTTTTCCTTAAGACTTTTTACACTATAAATCGAATTACCTTTCTCATCAGTAATCAATACAAAACCTCTTTTTAACCATTTTTCTGGAGAAAGAGCATTCAAAAGCTCACACATATATTTTAATTTTGTTCTTTTTGTTTTAATTAATAGACGAGGTGAGTGCGCTTGAAAAAAAGATTTTTTAGTAATTAAAGAATTCTTTTTATTTTGAAAAAACAATTTCAAATAATTTTTGAAAGTTGTTTTATTTTGCAAAAAATTATTTTTTTCAATTTCTCTTGACGGTAATAAATCAACAATTGCTGCTGTTGGCGTAGCAGATCTATGATCTGAAACAAGATCAGAAACTGTTAGATCATCTTCGTGCCCTATTCCTGTGATCACAGGAATAGGAAATGTTGCGATTTCCTTGGCGATTATTTCACTATCGAACAGCATTAAATCTTCTCTGCTGCCCCCTCCTCTAGCAATAATTATCGCATTTAACTCTAACTTGTTTTTTTTCAAGTTACTTAAAATAGACTTAACTTCGTTTTCATGATTACCTTGGACTGGAATAGGAATTATATGCAATTTTGTTAAGGGCCATCTTTCCTTAGCGGTTCTAAGCATATCGGCCAAAGCAGAGCTGGGAACACTTGTAAGAATACCAATTGAATTAGGATATTTTGGTAATTTTCTTCTTAATGCCTCATCTAACAAACCTTCTTTCATAAGTTTTGATTTAACTATTTCGAACTTCTTAAAAACAGTAGAAATACTTGCTCGAATATCAAAAACTTGTACAGATATTCTTGCTTGCGATTCCCAGAAATTTAACTTTCCAATAATAACAACGCCATCATCTTGCTTTGGTAAAAATTTTAAAGACTTGATTGTTGATGACCATGCAACTCCATCCACACTTGATTTGCCATCGGTGAAAGTCAACCATAAATGACCTTTTTTTATCTGTGCTTTAGAAACAGTCGCTTTAAGTATAAACTTTGGAGCAAATCCTCTTGACAATAATAAACCAATAGATTCATTTAATTCTTTAACACTATATGTATTTAGAGATTCTTTTTTGGTTTGAAGCTTAGTCAAACTATTAAAAATAAAAAACTATAAATTAGTTTTCAACCGATTCCCATCTGAGTTAGAATTCCCTGCCCAGTTAAAAGCTCTGTTGTTAGACCTATTAAAATACCCATCATGGCTAATCTTCCATTCCATATTTCAGCAAAATTGACAAATCCATAACGAGGTTCAAAGTTATCTTTCATTTGTAAATAAAATCTACTTTAATAATACTAAAGAAATGCTCAAAATGAAAAAACATATAACTTACCTTTTGAAATTAATTAATTTTTTTTCAACCTTAACAACCTATCGAACATGTCTTGCACCATCAACTGGATGATAATCCTCTCCAGTTAGTTCTTCATAAATGATGGCTGGTAATCCAGTTTCGAACATGGTTTGAAGAGCTTCTTTTAAATAAGGATTCCAACCACCAGTACTAACTTCTCCATGTCTTACTGTCCAATCCCATGTGCCTTGTAGATCTCTAGGCATTCTTCCTTCTCTGTCTCGTCTAGCAACCAAATCAAGAGATTCTACTAACCCAACTTGAATAGGATCTTTTCCATATGCTGGGGTAATACTTAGTTCTAGCCTGACAGGATCTTCCTTTAATAATCTGATACGAAACCGAGGCGGTAACTTCATATTTTTCAAAACGGAAGCGACTATGCGGGTTCTTTGTTCCAAAATTAAAACCTCTTTGAGAACTATTTAACGTCAAACCAAAAAATCTAATGAAAATTATTCAAAAGGCTTTTCAGATGATTGTGGATGATCAGTGTCCTTTGAAAAACGAACTGTGAGCAAATCTTCATCAGTAATGCAACCATCTTCGTTTAATAGCTCAGGATGAACAGTGACCAAACCAGTACGATCGTCGTCTCTTTTATTTGAAAATGAATTTTGAGTCTTGAATGATGATTGAGCTGAGAAAAAACCATTCAGCATTATTCTGGCAGCCACAATCAACAAAACGAAAACTGAAAGGCCATAGAAAAATGGTAAGAAATTGCTCAACATTGGCAAAATGGAAAATCAAAAACTGAATGCATTAATCAAGTCAAGTTTTAAAGTCGCTTTAGTTTCATCTTCAATATGAGATTAAATCATTCGGACTCTAAAGGAAATACACTTCGAAGAAAAGTTCTTTAGTAAAAATCCAAGGTAACCAAACTAGTGGATCTTTCAATTTCTTAATTAGCTATCATTACTTTTGAGAATGAAAACTCATCCCTTTAAAAAAGATCATGCATGGATTAGATGCAAATAGGCTTTTAATAGTATCCCTAAAATTACGCCAACAAAAATATTTAAAGCTTTTTGCTTTAGTCCTTCTCATTGTATTTAATTTCCGATTTGATCATCCGATGCATTCTGGTGAAGCTTTACTAGCAGAGCCTCAAAATATTAATCAACAATCTTTCGTTTCAAAAGCATTAAAAGTTAGTAGAGATGCAGTTGTGACAATTGAAACAGAAAGGAAAGTTTTATTTTCAAGTGAAGGAATATTCCCTCCAGGAATTTTGAACGATAGCTATTTTGAACGTTTCTTTGGGCTGCAAGGCCCCCAAGTTCCACGATCTCGAATTGAGAAAGGTCAGGGAAGTGGAGTCATTTTTTCTGAGGATGGTCTGGTTTTAACCAATGCTCACGTAATAGAAAAAACCGACCAACTCATAGTAGGTTTATCAGATGGACGAAGAGTGCTTGGAAATGTTGTTGGACAAGATTCTTTAACAGATCTTGCAGTTATTAAACTTAAAGCAAAGGGTCCTTGGCCCACAGCTCCATTAGGTAATTCCGATCATCTAAAAGTTGGTGATTGGGCCATTGCAGTTGGAAATCCTTTTGGACTTGAAAATACCGTCACCCTTGGAATAATTAGCAATCTCAATCGAGATGTTGCCCAGTTAGGCATCTCCGATAAAAGAATAGATTTAATTCAAACTGATGCTGCAATTAATCCTGGTAATTCTGGAGGTCCATTATTGAATTCTTTGGGGGAAGTAATTGGCATTAATACTCTTGTTCGTTCTGGGCCTGGAGCAGGATTAGGATTTGCAATACCGATAAATAGAGCTAGAAAAATCGCCAAAGATTTAATTACTACTGGAAGAGCTAAACATCCGATGATCGGAGTAACACTTTCAAGCAACATCAAACAAAAAAGTAATTTTCTTTCCCAAAAAGAAAATGGAGCGATTATTAAATATTTGATGCCAAATGGTCCTGCTGAAAAGGGTGGATTAAAAGTAAATGATCTTATAATTTCAATCAATGGTAAAAAAATTTCAACTCCAGCAGATGTGGTACAAAAAATCAATCAGAATAATTTACAAACGACTTTGAAAATTAAAATAATGCGAAATAATATAGAGTTAATAAAAATTATCAAGCCAATTGATATTTATGATCTTCCAATATAAGTTTAGAAAGATTTTCAATATCATTATTTTTTATTTTGTTTTTTCTTCTTTCGCTGTTTTTCTCGATTGACCAACCTTTTTCTTTCACGCTCAGCTAATAGTAATTCTCTTTCTTTTTTTTCTTCTTCTTCCTTTTTTTTCTCTTTATAATACTTATAATCACCTTGATACTTAATTAACTGACCATCTCTTATCTCTACAATTTTATTTGCAACTTTTGAAATAAAATATCGGTCATGAGAAACTATTAATGCAGTCCCATTATAATTAGATAAGGCTTGCTCTAGCATTTGCTTTGAAGGTATATCTAAATGGTTTGTTGGTTCGTCTAGAATAAGCAAATTTGATGGCTTAATTATCATCAATGCTAGAGCAAGCCTTGCTTTCTCTCCTCCACTGATTTGACTAACCTCCTTAAAAACTGCATCATTTTTTAAACCAAAGCTCCCTAATAAAGAACGAATTTCTGTTTGTGTCCAACTTGGTACAGATTTAGAAATTGTCTCAATTACTGTTTTTTCTAATTCTAAGGCTTCTGCCTGATTTTGTTCAAAATAACTAGGTATAATATTATATTTTCCTCGAGTAATAGATCCTTCATAAGGTTCCTCTAATCCCATAATTAGTCGAAGCAAAGTAGATTTTCCAGAGCCATTAGGGCCTAAAAATGCTATTCTATCGCCAGATTCAAGCTCCAAAGAGGCTTCTAAAAATAAAATATTATCTTCATAGCTATGCGTTAAATCCTTAATGTTTAATATATCCTTACCTGCACGAGGTGCATCCATAAATTTAAAAGTAGGTCCTTTTAAATTCTTCTCGGGAGCTTCTATCTTTTCAACTTTATCTAATAACTTTTCTCTGCTTTTAGCTTGTGTACTTCTTGTAGCACTTGCTCGGAATCTTTCTATATATGCCTTTTGAACTTGTATATCCTTCTGCTGTTTCTCATAAGCAGCTCTTGTTGATTCCATTTCAAAATCTCTCTGTTGAAGATATGATGTATAATTTCCAAGATAACTTTTAGATTGCCCTCTCTCTGTATTAACAATTCTTGTACAAACTTTGTCTAAAAAAGATCTATCATGGCTAACAATTACCATTGCAACTTTCTGATTAAGTAAATAGTTCTCAAGCCATTCAATAGTTTCTAAATCTAAATGATTAGTTGGTTCATCTAATAACAATAAATCAGGACTTTGCAAAAGAATTTTCCCTAAAGCTATTCTCATCTGCCAGCCACCCGAGAACTCTCCAACTAGTCTCTCTCCCTCATTTTGTTTAAAACCAATAGTAGGTAATAGCTTTTCAACTTTAGATTCTAAATCGTAGCCATTTATTGATTCAAATTTACTTTGAATCAAGCTTAATTCTTTAATTAATGAATCCAGATAATCTAAATCTTTAGACGCTAATTCAGATTCCATATTTTCTTGAATTAATTTTTGGCTATTTAGTAACTCAGATGCTTCTTTAAATGCCTCAAATAACTCCTCGCGGACAGTTTTTGAAAGATCGACATCAAACTCCTGTTTTAAATATGCAATAGATGGATCCCCTTCACTAATTAAAGATCCATCAGTTGCCTCTTCTAATCCAGCAATAATTTTTAATTGTGTTGATTTACCTGCTCCATTGACTCCAACCAAACCAATTCTCTCTCCATTTCTGATTTCCCAACTGACATCTTTCAAGACTTCACCAGTTGGATAAATCTTACTAATCTTCTCAAGTCGCAACACTACAACAAAACCTCAAGTGAATGACCTTTAATCATTTAGCTTTAAAAGATGCCAACTGATTTAAATTACATTACTTAAGTAAGCCATGTTAAGACTAGAACAAATTACTGCTTTAGTGCTAGCCGCAGCTCTTGCAATTCCCAGTTATTGGTTTTTTTGGACAATGGCAAGCGGAGGAGGCTATGAAAGAAGAGGCATTAGAGACAATGTTCAAGACGCATTGGAAATCCCATCTTCGTTAAAAAATCAATCACAAGCCACCCCTAGCCTTTATTAGCCATTTTTTAGTATCTAAATCATCAATCGTAGACAAATATTCTTTTACCTCCTCTGACGTAACTGGCAAATTCATTTCAATCCCAAATGCACATATAGACTGCATCGCACCTTTTGGGTTTTGAAGAGCTTGACGAAAAAGATCTTGTTTTTTACTTGGATCTGCATTAATAAGCTTATAAAGCTCTGCAGCATTGCCGCTCATGAGAAAAAAAATTTACTAATTAAAGAATATTCATTTATGCAACTTTTGTCTCGAAACTGGCAGATTCATTGCTCACGTCTAAATCACTTTCCTTTAAACCTAAAGCAGACGCATCCTTCATGCTTCTAGCATCCATGCAAAGGACTTTACGAAGTTGAGCAAAATTTGCGGCATGTGAAGATTTTCCTTCTTTGCTAGCCCCATATTCCGCTCTTTGCAAAACATGGTGTAAATGAGTCAACAAATAAGAACTCACAACAGCAGAAATTAGAACATCTCCATTCTTACCATTACCACGACTCTTCCTTCTCTGTCGTTTTACAGTTCGTTTTTCGGCAACAACATTTGCCGAAAGAGGTTTAGATGTTTGAGGAAGAGATGGCTTAGACATGAAATACTCCTTGTTAAATCAAAAATTTAAGTAAAAGTTGTTAAGGCAAAACTGGCCAGATTGGTAAGTATCATACACAAGGATACTACCCTTACGTATAAGTGTACACTATTTACTACTTGGTAGTTCTTTGTACGCATGGCTACTCGTCAAAACTCATCAAACGGGAAGCAAAAATCGCCTCGCATACAAGTTGTCCTACCAGAGGATTTATGTGAAAGATTGTCAGAACTAGCCGAAACAGAATCGAGAACTGTTAGCAATATGGCCAAAGTTTTAATTCAAGAGGGAGTTAAGAATCACGAATTGAGAGAAAGTTCAGAATCTAAAGAATTAGAAACAAAAAAAACTAAAACACAAAATTTTATAAATGCATTAGAAAAACAAAAAACACAAAGATTAAAAGGTATTCCAAAAAGATTAAAATTTAAAAGAGACTAACTATTTCATCAATTAACATCAAGGATCAACTCTTACTCCATATAAAATAGATTTATTTGCTCCTGTAATGTATTCAGGGTTAACTTTTTTTCCTAAAAAGTTCCACCAAGATAAAGTCGCAAAAACTAAAGCTTCTCTAAATTGAGATGGAATTCCAATTTCATTGATTTGCCGAACATGAACTCCACAACAAAGTTTCTGTATTTGACTCATCAAAAATAGATTTCCACTTCCACCTCCAGCAACCAAAAGCTCTATTAAACGAATATTTTTGAGCCTAAAAAGATTATCTAAATCTTGTGAGATAATCGATGCAGTAAATGTAGTTAATGTTGATAGTAAATCTTCTTTGGATATATCACCCAATTCCTTTTTCCTCTCTTGTAAATATTGAGAACCGAATTGCTCTCTACCAGTAGATCTTGGAGGTTCTAGATGAAAAAAAGGATCCATCAACCACTTTTCAATGTTTTCTAATTTAGGTATCCCAAGAGATGCTAATGATCCATTTTCATCAAACTTTAAAGATGAATTAGTACATTCTTGGATAGCTAAATCAATTAAAGAGTTAGCCGGACCGCAATCCCAGCCTAAGCATTCAGAAGTTTTTTCAATTCCGGTTTTAGGTGGAATAATTGTAAGGTTAGCAATACCACCAAGGTTAAGAACTCCTCGCCATCCATATAGCCTTCCAATTAAGGCTTCATCGACTAACGCTACCAAAGGGGCACCATGACCACCTGAAGCAATATCCTTTGATCTAAAATCATAAATAACAATTTGATTTAAAATATTTGCAAGTAAAGGTCCTAAAAGAATTTGAAGACTTCCTCCTCTCTTAGATTTTTTTACACTTCTATGAAATAAAGTTTGACCGTGACATCCAACAACCTCTGCGGTTGAATTAGGATCACAAGCCCTTGCAGCAAAAGCATTAAGTTCAGTAATTTCCTCTGCTAACTCGAGCCAATCTTTACTATTAATTTTTAATCCTTGACCAACTTGTATTATTTTTTCTCTCGTTGAGGAAGGATATTTATAAGAACCTGCATTTAAAATTTTCCATTTTGGCTTCGAGGGATCACCTTTAAAATCAACTAAAACCGCATCTATTCCATCAGCACTTGTTCCACTCATCAAACCCAATACACGCATAGATCAAGTTTGGGGCAACTTTTGAAGATCTTCCATTGAGCCCATAACTACAAGAACATGATCTTTTTCCAAAATATATTTCGCTGGAGGGTTTACCGTTAGTAATTGAGCTGGACCCGCGGCTAAGACGTTGACAAAATAATTTTTTCTAAGATTCAAATCTCGTAAAGAACGACCTACAAAAACCTCAGGCACTTTAATCTCATCAATACCGGTTTTATCATCGAGTTCTAATCTTTCAATCAGATTAGGTCTAACCAATTCCAAACCCAATCTTTCTCCTTGCATTCTTGATGGGAATACCACCCGATCAGCACCAACCCTTTTTAGCATTTTTTCATGCAGATCACTTGTTGCTCTAGCAATAACCTGCTTAACTAAACTTCCCTCTGTATCTTTAGCAATAAGAGTTGTCGTAATACTTGCTTCAATTGGCTCACTTATGCCTACTACTACAGTCCCCATTTCAAGAACACCTGCCTCTTTCATAGACTCTTCATCCGTTGAGTCAACCACCCTCGCTTCAATTGATGGCTCGAGTTGCCGTAATTCTTCTATTGCCTTCTCTGAGAAATCAACAGCCAAAACATCAGCACCATTTCTCAAGAGCTCTCTACATACCGCACTACCAAAACGACCAATTCCAACTACAGCAAATCCAAGTTTCTGGTTTGCTTTTATGGGAGACCATTGCCACCAATCACTCATGATTTATTCTCCTTAAACATAGAGATCCTCCCTCGGATAGCCAATTCGATTGCGATGTTGAAGCTTGCTTTTATTAAGAGCTTGCCATACAGCGCTCAAGAATAAAAGGATACCTAGTCTGCCAACGAACATCCCAATAATCAGAATTAATTGACCTACGTGTCCTAGCTTAGAGGTCACGCCAAGATCGAAACCTACAGTTGCAAAGGCAGAAATACAAGTGAAAAGCATTTCTAAAAATGAAAAATTCTCTCCACTATTTAAACCATTACTCAAACTTAATAATAGAGCCATAATTAATACAAAAAGAAATGAACCAACTGTGATACCAACAGCTTTAAGAATTACTTTGTCAGATATCTGACGATTCCTAATAATAATTTCATTTTGACCACGTAAAGTCGCTCTTGTAGCAGCCATTAATGCAGCAATAGTTGTTGTCTTAATTCCTCCTCCAGTACCACCTGGACTTGCCCCAATAAACATAAGAAAGATTATCAATAGAAGACCAGAGTCAGAGACAGTATCAATTGATATAGGTAAATTCGTAAAGCCTGCAGTTCGCGCACTAACCGAAGTAAATAGAGCGCTTAAAATACGATCATCGAAATTCATTAACGACAAGAAACTACCCCTAGCTAACGTTTCAGTAAAAATCAATCCGAAGAATCCCAGAGAAATTAATATGAAAGATGATCTAATGACTAAACGTGTATGAAGACTTAAATTTCTTAATTTTAAAGATCTACGATTTATCCAAATATCATTAGTTACTCTCCATCCAAAACCACCTAATATGATTAAAGTAATTAAAACAATATTCACTACCCAATTGCTTCTATAATCTATTAGACTCTCAGACCATAAACTGAATCCGGCATTATTATAAGCAGATATACTATGAAAAATTGATACCCAAATCCTTTCACTTGAGCTATTTATATTATTGAAACCAAAAAAATATAAAGTAATAGCACCAAGAAAAATAAGAATAGATGCTGTAATTGCAATCCCTTTAAAAGTTGTACCCACACCACCGACTCCAAATTCATCAAGGGTTTTTCCTCTATCAAGGCGTGTTTTTAATTCTGTTCCACTAACAATAAAGCCCTGTAGAAATGTAGTAATAGCCATTAAACCAAGGCCCCCAGTTAATAACATAATCGCTAAAATTATTTGCCCAAAAAATGTCAAATCTATTCCTATATCAATAATAGATAACCCCGTAACAGTGACAGCAGAAGTTGCCGTAAATAATGCCTCCCACAATCCTACATTTGCATTAGAGCATAAAGGTGTAGCTAATAATAGTGTTCCAAAAGTAATCACAAGTAAACCTGTTACCACTGTGAACTGTGGAACCGTCAGCCTTCTGTAAGTTTCTTGCCTAATACTCACTTTTTTTGACAATAAATGGATACTAATTCTGAAAAGATTAAATAATCAAGATAAAATGGAAGCCTTATATTTTTTCCTAAATTAATAATCATATGCAACATATTTAAGAAATACCATAGTTTAGCAAAATCAACGCAGGAACAAGAAACGTCATCAAGATGGTCAAACCAGCTCCGTATCTAGTGACATCTAAAAACTGATAACGCCCTGGTCCAAATACCATAAGGTTTGTCTGGTAACCCATAGGAGTAAGAAAAGATTGACTAGCGCCAAAAAGAACCGTTATCAATAAAGCCAAAGGAGGTAGGCCCATACTTGGCGCCAATTGAACAGCAATTGGCGCCAAAAGAGCTACTGAAGCAGCATTACTGACAAATTGAGTAAATATTGTGGTAGAGAGAAAAATTACTAGTAAAGCAAAATAAGTAGATAAGTCTTGCAATATGAAAATTAAAATATTCGCAAAAGCATCAGCAAGGCCTGTGTTTTGCATTGCGACACTAAAACTAGAAAGTGATCCAAGCAAAAGAATGACATCTAGTCGAATTGATCTTTGAACCTCTGCGGGCCTTAAACATCCACCCCAAACCATCCCAATTACTGCCAATAAAACCGAAGCAACCAGAGGTAAATCAGTAAGCGAAGGGAGTATCAACATAGCAATGGCAATACCAATTGCTATCGGTTTTCTAGTAACAGTTGGTAGATCATTATCAAATTGATCTAAAACTAGTAGATCATTACTATCTTGCAATCCTCTAATTGAATCTCTAGGTGCTTGAAGAAGTAATACATCACCCTCTCTTAAAATTGCTTGTCCTAATCTTTCTTGAACAGTTTGCTGGCCTCGTCTTAAAGCTAAAACAGTTGCATTATGCCTTTGTCTAAATCGTAGTTCTCGCAAACTCGCACCAGCCAGAGTGGAGCCCGCTGGCAAAAGAACCTCTACAGTTTGTTGGCCTTCATCAGTATTGGATAGAAAAAAATTCTTTTCGGTATTTAATTTTTTAGTTAATTGAACTGTATGTTCTTGTTGTAAACGCAAAAGATCTGAGCGTGTAATTCTTATCAACAAGCGATCTCCAGATTGAATTATTCGATCAGCTAGAGGTGGTAAAAGCCTTTCATTCTCTCTCTGTATTTCTAAAACATCAACATCAAATCTTCTTTGTAAACGACTATTCCTCAAGGAATTCCCAATCAAGTCAGAACCAGAAGGAATTGTGACTTCGGTAAAATAGCCCGTTTGATCAGAACTACCTCCATACTCTGAACTAATTCTTCCTCTATCAGGTAGTAGAGATTGAGGAGCTAACAACATATAGGCTGTCCCAAATAACCAGATAGGTATACCTATTGCAGTAAAAGTAAAAAGATCAAAAGGACCATAGCCAAGTTGATCGCTAATATCGCTCACTAACAAATTTACTGAACTCCCCAAAAGAGTTAAAGTGCCGCCTAAGACCGTAGCGAAAGATAGTGGCAGCAAAACACGAGAAGGAGATAATTTTCGCTTTACACACCAAGCCTCAATAACGGGTAAAAGAGATGCCACAACTGGAGTATTAGGAACAACACCTGAAATAGGAGCAACAACCAATCCAAGTAAAGCTATTAATCTACGAGGAGTTCGAATACTTTCAGAAGCAATTAACTCTCTTAAACGATCAAGAGCTCCACTTTTAAAAAGTGCAGCAGAAACAGCAAATAAGCCCATCAATGTAATCAAAGCAGGGCTTCCAAAACCAGCCAATGCTTTTTGAGGAGAAAGAACTCCTGTGGCCATTAATAATGCAACACTCAAAAGTCCAGTCAGTTCAGGAGCTAGAGCACTACTTACGAATAAACAAACTGCACTAATTAACACTGCCAAAGTTATGACAGCTTTTGGATTCTCAAAAACAGTTAATATCTCATTCATATTATTTCATTAATAGCCTGTCCAACTGACTCTGTCCAAGTATTAATTTTAAGACTACTGCGTAAAGGAGCTAGGGAGATTGGGAAAATAAACGATTAATTATTTTTTGACTAATTAGCCATGAACCAGAGGATTTAAACGATAGAAGAAAACCTGGCATTCTCATTAAATATGCAACACGCCTAATTTCAAATGCAAGGGGTCCTGCCAAGGTGATTCCATATCCAGTAATAGATGCATTACCAATACCAAGACTCAACATTTCTCCAAGATCATCAAATTTAAATGGTTTAAGTTCATTCCCCTTTCTTAAAGAAATAATATTTTGAGCCACTAAAGAACCTTGCTGCATTGCAACTTGAGCGGAAGAAGGGAAGGGGGTCTTTTCACAAGATGTGATGTCTCCAACGAAAAAAATATTAGGATATTCATCTATTTGCATAAATTCATTTACTTTAATCTTCTGATTTTTATTCAAAAAATGATGTATAAATTTTGATTTAGTAGGTTTTAATCCTGCAGTCCATATTAAAGTAGAATAATCAATTTTAATAAAATTATTGGTTTCATGATCAGTGCTGGAAAGTTCTAAAAAAGTTTTATCAACAGATTTGATATAATAGTCTAAATAAACTTTAATATTTCTCTTATCTATTGCATCAATTGCTATCTCTCTATTAAATGATTTACAAGAGGGTAGAATTTTATCTCCTTTATCAACTAAATATATTTCAATCCGATCTTTTATTAAATCAGATATTTTACATGCAAGCTCAACACCAGTGGGACCAGCGCCAGCAATCACAATAGGATTAGTGCATTCAGAAGAATTATTTATTTTAGTTATTAACTTTTTGATTCTTCTAAAGTCATTTAAATTAGAAAAGCCACAAGCATAGTCTTGTAAATTTTCTAGCAAGGAATAATCAGTTGTAACTCCTGTGCTAATAACAAGTTGAGAATAAGTGATTTCAATCGCAGATGAAGTAATTATCTTGTGTTCTATTTCATCAATCTCAACGACACATTCTTGTAAAAAAATAAATCTTAATTCTGAAGCTAAATCAGAATACTGAGGTGCTACCTCCCATAATTGAAGCTCACCGCTTAACAACTCATAGAGCAATGGCTTAAAAAGAAATCTATTGCCTTGATCAATCAAAATAACTGATGTTCCATCTGACTTGGCCAACAAAGCTTGAACAGTTGCCAGTCCTCCAAAGCCACCACCCAAAACAACTATTGGGTCAGATTTCAAATTGTTCAAGTCCATAGGGACTAGATTTAAAATGATTTGAAAGACCCTAAACAAAATTTGACCAATTCGGCATTCAATTCTCAAATATGCAGAAAGAATCCCAAGACAATTACACCAGTGATTTGAGAGAATCAACTAACTTTGCTAAACCTTTTCTGGTGAAATCAATTGATGAAACAAATCAATATCTTGAAAAACTTACTGCTCAAGATCAACTTCAATGGGCCTATGAGAAATTTGATGAGAAATTTGTTTTAACAACCAGTTTTGGAATCCAATCTGCTGTTCTACTTCATATGACGGTAGCTTTAAAATCCAGAAAAAAACCCAAGGTGATTTGGATAGATACTGGTTATCTACCTCAAGAAACTTATAACTATGCAGAAAAACTAACAAAACTATTCGAATTAGATTTGATAGTGGCTCAAAGCCATATCTCTCCAGCAAGGATGGAAGCACTGTATGGAAAACTTTGGGAAACCGGAGAATCAAGAGATCTAAAAAAATATCACCAAATACGAAAAATCAAGCCTTTAGAGAATGTCTTATCAGAACTCGAGGCTCTTTGTTGGGCTAGCGGAGTACGTAAAGGTCAAACAAAAAACAGAGAATCAATGTCTCATATTGATTACATGAGAGACCGTTTAACTCTTCGACCTCTATTAAACTGGACTAAAAAAGATATTTTCTATTACATGGAAAGTAATGATTTACCTCAACACCCTTTATTTGAAAAAGGTTATTCTACTGTTGGTGATTGGCATTCAAGCGGAGCCGAAAATCATAATTCCAAAGGAAGATCAACAAGATTTGGAGGAGTCAGTGAAGAGTGTGGGATTCATGTTGATGAAAATAATTTTTTGGGAGAAGGAATTTAGCTGGTGTTTTTAGAAAAAAATTACTTAATGATTGGTAATACAAGATGGCATTGGGCATCAAAGATCCAAGAAGATTGTAAATATTTTCATACCACTCCAAATCCAATCGAATTTAAAAATACAAATCATTCTGAATTATCTTGGGCTGCAGTAGGTCCAATTCCTGAGAATCTGAAATTATGTCCTTCAAAAAAAATAAATTTAAATGATGTTCCGCTAATCAATCTTCCATCTAATTTAGGGATTGATAGAGCTCTAGCTTCATGGAGTGCTTTTAACAAGCAATCATCTTTCAACAGCAAAAAACAAGACTTAATTGTTATTGATGCAGGGACAATCATGAGCGTCACAAAAATAACAAAAAAAGGAGAGTTCGCTGGAGGGCAATTGATTTCTGGATTAAGACTTCAATTATCTTCGATGGCAAATGGTTCATTAAATTTAGACAATCCAATCATCAAGACAATCCCAATAGAGACATTTCAACATGAAACGAAAAATGCAATGATCAGAGGAGCCATAAATGGCTTATTAGGATTAATCTTACAAACTTTTGAGGAGACCAAATTACCGATATGGATCTGCGGAGGTGATGCACCAATCATATTAAATGAACTGAAAAATAAAAATATTGATATAAATCATTCTCCTAATCTAGTTCTAGAAGGAATGATTGATATAGACCAAAAAATTAATTCAAATTAAGATCATGTAAAATCTGATTTGCCATATTTGCTGATTTTACTTTTAAATATATTAATTCTATTTTCCCATCTTTATCTATAACGAAAGTATGTCTCATCATTCCATAATACTCTCTACCCATAAATTTCTTCAAGCCATAACTTTCATATAATGTCGCAACAGGACATGGCTCACTATCAGTTAAAAGTATAAAAGGTAGCTCATGTTTATCAATGAATTTTATATGCGATTTTGAGGCATCCTTACTAATACCTAAAACTTGAATATTGTTTGATTTAAAAAGCTCCCAATTATCTCGAAAGCTGCAAGCTTCCTTAGTACAACCAGGAGTATCATCTTTTGGATAAAAATAAATTACGACTCTCGATCCTTTGAAGGATGAGAGACTGGTATTAACACTATCTTGATTAGGGAGAGTGAAATCTGGTGCAGAATCGCCTATACAGAGAGTCATGATTACAACTCAAATAAACGATAAAAGCGTACTAGGCCTTTGGCTATTTTTGATGCCATCGAAACTTTTACCAATAAGCAATGAAGAAAAAAAATGGGTTCAAAAATTATCACCTAGGAGAGGATTGACTTACCACTTTTCTAGAGGCTGCCTCAGGCATGCCATGTCCAACATGACGGGCCTAGAGCCTCTTGACATACCTCTTAAAGCCGATCCAGGGGAGTCACCTTCTTTAGCCGAAGGATTAGGTCATATCAGCATGAGCCACTGTTCTGATGCTTTATTCATAGGATGGTCGGCAGCAAAAATTGGAGTCGATATAGAAAGAAAGGATAGACAGTTTCAAGCTCATAAATTGTCAAAACGTTTTTTCAGTCAATATGAGAATTGCGAAATAGACGATTTAACTCCAAGTCAAGCCAAAGAACTAGTATTAAAAAGATGGGTGATAAAAGAAGCCGCAATCAAATGGCAGAGTGGAAAAATAGCGACTGATATAAATCAATGGATTTGGGAAAATAAATCATCATTTGCATATCATAAAAAGCTTGGACACAAAGTAAAAGTTTACGAACAAAATCATGATCAATGGACTTTTGCAATTGCATTAGATGTAGATTCAGTAACAAGCAAACCAATAATTTGCCTTAATTAATTCTTATTTTTAGCAAGCAACTTAGTATGTATAAGTCTTTGTTTTATTGTCCTGCCGTTCAAGCTTTGAAATAATTTTTTTAATTGATTTAATTCTTCTTCATTACAATTTTTTAGAATAATTTCTCGATATTCACTTCCTTGATTAAGCCACCTTTTAATTATAGAGCTATCAACTTTTTGATATATAAGCTCAGTCCATTCTTCAAAAGAAATATTCCAGCCTAATTTTTCTAATTGTAGAATGAATTTTTCTTTATGCTCTTGGTTATTTAGCCACGTTTCTTCTTTACAAATTAAATCATTTAATAAGGAAAAATCAGTATTTGTATTATGACTACAAACATCTATGCTTTCCTTTAAAGAAAGTGCAGGGCCAGAAGATGGGTTACTTATAATCAAACTTAATTCTGTATTCGCTGTAGATTTCTCAGTAAGAATCGGCCACAATTTAGAAAAATTTGTTTCAGAAAAAACTTTCCAAGGAATCCTTCCTCCAATTACCTCAAATTTGAGATTTTCTTCTAATGTTTTAATTGATTCAACTTTCGAATCAATTAAAAGGGGTCGCTCCATCGGAGCCAAAAAGTCTAATTCTGCTAATAACCTAGGATAATTATCTTCTGATACAGCCAAAACAACGCCACCTTCAGATACCTCTCTTAAAGGCGTTAAAGACCAAAGTAAAGAACTAGGACTTAAGACTAAAACTCTATGATTTTTTTTCCAATTAATGCCTGTCCATAATTTAGTCGCCAAGTTTTTTAATCGTTCCCCCTCTGGCAAAACATTACGAGATAACCTTTTCTCGAAATCATTATCAACTTTTCCAGATGTAATAGTTAAAGGATTTTGTTGCTCAACTTCAACTAAGGAAGCTAACTGTTCAGATCTTCTGTCATTCACAAGAGATCGTCTTTGCCCTTCCCATCCATGTTCAGTTGGCTCCCAAAAAATCTCGTTTAGCAAACTATCTGGCAAATATTGCTGTGGAACCCAATTTTTTGAAAATGAATGTGGATACTTGTAACCTATGCCATCTCCAAAAGCTTCTTGATCTCGATTTGCATCTTTAAGGTGAGATGGAACATTTTGCTTTTGGGAATCTTTAACTTTCTGAACTGCCTTAAAAATAGCCTTCACACTATTGCTTTTCTCAGTTAAAGCCAAGTACAAGGTTGCCTGAGCCAGAGGGTAAATACCCTCTGGCAAACCTATTCGATCAAAAGCCGCGGCGCATGACTCAACGATGACAATTGCATTGGGATCAGCAAGACCAATATCTTCTCCTGCAGCGATGAGCATCCGTCTAAAAATGAATCGTGGATTTTCTCCAGCCTCCAACATTTGAGCAAGCCAAAATAAGGCCGCATCAGGATCCGAACCTCTTAATGACTTAATAAAAGCGCTGATCGTATCAAAATGAGCATCACCTTTTTGGTCGTATAAAACTGCTCGTTCTTGAATTGAATCTTCAGCAATCTTGAGATCAATACTGATTGAACTATCTAAATTTGCGATGGTGCTCTCTACAGCAAGTTCAAGCGCATTAAGCAGAACGCGTGCATCACCATTACAAACATCAACCAAATGATCCTCAGCTTCACTAGCTAAATTGATTGATTTCAACCCATACCCTCTTTCCTTATCGCTCAAAGCTCGGTTCAGCAATTGATGTAATGCTTTTGAATTGAGACTTTTTAATCGAAATAATCTAGATCTGCTTACCAAAGCTTTATTTACCTCAAAATATGGATTTTCAGTAGTTGCCCCTATCAGGGTCAAAGTTCCATTTTCAACCCAAGGTAATAAGGCATCTTGTTGAGCAGTATTAAATCTATGAACCTCATCAATAAATAAGATCGTGCGTTTACCATATTTGTTTAATCTATCGATTGCAGACTCAATCTCAGATCTCAAATCCTTAATACCAGCCAAGGCAGCATTTAGGATACTAAAGTGAGATAGGGTATTTGAGGCGATAATCCTCGCCAAAGTAGTCTTACCAACTCCAGGTGGTCCATAAAGCAATAAATTGCCTACTTTATCAGCAATAATTGAACGTCTCAATAAACGTCCTTGAGCAAGGATGTGATCTTGACCAACAAATTCATCAAGTGTTTTAGGCCGTAAGCGATCAGCTAAAGGAGCATTATTCTGTATTAGCTGTTCACCATTAAAAGCAAACAGATCTTTTGCCAAAGCTAATAAACAAATATTCTTGTTACTCTAAAAGCAAAAAAAAACTTATAAAGTTGTTTTGATGATTTCCAATTGAAAGGTTTTGACCTAAGTAATAACTGTCGGAGCGGACATGCCTGTTCGTTGTGAAATCTCAGCCAAAGAATCAATACTTTTGATTAAAGGATCCAAGGCTAATTGAGGATCTTGAGTGATGTCACCATCACTTGGAACAAAGCTTTCAAAGTAAACTCGCAACGTAGATCCTTGGGTACCAGTACCAGAAAGTCTCACTAGAACTCGACTACCATCATCTAATAAAATTCTCAAACCCTGATTAAGAGTAATTGAACCATCAACTGGATCTCTGTAGCTAAAATTATCAGCATTTTCAACTGTCCTTCCAGCAAAAGATTGATCTTTCAAAGTGGGAAGCATATTGCTCAATCTGGAATAAAGAGAATTTGCAACTTCAGATGGAATAGATTCATAGTCATGACGAGAATAGTAATGACGACCAAAAAAGAGCCAATGATTTCTCATTATCTCAGAAACAGACTTTTTCTTCGTCGCAAGTATCTGCAACCAAAAGAGCACAGCCCACAACCCATCTTTCTCTCTTACATGATCACTTCCAGTACCAAAACTTTCCTCTCCACAGAGAGTAATTTGATTGGCGTCCAAAAGATTACCGAAGAATTTCCATCCAGTAGGGGTTTCAAAACAATTTATCCCTAAATGTTTTGCCACAACGTCTACCGCTGAACTCGTTGGCATGGAACGAGCAACACCAGATAAACCTCTTGCATAGCCTGGCACACAATCGTAATTGGCAACTAGAATTGCAAGGCTATCACTAGGATTTACAAAGCAACCACGTCCTAAAATCATATTTCTATCGCCATCCCCATCACATGCAGCTCCAAAGGCAAACAAATTACCTTTTAAAAGCAAATCAGCAAGATCTTTTGCATAAGTCAAATTCGGATCGGGATGAAGACCTCCAAAATCTTCCAAAGGTACGCCATTCCTTACTGTTTCTGCATTAGCTCCTAAATAATCAATAAAAAGACGTTTTGCATAAGGCCCTGTTACCGCATTTAAAGCATCAAAAACAATTGGAAAATCTTTGTTGATATAGGAACTAATCAAATCAAAATCAAATATTTTTTTCATTAAATCTAGGTAATCTTCTATGCCATCAACAATCTCAACAATCATTGAAGCCAATTTATATTGACCAACAGAATAAGAATTATTTGATTGACATTTGATTATCTTATACTCTTTAAGATTCTTAGAGTAATTGTAAATTTCATCAGTTAGGGATTCAGATGCGGGGCCTCCATTTGAACCATTGAGCTTTACACCGAAATCACCTTCAAGTCCACCTGGATTATGGCTGGCAGACAAAATAATCCCACCTATTGCTTTATTAATTCGAATCAAATTAGAAGCAGCAGGAGTAGATAAAATCCCATCTACAGTTGTTATGACTTTTGTAATTCCATGGGCAGCTGCCATTCGAAGAATAATATCAATAGCTCTTTTATTGCCATATCTACCATCTCCACCAACAATCAAAACACCCCCTTTAACCCCAGGCAGAGCGCGAAATATCGATTCAATAAAACTCTCAAGATAATTAGGCTCTTCAAACTTTCTAGAGCTTTTTCTTAATCCAGAAGTCCCGGGTTTCTGATCAGTAAAAGGTGAGTTTACCTTTACTGTATGTTGGCTAAATTCTGAAGAAAACACTTTGCAAATAGATTTAGTGAATGATATTGAAAAATGAATCGATAATCAAAATGACAAAAATTTGAATTCAGTGAGGCATTTCAGAAGTACGAAGCATTGCGATAAACCAAAGCGAACTTAAAATCAAAGCACTTAACACTCCAGGACCAAGTCCTAAACGTTCAATAATAGTAGGAATTAATAACGGGAAAGCAATAGCGCCTACTAATGGAGTAAAAGCAACAATTATGCGAACCATCAATTAATTGAAAGTAAATTTAAAACCATTCTGATTCAGCTTTTGAATTTGGATTTGTATTGTCTTCTGGAGTAACTCTTTCAAATTTCATTGTTATGTTCCTTGAATCAACCCCATCTTTATCAATCGCTTTAATTGAATAGTTTTGAATACCATCTCTAAAGGGAACTTGCAATCTAAAGGTTCCATCATTGGCTAAAGGGACCTCTTCATCTTCAATAAATAATTTAGCTGATGGATCAGTAGCCCCGTAAACAATTAATTCAGCATCAGCAACTAGCCAAAAAGAACGTGCTTGAGGAACCCCACCAATACCAGATTCATTTAATCCACTAGCCCAAAGTCCACTACCAGATTCATTATCCAAATTCAGATCACTTGGTGCACCCTCTTGAAATTCTTCAGAACCAACTCGTCTAGTTCTAAATTTTGTGGTAGCAGATTGATATAAACGCTCATGCAGACCACTATCTGGTTGATCGGACAAGACTAATTCATCCACAGACTCTGGAGATGCGGTAACTGGCGCTTCCAAGCTAAAAGGAACAAATTGATCAAGAATTTGATCACTTGGATGTAGCGAGGGTACTTTTGCTATGGATGAATAAGCAAGTGACATCCATTTATGACCAATTCGATAACCCAATTCAACCTTATAGTCTCTACCACCTAAAGGAATGGGTAAGTACCACTCAGTACTGTGACTATCAACAACAACTTCTTGAAGAGTTCCAGGATTGGCTTCTCCATTATTTTGATGTGTTACATCGGCTAAACGTAAACAAAGCCTATTAGCACCTTCATTTTGAGCATTGGAACGGTCGGAATCTGAGATCTCCCAAAATACATATGCCCACTCAGGGTCACGTGGTAGAAAAACTACTTTAGTCTCTGAAGAATTTAAATATGTAGTTTCATGAGAGGGTTTACTTTTGTCGTTTATCAACTGTTTGTCTAATTCCTTTTTTTCTTCGTAGAGAAAAACACCTTTAACTAAATCAGCTTTTGATTTTCTGCTATATAAAGGAATACCTAATTCACTCGCTTTAATACGAAGCTGACGAAGTGTTAAACGTGACAGGGATTCTTGATCAAAAGTCACGCCCATAAACCTCCATTTTTTGTTTGGGATCAGTGGGATAAGTATGTGATGAAATGTGCTCTTCTCGTTAATGCGGTCAGCATCTACTGACTCCAAGAATAGAGCAAAAAATGGTAAGTGTAGCTAAAAAGCATTGCTATAACAAGAAACTAGGAGTTGATTTTCAATTAAAAAATTCCCAACAAACGAAATTAATTCAAAGTCAATCAAAAAAATAAATCCTAATTTTAAAAATTTCAAAGACTTTTTTCTTTGGGATCATTTTCTTTTCATGTATGGCTCAGAGCGATTTCACGCGTCATATGCGTCAATTAAATTTCTCAATGTCAAATCCAATGGAGCAACTTTTAAATCATTTGATAATCTTTCTAGCTGGACAGCTGCTCCTGAAAATTGCTCAAGCATAACCTGCACAAACTCGTCATCTTTAAACATTATTGGATTCTTCAAGCACCATTCAAGCCATTCCTCCTTCACAGGGATCAAGCCTCCTGAGTTTTTAATACTCATGGATTTAAAACATTGCAAGCAGTGTGCAAGCATCCTCAGATGGTGCTTTTCACTTGCTGAAAGGTTAGTCAAAGCAATCAAATTTATCTCCTCTTTACTTAAGGGACTATTTTCAGAATTATCAACAAAGGTAGATTCCATCATCTGACAGTGGGAGCATCTCTTACCTTAAAGTTTAAAAGAATATTTATTTTTGAAAAGATTTTATCTTAGTTTCTTTCACTTATAAACAGCATAAAGATAATCATTCAATAACTATTATAAGTTCAAAAAAAGAAATTACAAATAGAATAATTAGTATCTGTTTAGGTTTAGATGCCTATTTAAATATATTTTATAATAATCTAAGAATTCAAAAAGGATTAAGAATTTTTTCTTAGCACAATTAACATTGAAACGATTGCAAGCATTTTGGTTTATGGTGTTTTGAGATTAAAACTACTTTCGTAACACTGGGTTTTCCCCCTTGATTTGACTTAGAATGTCGTTTGAGATCCAACTATCAAAACACTCAGATCCAATAATGAACCCCAAATGTCATAATTGAAGATTATCTTGGATCTTAAAAGCCAAACTTTTCATAAATAAAACACTACTACGACTTGATTTAATCAAAATAAAATGACCCAAACTAATACAGTCGAAGAAATTGTTTCCCAACCTTATAAGTATGGTTTTATAACTGAAATTGAAACTGAAAAGATCCCAAAAGGATTGAATGAAGATGTCATTAGGTTAATTTCCGCAAAAAAAAATGAGCCAGAGTTTTTATTAAAATTTCGTTTAAGAGCTTATGAACAATGGTTGAAGATGAAAGAACCTAATTGGTCTAACTTGACTTATTCCAAAGTAGATTATCAGGATCTAGTTTATTATGCCGCTCCAAAACAAGACATAAAGAAGAAGAGTTTAGATGAAGTTGACCCCAAATTACTTGACACTTTTGAAAAGCTTGGAATACCACTTAGTGAACAAAAAAGATTATCTAATGTAGCCGTAGATGCAGTCTTTGACAGTGTTTCCATAGCGACTACATATAAGGAAAAGCTTGCAGAACACGGAGTAATTTTCTGCTCTATTAGTGAAGCAATTAATGAATATCCAGATTTAATTGAGAAATATATGGGAACAGTTGTTCCTATAAATGATAACTTTTTTGCAGCCCTGAATTCTGCAGTTTTCAGTGATGGATCATTTGTTTATATACCTAAAGGTGTCGAATGTCCAATGGAATTATCATCTTACTTTCGGATAAATTCTGGAGATACTGGCCAATTCGAACGAACTTTAATTATCGCAGAAGAATCTTCCTCCGTTAGTTATCTAGAGGGGTGTACAGCGCCTATGTTTGATACCAATACATTACACGCTGCTGTTGTTGAGCTCGTCGCTCTCGATAATGCTTCTATTAAATATTCAACCGTTCAAAATTGGTATGCAGGGAATGAGGAGGGAGTTGGAGGAATATATAACTTCGTCACAAAAAGAGGGGAATGTAGAGGGAAGAAAAGCAAAATAAGCTGGTCTCAAGTCGAAACAGGATCTGCAATTACATGGAAATACCCAAGTTGCGTATTACAAGGAGACAATTCCATTGGTGAATTTTATTCAATCGCACTAACTAATAATTGCCAGAAAGCTGATACTGGTACAAAAATGATTCACATAGGAAAAAATACAAAATCAAAAATCGTAAGTAAAGGTATCAGTGCTGGACAATCTAAGAATAGCTATCGAGGTCTTGTATCCATAGGCCCAAATGCTGAAGGCTCAAGAAATTACAGTCAATGTGACTCCATGTTGATCGGTGACAAAGCCAGTGCAAATACATACCCATACATTCAATCCAAACAACCTCAGTCAAATATTGAACATGAAGCTAGTACTTGTAGGATTTCAGAAGATCAACTTTTTTACTTACAAAGTAGAGGAATTGATTTCGAAGAATCAGTTTCAATGCTAGTCAGTGGATTTTGTAGTGATGTTTTCAATGAATTACCTATGGAGTTTGCTTCTGAAGCAGATAAACTTTTAGCTTTAAAATTGGAGGGTTCGGTTGGATAAAACTTAATTAAAACCATACTTTTTCTCTTTACAACTTTCTCCCTAATTTAGTGATTTCATCAACTTCAGAAATAATATTATCTATTGAAGATCTTCATGCCAGTGTTGAGGATCAAGAAATACTTCATGGGGTCAATTTGATCGTAAAAGAAGGAGAAATCCATGCGATTATGGGCCGCAATGGAAGCGGAAAAAGTACACTTTCAAAAGTTATAGCTGGCCATCCATCTTATAAAGTTTTATCGGGATCAATCCAATTTAAAGGTAAGGATATTCTTGAGTTAGAACCTGAAGAAAGAGCAAGAATTGGTATTTTCCTTGGTTTCCAATACCCAGTAGAAATTCCTGGTGTTAGTAATCTCGAGTTCTTAAGAGTTGCCACCAATTCAAGAAGAAAAGAATTACTTAAAAGTGAATTAGATACTTTTGAATTCGAAGATCTAGTAAATGAAAGATTGAAAATAGTTGAAATGGATCCAGGTTTTCTAGAAAGAAGTGTAAATGAGGGTTTTTCTGGCGGAGAGAAAAAACGCAACGAGATTCTTCAAATGGCTCTTCTTGAACCAGTCATATCAATACTCGATGAAACTGACTCAGGACTTGATATTGATGCTCTCAGAATTGTTGCATCTGGGATCAATAGACTTTCACAACCAAATTCGGCAACAATTTTAATTACCCATTACCAAAGACTGCTCAATGAAATTACTCCTGACTTTGTACACATAATGGCTGATGGAAAAATAATCAAAACTGGCAACAGAGAGCTAGCTATTGACCTTGAGAAATCAGGATATGACTTTCTTGACAAAACTACCAAAGAAAAGGAAGTGACAAAATGAAATCATCAACTATTTGCAAAGAGTGGCTTGACTCTCTTCCGACCCCTGAAGGTTATTTAAAAAACGAACAATCAATAGGACGAGAATTTCTATTAGAGAAAGGGATGCCTTCTAAGAAAGATGAAGCGTGGCGATTATCCAACTTCAAAAAGTTAAATAGTTTTTTGTCGTTACCAACACTTATCGATAGCGAAGATGTTCAATTTATCTTTCCAGAAAAGGATGAAAACAGAGAAAGAATTATAATTAATCCTAATAAAAATCCAATTTTAGATATTAATCTACCTAATGGAATTGAGAAGCTGAATAACAGAGAGATTGAAGATAATATCGGCACGATAGTTAAGTCAACTAATATAAAAAATGACATTTCGGTATGTCTGAATCAGGCCTCAAGCTCTGAGCTTCTAGCTTTAAAAATTAAACGTAATTTCAATCAATCATTAGAGATAGTAATTCCATCAATAGAAGGAAAGTCAATATCAACTAGAATCTTTCTCCTTTTAGAGGAAGGAGCCAAATTAGATCTTTTACAAATTTTTACAGGTAATAAGAATTCAGCACAAAATCATTTAACTGAAATAAAACTAGAGTCTAAAGTAGAGTTAATTCATGGATTAATTTCTTTTGGTGAAGAGAAAGAATCCTCCTCAATTTGCACTTTAGCGGTAGAACAATCAGAGAAAAGCAAATACTCTCTTCATTCAATTCATCATGGTTGGGATTATGCTCGATTTGAACCAAGAATAATTCAAAGTGAAGGAGAAGCTTCAACAATTATCAAAGGGCTTCAAGTCACTAAATCGAAAGAGCAAATAGCCACACACTCTTTAATTAGATTTGAAGGTCCAAATGGAAAGCTTGATCAATTACAAAAAGCCGTGGCTTCTGAATATTCTCATTGCATTTTTAATGGTTCGATTGAAGTTCCTCAGAAAGCGCAAAAAACAGAAGCTGCGCAACTAAGTAGAAATTTATTACTTTCCAAGCGCGCCAGAATAGATACAAAACCCGAGCTTGAAATAGTTGCTGATGATGTTAGGTGTACTCATGGAGCAACTGTAAGCCAACTCCAAGATGAGGAATTATTCTATTTACTGAGTAGAGGTATTGATAATAAACACGCTAATTCTTTGTTATTAAAAGGATATTATGATGAAGTGATTTCACACTTTCCTAAAAGTGCTGGAAAGTGGAATTTTATTGAAAAGTTAATACAAGATATAAAAAAGTGAAACAGTTAATAAAAAATATTGCTGAGAAATGTAGAAATGATTTTCCACTATTTAAGGGGAATCATAATGATTTAATCTATTTAGATCATGCAGCTACTAGTCAGAAGCCACAAGAAGTTATAGATTCTTTAAAAAAATACTATAGCTTTCAAAACGCTAACGTTCATAGAGGTGCTCATCAGCTAAGTGCAATCGCAACAGAAAAATTTGAACATTCAAGAAAGTTAACAGCAAATTTTATTAATAGTAATAATCAAAAAGAGATTATTTTTACCAGAAATGCTACTGAAGCTATCAACCTTGTAGCTTATACATGGGGAAATCATGAACTTCGGGAAAACGATGAAATATTAATAAGTTTAATGGAGCATCATAGTAATATAGTCCCTTGGCAATTAATAGCCAAAGCAAAAAAATGTAAGCTAATTTATGTCAATATTGATAGAAATGGAGAATTAGATCTTGATGATTTTAGAAAAAAATTGAGTAATAAAACTAAAATAGTCAGTCTTGTTCATGTAAGTAATACACTAGGTTGTTGTAATCCTATAGAGGAAATTTCAGACCTTGCACATCAAAAAGGCAGCTTAGTTCTTTTAGACGCTTGTCAAAGTCTTGCTCATAAACCGGTAGATATTAAAAAACTTGGTATTGACTTTCTGGCAGGATCTTCTCATAAACTTTGCGGGCCTACTGGCATAGGTTTTTTATGGGGAAGAGAAGAAATTTTAACAAAAATTCCTCCTTTCCTTGGTGGAGGAGAGATGATTAATGAAGTTTTTATGGATAACAGCACTTGGGCAGATTTACCGCATAAATTCGAAGCAGGTACCCCAGCTATTGGGGAAGCAATCGGCATGGGAACCGCACTTAATTATTTACAATCAATTGGATTAAAAGAAATCCATAATTATGAAAAAGAATTAACAAAATATCTTTTTGAAAAATTAGAGGAGATAGATGATTTAAAGATTCTTGGTCCTAGCCCTGTAATGCAGCCTGATAGGGGACCGTTAGCAACGTTTTATATAAAAGGTATTCACTCTAATGATGTTGCTGAGTTGCTCGATAACAGCAATATTTGCATAAGGAGTGGTCATCATTGCTGCCAGCCACTTCATCGCTTCTATGGGATAAAAAGCACAGCTAGAGCAAGCTTGAGCTTTACATCTACTCCATCAGAAATTGATTATCTTGCTGAAGAACTAAAATCAGTGATTTCTTTTTTAAAGAAAAATTCTTAAATATTTAGATATTGTCTAAAAAAAGCCTCTGTCTTTTTTAATACATCAACTTTTATTTTGCCGTCTTTAAATCCATGACCTTCGTTCTCAAACAAATTTATTTGCACTGAAATTCCACGTTTTAATAATTCATCTTTAATTGCAATAGATTGATCAGAAGATATAACTTTATCTTTTAATCCATGAAATAAAATTAATGGACTATGAATAGAGTTAACATGCTTAATTGGCGATCTTTTAACATATTTTTCATAATCAGTTTCTATATTGCCTATTAAATAATCTAAATAAAATTCTTCAAATCTATGCGTTGAATTAGCCATGCATATCAAATCAGTTACAGCATATTTACATGCTCCAATATTAAAAATGTCAGTAGATATCAAACAACCCAAAGCTGTAAAACCCGATGCGCTACTTCCCACAATTGCTATACGCTCCTTATCAACCTTACCGGAAGCAATCAATGACTGAGCTGCCTTAGTACAATCCAAAACATCGATTACTCCCCAATTTCCTCTCAATCGATCTCTATATTCCCTACCAAAACCGGAAGAACCTCCATAATTAACATCGACAACCGCCCAACCTCTTGATGTCCAAAATTGCACCTCTAGATCCAATCCACAACGAGCCATACCAGTAGGTCCGCTATGACTTTTCACCAACAAAGGAGGTAATAATATTTGTCTATTATTAGGTGGATAATACCAAGCATGAACATTCTCTTCATTCGATCCGATAAACCAAAAAGATTCGCCAATACTTATCTCTGTTGGATCCAAGCTAAATGAAGAGGCAGGAGTATGTTCCCAACTTTTATCCAATAAGTCTATTTCAAAAATCCCTTCAGAAATTTCTGAACTACTGGCAATTGCAACCAGTTGATTTTGATGCGAATGAAGACCTGAGAACTCAATAAAAGGCTGATCAAAAGTTTTGATACATCCATTTTCTTGAAATAAAGCCAAAGTCCAAATCCCTTCCTGAGCAAAAGCCCCAACGACATCATCTCCCACACATGAAAAGCTTGACATTCCTAGAACCCATTGAGGGAAAGCAATTTCAGCATTAATAGTCCATTGATTCTGAGAAATAATAATTGAATTATTATTAATGTCAGTTTTAATCTGCGTTATATTCCACCAGCCACTACTATCTTCAGCGACAAATAGATCACCTCTATCGGACCAAATGGGATTGAAAAATGATATTTTTTCTGTACATTTTAAATTTTTATTATTAAAATTTACTATATTTGTGATATTTAAATTCTCATTCAATTTAGCTAATTTTAATTCATTTAAATCCCAAGGCATTGAAGTCTTTTCCCACTCAATCCATGCCAATTTTCTATCTTTAGAATTCAGAGCAAGATAACCTAATAATCCCCTAGATGAATATATAAATTTTGGATATTGATCAGTTTTTTTTAAGGAATATGAAACTATATGATCTCCTTCTTCATCTTCAAGCAATCCAATCCAGATATTTTTTTCAAGGTCAATTACGCCACCTGCAAGAAAATAATTATGTTTTTTTGTAAGACAAATTGATTGTATTTTAGGTATGAATTTAAAAGAAGAAGATTCTTCATTTTCTTCCTCATAAGACCAAGTTCTCATCCATAAGCAGTTGTCTTTATTATCGACCCAAGTCAATATCAGATCTGATCCATCGAGAATCGCCGTTAAAGGCGCACCTCCATATCCATGAATTTTTGTCCTTAAATCACTTGGATAAGGTGTTAACTCCTGTGGTGATAAGTCTTTTTGTCCCCAAGGTCTAATTACAGCTGTAGTTCTTCCCTTTTCGTTTGGTCTTTGTTCTAACCATAAAACCCAATCACCTATTATCCGAGGCTCTTTAAATATGGGGGCTTCTCCATAAACTTTTTCAGCATCTAAGCTTCTCATAGGTTTGTTCTTCATTGATGTTGAGAGTCAATGATTAATTCACTCATGGAACTTAAAACAAAGTAAAGTATAAAAGTTGTTGTCTTAAGACTCCTTTGGCTGGCAGTTTTGCTCAACTTGCAAAAAATGCAGAAAAAAAGAAGCCCTCAATTTCAGTTTCGAAAGAACCTGTCAAGAATCCCCCCTTGAAGGTATATCAACTGGGACACGAGACTTTAAGAACTCCAGCTAATCGTATCGTTAAAGTTGATGATTCAATTCGACAGTTAGTTAAAGATATGCTCATAACTATGTATTCATCAAAAGGTATTGGTTTGGCAGCACCTCAAGTAGGAATTCAAAAGAGATTGTTAGTTATTGATTTGAATTTTGAAGATCCAAACTCACCACCTATGGTATTTATAAATCCTGAGATAATTTCATCTAGTGCAAGCTTAGATACATATGAAGAAGGTTGTTTAAGTATCCCTGGTGTTTACCTTAATGTTTTACGACCCTCTTCAATCAAGTTAAGTTATCGCGATGAAATGGGTAGGCCAAAAAAAATGAATGCAGATGGTCTAATGGCAAGATGCATTCAGCACGAAATAGATCACCTAAATGGAGTCTGTTTTGTTGATAAAGTAACTGATGAAGAAGAGCTGAAAAAACAATTAAATGAGAATAACTTCAATCAAAGCGATGTAATAAAAGAAAGGAATTGAGAGAATGATGTCAATTCAAACTACAAAGAATCGCATTAGATTCTTATTATTGGTCTCTACTCAATTTCAATGACAACAATTTTCGATAAAATTCTTCGTGGAGAAATTCCTTGTGATGAGGTTTTTAGTGATGACAAGTGCCTAGCTTTCAAAGATATCACCCCTCAAGCACCTACTCACATTTTAATAATTCCTAGAAAACCTATTCCAAGTCTGCGAGAAATAAAAAAAGAAGATCAAGAATTACTGGGTCACTTACTACTAAAAGGGACCGAAATTGCCAATTCTGCTGGTTTAGAAAGTTGGAGAACCATAATTAATACAGGAGAAGAAGCAGGTCAAACAGTATTTCACTTACATATTCATATCATTGGCGGAAGGAAATTGAGTTGGCCACCTGGATAAATAATTAATTTTCATGATTGTCCTGAATAATCAGCACGATTGCCTTACTGGCTTAGTTACTGACTCAGCTTCACCCATCAATGCGCTATAAGTTATTTAACTAGTCGCATCCAATGGAATCCCAAACTGCTGCAGAAAAAAACAACATCATTAGTAAAGTAAACACAAATTTACAAGATTTTTGGTCAAAACTTAGTGATAACCAGCAATCTATTTTAAAAAAAATATGGTCAATTTTAACTTACAAATGGCAATGGCAGATAATTCTGAATGCCCCTTTTTTGGTTATTTGGTTATTAGATCAAACTATTCCTGCAGTTCATTCTTTTGATATGCAGCTTATTTCTTCACTACCCATACCAAATATAATAAAAACATATTTGGATTTTAGCTAAAATATAAAATAAATTACTTTGATGAGTTTCTGCTCTGAAAAAGCGACAAATTAATTAAAAGAAATAAGCTAGCCTTATTGCTAATCAAGTATTTATTGACTTTGAAATAATCAAATTAATATGACCTCATCAATTTCGAAAGCTCAAAAAGGACTAGTAAGCCAACTCATTAAATTAAGAAAGCTTACTCAGCCATATTTTCTACCTTATACAAAAAACAATGGCTGGCTATTTATCTATTTATTAATAGCTTTATTATTTTGTGTAGGAGGAACAGTTCTATTTTTACTTACAGGTTTAATGAGCCTGTTAACTAATTTAGTTCCTGAGGTAACCAACCAATTTTTAGGAGGTGTTCAAAATTCCTTAAAGGTCATATGGGATGGTCCTTCAGGAATAATAATTTCAAGTTTGTTTACCTTAGGAATTTTTTCATTTTTTACCGTTCGTGGTCAGTTAAGGCAAAAAAGATGGCTTCCTTGGCTTTTACTAGGAGTAATTATTTTGATGTTATTGTCTGTCAATGGAATTAACGCTGGAATTACTTTTCTCGTTAGAGATATAACTAATGCCTTAATACAAAAAGATGAAAATGAAAGTTATAAAAATTTGTGGATTCTTGGAATTTGTTTTATCGCAGCTCTTCCAATTAGAAGCTTCCAATTTTATTTTTCAGCAAAGCTTCAGCTTTTATGGAGAGAGTGGTTATCCAAAAGTCTCATAACAGACTATTTAGATGAAAGGACATATTACATATTAAATCCCAACGATGAATCTGAAACGAATGTCGACAATCCAGATCAAAGAATTACAGAAGATGCCAGAGACTTTACTGCGCAAACAATTGATCTATCTCTAAATATTTTTGATTCTTTATTAGTCTTTTCATTAAACATTTTTATTTTACTAAGTATAAGCAAAGAGTTAACACTTGCTCTAATAGTTTACGCCACCTTAGTTTCATCTTTGCTACTTTTTGCCAGTAGAAAGTTATTTAAATTAAATTATGATCAATTACGATTTGAAGCTGATTTTCGTTATGGTCTTGTTCATGTAAGAAACAACGCAGAATCAATTGCTTTCTATTCTGGTGAAAATCAAGAAGAAAAAGAAGTCAGTAGAAGACTGAAATCTGTAGTTGATAACTTTAATCTTTTAATAATATGGGAAGCATTGTTAAGAGTGCTCCAACGCTCTGGAATTTATGGAAGTGTTTTTATTCCTTTCATAATTCTCGCAGGACCAATTCTTAGCGGCCAAATGGACTATGGAAGTTTTCAACAAGCCAATTTGAACTACAATCTCCTTGAAGGGTCATTATTTTTTATTATTTACAAAATAGAAGCATTAGCTAGATTCTCAGCTTCAATAGGCAGACTTGAAGGATTTCAATCAAACATGAACGAAGTCAGAAATGACCAATTTGATGACTTCAAAGTTGAAATTAAAACTAACGATTCTATTATTCTTAAAAATGTAAGTATTAAAACTCCTGGTAAAGAGAATTATTTAATTAATAACTTAAGTCTTAGTATTGAAGCTGGCCAAAGTTTACTTGTAGTAGGACCTTCTGGTTGCGGTAAGACGTCTTTACTTCGAGCTATAAGCGGTCTCTGGGCAATCAAATCTGGTGAAATAGAAACGCCCTCAAATGGTGAATTACTCTTTATACCTCAAAAACCATATATGACTCTTGGCTCTTTAAGAGAACAACTTTGTTACCCATTAGATAAAAATAGATTCAGTGATGATCACCTAAAAGCCGTTTTAGAGGAAGTCAAGTTACCTCAAATTATTCAAAGGTATCCTGACCTAGATATCAAACAAGATTGGCAAAGGCTATTGTCTCTTGGAGAGCAACAAAGGTTAGCGTTCGCAAGACTTTTACTAAATTCACCTAAATATGTTGTTTTAGATGAAGCAACAAGTGCACTAGACGTAAATACAGAAAAACATCTATATGAACTTCTTAACCAACGCGATATGGCATGCATTAGCGTTGGTCATAGGCCAACCCTAAAGAACTATCATGAAACTGTGCTTGAAATCACGGAGAACAAAGGTTGGCGATTGTTGCCCGCCGCAAGTTACCAATTTACTGAGAACTAGTTTATTTCTATGAACTCCAATACTGAAACAAACCAAGAAAATCAGTCTATTGAAGAACAAACTGATTTAGAAATTAAAAATCTTTCGCCTAGCGCAACGACAAATGATATTCCTGAATTTGGATGGAGCGACTATGCAGAGAGAATAAATGGAAGATTTGCAATGATTGGTCTAATGGCAGTGATACTTGTAGAAGCAGTTAGCAAGATATCTTTTTTGGAATGGGCTGGAATAATTAGTAAATAATAATTGTTTGATTAATCATCAAATCTTGAACTGTTGTCTCTTGGTCTCGACTTTCTTGTAGATGAGGAATACGAGCTTTTAGAAGATGGTCTTTCTTTAGCAGAGTTTGCCCCAGAATTTTTTGCGGGTCTTCTACTTGCTCGTCTTGCCCCTTTTTCAGCACTAGAGAAAGCAGCATCTTCAATACTGTTGTTGGTTTTAGAAGGCCTATTAGATTTAATAGAGGGCCTAATTGAATTATCAGAATTTAATCTTGACGATGGCTTTTGAGAGGGATTAGTGGCTCCATTTCTGCTACGACTGGAAGTCTGACTACTTGCTGAAGGACGAGTTCCTCTCCTACTTTCTTGTCTGCTAGTTCGCCTATCTCCAAAACTTGAAGCTCTATCTGAAGGGGATTCTGCATTATTAAATCTTTCCATTCTCCTATCTCTTTCATTTACTCGAGAATTAATTTCTGAAGAACTAATATTTCTTGGCCTTCTACTTACAGCCTGCTCAGGGATTGCTGCCCTCGATGGTCGTCTTCCATAATTTTCATCATCAGAATATTCTTCTTGATAATCCTCTCTACCTGAAAATCTTCTATTAATGGGTTGAGATTCCTCAAATCGATCATAATTCCTATCAGAACCTGCATCAGACAAACCTCCTCTAGAAGATCTTGGCAACTCAGGCTCATCATCAAAATATGAAGATCTTCGTGCTTGATCAGTTGCAATACCTCTCAGTCGAACACTTTCGTAAGCAAAGAAAACAGTGGTGCCAGCAAGCAGAAACTGGCCAAATTGAAGGATGGGATCTAAACGCCATCCTTGAAAAAAAAGTATGCCTCCACAAAGCAAACCTATAGCGGCAAAGAAAACATCGTAATCTCTTGCCAATGCTGGCTTAAAAGATCTCAGAAAATATAAGCCAGCTCCGCATACAGCAAGAACTATGCCAACAATGCTGGCCCAATTTAGACTGGCATTGACCAAGTTTGCCCTCTTAAATAAACATTTTAAGGTTGAAAACAACCTTATTTATATTCAGTCTATGGCATAAATAGGTGATTGCTAGGGCTATCTACTTAATGCATCTTTTTGACTAACCCAAATCAACGCAGCAGCAGCAGGTGCAACTATCAAAGCTCCAGCCGCAAGAAAACTCCCTATCATTCCAACAGCAGAACTTGTAGCAGCTTGACTAGAAGCTCCAGCACTAAGGAACAAATTTAAAAATTGAAAAGCCATTTCAGCTAATTCTTATGCAAGACCGAGTAATCTTAAGCAATAAAAGATGATTTATACCATCTATTCAATAATGCTTTGAGCTTTGTGATGCCTCTGTTAATTAAAAGTCTCCCAACCCTACATTTTTTAATGGGTTTTTTCATAGGTGCTCTAACCCTTGCATTCCTTCTCAGAATTATTTTGACTTGGTACCCCAAAATAGATTTAAGAAAAGGTTTTTGGCCAATTATCTTCTTACCAACTGAACCTGTTCTAGTGGCTACTCGAAAAATTGTGAATCCGATAGGTGGTGTAGATGTTACTCCAATTATTTGGGTAGGGCTCTTAAGTCTTTTTCGCGAATTGTTTCTTGGTCAACAAGGAATACTCACTCTAATTATATTTTGATTTTTAGATCTATTTACAACATTTCTTCCTCAACAAACTTTGTATGCACATCCCCATTTTTAAATTCTTTTCTCTTAAGTAATTTTAAATGAAAATCAATAGTTGTTGTAATTCCTGTAACTGCACATTCATTTAAAGCTCTTTCCATGCGTTTAAGTGCAGCTTCTCTATCTCTTCCCCAAACAATTAATTTTCCTATTAGAGAATCATAAAAAGGAGGTATGTCATAACCAGTATAAACATGGCTATCTACCCTGACACCTGGTCCACCAGGAGGCAACCATCCAGTGATTTTACCTGGAGAGGGTCGGAAATTGTGACTTGGATCTTCAGCATTAATTCGACATTCAATTGCATGTCCTTCAAGCTTGATCTCTGATTGACTAAATTCTAATTTTTCTCCTCCTGCAATCCGTAATTGTTCTGATATGAGATCCATACCAGTAACTAATTCCGTTACTGGATGCTCCACTTGTATTCGAGTATTCATTTCCATAAAGTAGAAATTTCCTTGCCGATCCAGCAGGAATTCCACTGTCCCAGCACCTTCGTAATTGATACTTTTTGCAGCTGCAACAGCTGCTTCTCCCATCTTTAATCTCAAGTGATCATCTAAAGCTGGGCTTGGTGATTCCTCTAATAGTTTCTGATGCCGTCTTTGAATAGAGCAGTCTCTCTCTCCAAGGTGCACAACATTTCCAAAACGATCAGCAAGAATCTGAACCTCTACATGTCTTGGGCGATCGATAAATTTCTCCATATATAGCCCTGGATTGCCAAAAGCAGCTTCAGCTTCCCCTTGCGCAGCTTTAAAAAGGTTCTCTAATTCATCAGCATATCCAACTAAACGCATACCTCTTCCACCACCTCCTGCAGTTGCTTTAATCATTACTGGATAACCCATTTCAGAGGCCAGCTTGGATGCATCTGAGACACTATCAAGCAAACCCTCACTTCCAGGAACGGTAGGCACTCCAACATTTTGCATAGTCGATTTAGCTGTCGACTTATCACCCATAGAACGAATTGCATGAGGAGATGGGCCAACAAAAATAAGCCCGTGGTCCCCACAAATCTCTGCAAATCGATCATTCTCAGCTAAGAAACCGTAACCAGGGTGAATAGCATCCACGCCTCTAGAAGTTGCTGCAGCTAATATATTGGGAATATTTAGATAACTTTTACTGCTAGGAGAGTCTCCAACACATACAGCTTCATCAGCCAACTGAACATGTAAAGCATTTTTATCAACAGTACTGTAGACAGCAACCGTTGCTATTCCCATTTCTCGACAGCTTCGGAGAATTCTTAAAGCTATTTCGCCACGATTAGCTATCAGCAATTTGCCTATGGGCATTCAACATTATCAAGTCCTCAGCTGGATCGTATCAGTATTGGTGCCCAAGATTAAAACCCATTAAGTAGAAGCTTAATAGGTTTAGGATTATGATCATGGTTACTTAGTGCTTAACTAAGTCAACATGCGGATGTGGCGGAATTGGTATACGCGCATGTCTAAGGAACATGTGGCTTCGGCCTTGCGAGTTCAAGTCTCGCCATCCGCATTCTTAATACCTAGTGCTCATCTCTAAATGAGTAATAATTCTTTAGCAATTATTTTCGTCTCAAATGGACCAGGTGAACTAACTACATGGGTTAAGCCCCTTGCTCAAGAGCTTCATAAACAAGTCAATTTGAGGCCCAAAGCACATAATTGTTCAATATCTTTAAATTTGGTATTAGTTCCATGTCCAAATGCAACTGGCAAGGAAAGTATTGCTGCGAAAAAGTGGTTACTTTTTGAAAAGATAACAAAAGCAAAAAATTTCTGGGAGCTTCTCTTAAAACCTAAAAAATTTGGAGCATGGCCATCTCAAGGATTAGTAATTTTTTTAGGAGGTGATCAATTTTGGAGCGTTCTGCTTTCAGCAAGATTGGGATATTTACATATGACATATGCAGAATGGATCGTCAGATGGCCTTTTTGGAATAATCGAATTGTCGCCATGTCGGAAAGTATCGTTAAGAAACTACCCAGACGAATTCAACATCGTTGTTCAGTAATAGGTGACTTGACAGCAGACTTAACTAAAACTGCAAAAATCGATAATCCACTGCCTGCTGGAAAATGGATCGCTCTCATGCCAGGTTCGAAAAGTGCAAAGCTCAAAGTTGGAATACCTTTTTTTCTTGATGTAGCAGATAAAATCTCAAAATCAATGCCAGATTGTCAGTTTCTAATACCTCTTGCTCCCACAACAAATATAGATGAAATAAAATACTTTGGTAGCAGAAAAAATCCAATTTCAAAACAATATGAATCTGGCATCAAATCAATTACTAAAGCCAAAAACGAAGAAGCAAGAGGAATATTAATAACCAAAAATTCTACAGTAATTTTAATACAAGAAAAGCATCCAGCATACAGTGATCTCAGTCAGTGTGATATAGCACTTACGACAGTAGGAGCAAATACTGCTGAGCTTGGCTCATTAAATATTCCAATGATAGTTGTTGTACCTACACAACACATTTTAGTTATGGAAGCATGGGATGGATTCGTTGGCTTAATAGCTAGATTACCAATTTTAAAATGGTGCCTAGGTTTATTAATTAGCTTGATGAAACTGAAAAATAGAGGTTTTATGGCTTGGCCAAATATATCTGCAAAAAGAATGATTGTCCCTGAAAGAATCGGGCACATAACCACCACACAAATAGCTGAAGAAACTATTAATTGGCTCAATTCACCTTCAAGACTTCTTGGACAAAGGCAAGATCTTGAATCACTCAGAGGAGATAAAGGAGCAACAAAAAAATTCTGTAAACAAATTATTAATCTTCTAGAAGAAAAAAAACTTTTGAAATAATCACCACGGATCTTCAATGTCTAAAAGTTCTTTCTCCTTAGATAGTGAATCCTGAGAGCTTTTCGTAGAAAATTTTTCTATAGGTTCAACATCCATAGGTTCTTCTTCTCTTATAATTGCTGATCTATTTTTAGTCTTTTTAGAAGATATTTTATTGTCTATATTATCAGATCTATTTATTAATTTTGATTCACTATAACTTAATTCATCTTCTTCTATTTCTGAAAAAACTGAAGGCTGATTAGGTTCATCTAGGTATCTTAATTGTTGATTATATTGCTCTTCTTCTGAATCTTCTAATTCCACATATTCCATGTCTTCTTCTTCAAATACTTCCTCTTGGGATTGTTCTAAAAGTCGCTGATCATCGCTAGAACTCTCACCAGAGGTCAATTGATTTTCCACTGGAACAAGGTTAACTCGATACCTTTCTCTTTCGCTTTCTTCCCATCCAGAACCACCCACACCAAGCTTTTCAAGAAAACCACTATTTAATTGTTTTAATTTCTCTTCAGCTCCCTCGTAAACAATTATTCGATCTGGACCACTACTTACAATCTCATCAACTGGCATCTCCCAAGTACTTAAAACGCCTTCACCTAATAAAGGGACACCAAGTGCTCCCATAACCAAAGTAAGTAATTCACCCGTTTCAATATCAAATGAAAAGCCTAAGACTCTACCCAACTGATCTCCTGATTCAGTAATTACCTGGCAATTGATAACTTTATTAAATCTTTCGGGAACAAAGTTTTCACTTAAAGAGTCAATTGTATCTACCAAAATCACATCCCCTACTTGACGAATTTGATCAAGAGGTAACCATCTTGGTAATCCAGGTAAAAAACGTGTTAAGGGATTATCTCGCAGTCCCAAAGCTACAACTTCTCTACGATCAATATCAACAACAACTTCTCCTACAAGGCCCAACCTCCGTCCAGTATCACGAGTAATAACCTGAGTCCCCATCAACTCAGAACGAAGCCATAACCTATCACTTGGGACAGAAGATGTTGATTCTTGTGGGGCTTGAGTGTTGGTCAACTCAAATATGCAGAAATGAGGTTGGTAGAACCATATTGGACCATCTTAGTAAATTCAATCAAGCTGCGATTGGCAAGCCAACAACTTGAGTATGATTTCCTCTTGCTTGCGTAACTCCAATAGTCCTCATTGAGGCTCCAATCATAGGTCTTCTATGACTAACTACTAGAAATTGTGCATGTTCAGCTTGTTTAGCAATTAAGGCAGCTAACCTTTCAACATTTACTCCATCCAAGAAACTATCTACTTCGTCAAGGGCATAAAAAGGGGAAGGTCTAAAACGTTGGAGTGCAAAAAGAAAACTTAGGGCAGTTAAAGATTTTTCTCCACCTGACATGGCGGCGAGCCTTCTAACGGGCTTCCCTTTCGGATGAGCGACCAAAGTTAAGCCACCTTCCAAAGGTTCTTCCGGATTTTCAAGTTGCAAATGTCCATCACCTTCGGAGAGACTTGCAAAGATTTCGCGAAAATGTACATCAACTGCTTGAAAAGCCTCCATAAAGGCCTCCTGACGCAAAGTTGAAACTGTCTCAATACGAAGCAATAGCTCTGATCTTTCATCAGTTAGAACTTGAAGTCTATTTTCAAGGTCATGAAGCCTCTGCTCTAATTTTTCCAGTTCTTCTAAGGCGAGCATATTTACCGGTTCCAATTCTTCCATTCTTTTTTGCAAGGCTTCCAAATCAGAACGTAAAGCCTCAAGACCGTTTTCTTTTATTTGGTCTGAAATCAAAGGCAAAGGATTAGGCAACTTCTTCTCTAATTCTGCAGATCGAATACTTTCCATTCGTATCTCATCCTGCATATTTTTTTGATCTTGAATTAGACGTTCAAGATTCCATTGAAGTTCTTGAAGGTTAAGGCGTTTTTTAGCTACATCCGCTTCAACAGAATCTCTTTCACGTCGTTTTTCCCCAAAACGAGTTTCTAGATTTTGTTGTTCATTTAACAAATCTTGACGACTTGAATCAAGTTGCTTGTTTTGCTCTCGCCAATTCATATGAGCAGTAGCAAGAGTCTCTATCGAGTCCTGAAGGCGTTGTTCTTCAATTACTAAAGAATTTTCTTTATCATTTAATCGATCGATAGCAAGTTTATTTTGTGACTGCTTATTAGAAATCTCATCTCTCTTATTTCTAAAATCAAGAAGGTTTTTATCAGCATCTTCTAGTTCCTTTTGTAAGTCAGTCCAAACAGATGAATGACTTGATTGATCTAGTGTTTTTTCCTCCTTCTCTATTCTCAATAGATCGACTTCTAAAGGTTTGATATTCAAATTAATAGACTCTAATTGAAAGAGTTTTTCCTTTTTAGCCTTAAGAAGATCTTGTATCCTTTTTGAACGAAGACTTTGGCGTTCTAATAAAGGTGAATTTGACCTTTTAGAAGTAACTCTTTCAGCATCAAGTGCTGCTTTTTTTTGTTCCAATTTATTGAGATCATTTCTAAAATTTTCTAGCTGATTAATAAGTTGTTTTTCTTTCTTTTGACAATTAATTAAAGTCTCGCCAACTTCCAATAATCTATTCTTCAATGGATCACAATCATCTTTATCATTTACTCTACCAAAGCTTAAACCTAAGCCTCTAGTATTGATACTTCCACCTGTCATGGCTCCACTTTTCTCTAACAATTCCCCTTCTAAAGTAACAGCTCTCTTAATACCAAGTTGATCACGAGCTGATAACAAGTCACCAAACACGACTGTTTCACCAAATACATATATAAAAACATTTTTATATATTGGATCAAATTTAATCAGATCAATCGCTTTACCAATAAATCCATTATTTGTTTTGAAATTAGTAGAAACCGACCTCTCAAATACTTCAGATTTATTTTTTAAGTTTTTTAAAATCTTATTAAGAGGTAAAAAAGTCAATCTTCCTGCTCTTTTACGTTTTAAAAGATCTATTGACTGTGCAGCTATTTGATCGTTATCAACAACAACTTGGCCAAGTCTTGATCCTGCAGCAACCTCAAGAGCAATCCTGTATCGATCTTCAACCTCACCTAAGTTAGCAACAGGTCCATGAATCCCATCTAAACCAGATTCTAATAATAAAGTCAATGCACTTGTTCCTCTGCTTTCGTATATGATCTCTTTTCTACTTTCTAACCTAGCAATATCATTTTGAAGCTTTGCTTGTTCTTTCTCTAATCTATATCTAGTTCGTTCTTGTATACCTTTTTCTGAAACTAATTCTTGGAACTCTTCTTTTTTAAGTGATATTGTACGTAATATATTCTCCCATTCTTTATTCAAATCATTAATTTCTATATGTACTTTTTGATTAGCAGATTCATCAGATTTTTGATCACTATTTAATTCTTTTAAAATAACATTTAATTGCAATAAGCTTTCCTCAAGATTTTGTTTTTCTAGTCTTTTAGGATCTAATTTCAATCTAATTTGATTTAAATCATTTTTAGTTTTCTTTTGTTTTTCTATCCAAGCACCAGAAAGACCAGCAACTTCTGAAAGTTTCCTTCGAGAAGATTCAACCCAAGCCTCAGCTTCTTTACATTTTAACTCAGCTTTATCTAAATCTTCAGGATTAATTTCATTAAATCTATTTTGTAATTCAGTTTTGTATTCTTTCTTTTTCTGAAGAAGATTATTTCTATATTCCTTTAGTTTTTCCCCTTCATTTTTATGATTAATTCCCTGCCGTTCCAACTCTCTATGCTGAGATTCAATTCCTGCTATTTTAGCTTGAACAGCAAGTAATTGATCTTCTCCAAGTTCTTTAACATTTTTCTGTAAAAGATCTAATGTATCTATAGACTTTTTAAGCTTATTTTCACTATTTAATAATTTCTCTGAATCTATTTTTTCTTTATTTTTCAATTCTTGATGCCCTAATTCTAATTTTTCTAAAGCCTTTTTTGAATCTTCATAAGATAAAACTAATTCTTGCTGTCTTCCAATTAATACTTGATTTTTAAGTTCTTTATATAAACTGGCTTTCTCACAATCTTTTTGTAAGCGCTGTTTGGAAATATTTAACTCTTGTTCAACAATTCTACAACGTTCCTGTCTTTCGTAGACATCATCTAACTTTGAACGTGTTTGATCAATACGAGTATCAAATAATGCAACACCTGCAAGTTCGTCTATAAGACCTCTACGATCTTTATTGCTCATAGAAACAATTCTAGTAACATCTCCTTGCATAACAACATTGCTGCCTTCAGGATCAATCCTGAGTCGCCTTAATTGGGTTTGCAATTGCTGCAAATTACAATTCTCACCATCTGCACTGTAAGTAGAAGCATATGAACCTCCTGGCATAACCTTTAATCTTCTTGAAACTGTCCATTCTTTTTGACCATGCTTAATCCAAGGTCCTTCTTCATTAGGTTCGATACCATCTTCTGCTTCATCGGGCTGCCAATCAGTTAAATCAAACTTTACAGTCACTTTAGTTTCCGAAGATTTTCCAGCTTTTAATACTCCACTATTAACCAAATCAGGCAATCTATCTGCTCTCATACCTCGACTATTTGCCAGACCTAAGCAAAATAAAACTCCATCCAGAATATTGCTTTTTCCTGAACCATTTGGACCTGTTACGACTGTAAATCCCTCTTCCAGTGGAATCGACATCGATCCACCGAAGGACTTGAAATGAGAAAGATCTACATGGTTGATATGGACCAACAGAATGTATCCACGATATGAATGACGTTAGCGAAATATCAGAGAAACTCAAGGCCTTCTAGGTAACAAGCAATAATTGCTATTTTTTGCTGAAAATTCTGCAACCATTTTCATCTATTACCAAATCAACTTCTGAATCTTCCCAATGAAGATTTAATTTTACATAACCAATCGGAATACTTTGGAAGCAGCTCGCAAAAACACCCTTTTTAATTCTAGTTGCAACCCCTCTATTGCCAGAAACAACCTTTTCTTCAATTTCAAGCCATTCCAGTTTATGAGGAGCGACATAAACTGAATCGACAGAAGGTCCGTCCAATAATGGAATATCACTTAAACGCCAAGTTCTACAAAAATTTTTATCCTCTAAAAGAAAATCAAAATGAATACCTCTCAAGTCATCAGGTGCTCCAACATGTCTTAATAAAACCCACCTGTAAGGTTTTTTTTTACTAAGAGTATTCAATTGAAAAATAATAAAAAACTAAATAAAGAAATTTCCATGAAAATATTTCAGGAGACAAGTCTCCTCAATCCACATTGCAGAACGATAAACCTTTTAGCTTTTAGCCTCAGGTACAAACCTTAAGGCAATTAAAAGAAGGCTTCCAGCACCTGCTATTGAAGCTAATACTAGGCCAAAATCAGTAGGGATTGTATTAGAAGCAAATACCATTGATGAAATTCCGACGCCCATGGGTTGTTATGGAGATACCAATGACGTTTAGCACTATAAGTATTCGAATAGCAATATTTGTAAGCAAAGACGACGAAAAATTCTTATGAAATTTTGGACTTCAAACATTTAAAACTCAAAAATTCAGTACGTATATAAGGCAACTTTAAAAATTGAATTCCAATAAGGGGTTTCGAATAGGACAATATCTCTATATTGTTGAATAAACTTTTGGGTTTATGGAATCAGTGAATTCCTCATCCTCTACAACACCAAATTCAGTGGAAGCTGAAGATCCAATTACTGAAAAGTCCTCTGAGCAATGGTTCAATGAACAATTTGATAATTTATTACCAAAAATTCAAGAGCGTTGGCCAGATTTAGCTAGGCAAACATTAGAAGCCACAAAAGGCAGTCTTGACGATTTAATCAATGTCATATCATTACATTCAGGCAAAAACAGTTTTGGAGTACAAGAACAATTAGAAGAAATTTTTCATTCTGCAACTGACACAACAAGGGGTCTAGCAGAGTCTTTAGAGCCACTCGAACAACAGCTTGAAAACCTTTTAGATGAATTAAATAGTACTTTAAGACCGAAAATCGAGAAGCCTGTAAGAAAAAGACCTCTCTTAGCCATAGGTATTGCTGCTGGAATTGGAGTTGTATTTGGCATACTTCTTGGAGGAGGCAGAAGAAATTAATGACAAACTCAGAACGCAAAAAAGGCTTAGGTGCTGCAGCAAGAGTTACTGCATTAGCAAGTTCAGTTATGGATCTTCATGTGCGCATTGCACTTCAAGAAATGGACAGAGAAAAACGCCGACTAATAAGTGGTGTCATTTTCTTAGCGACTGGAGGAGTATTGATGTTATTTGCCTTACTAGGGTCTGAATTAATTCTTGGATTTTGGCTTAGAGACTTGCTCGAGATAGATAACAAATCTACAATCTTAATTTTAGTTTTTATCAATCTTGTTTTGGCAGGAATGAGTCTACGAATTGGAGGATACCTGGCAAAAGGACCTTATCTTCCAGAAACCTTAGAGGGAATTGCAAAAACTACAAAAGCTGTTTTAGGAAAAAATTAAATTATTTAATTTTATAATTTAACCAACGACAATCGATAGAACCATTGTTTACTTGAAAACGACGGTTTGCTTTCATCCCTAAATATTTACTTAATTTTGGATTTCCATTAAGTAACCAAAGATCCCAGCCAGAGGCATTTTTTTTGCAAAATTCACCTAATTCTTTATAAAGCTTAGGTAATTTATTTTCATCTCCTATTCTTTTTCCATAAGGAGGGTTACAAATCAAAAGTCCTAATCCAAATGGCAAGGTAAATTCTTGAAAAGGACAATTGATGATTTCTATATAATTTTCTAAGCCGGCTTTCATAACGTTATCTCTTGCAGAGTTAGCAATCATTTCATCAAGTTCGCACCCAATTATTTTTGGAAACTTCCAATTAATATTTTTCTTTTTCTGTGCCATTTGTAATTCTTTATCCCAAATAGAGATATCAAAATCCGGCCAATTTTTAAACAAAAATTGTCTATCCATACCAGATGCAATTCCAAGCAAAGTACTAACTGCTTCAATTAACAATGTTCCAGAACCACACAATGGATCAACCAAATTAATTGTTCCATCCCACTCAGTCATTCGCATTAAACCTGCAGCCAATGTCTCCTTAAGCGGAGCAATCCCAATAGCTGGCTTATATCCCCTTCTATGAAGACTTGAATTGCTGCCATCAACACTTAAAACGGCTTGATTATTTGAAACATGCAAATGAAAACAAATATCTGGATTAATCAACTCAATATTCGAACGACAACCCCAACGTTCTCTTTGAAAGTCAATAATTGCATTTTTAACTTTCAAAGCAGTGAAATGAGTGTGTGATAATCCTTCACCAAATCCAGTGACATCTACTCGAAAACTTCTTTTGGGCTGGAGCCATTTTTCCCAATCAATTGCTCTTTGAACACAGCTATATAGTTCATGAGGACCATGACAAGGAAATCTGGAAATCTCTCTTAAAAATCTAAAAGACAAGCGAGCCCTTAGATGCAATCTATATAAACAAGCCAAATCAGCTTCGAATAAAATGTGTCTCCTTGAAGGTTGAACTGATGTAGCTCCAAGTTCAATCAACTCTTTCGCGCCCTCTTGTTCCAGACCTTGAGAAATAGATGCAACAAGTTTCATTACTTGTAAGTTAATAAAAACTCTCAAAAACTTCTTTAAACACTAATCGATTAATTCCAAAACATCTGTCAGAATATATTTGTCTATTTTCTAATGGACTAGGTGATTCACACCAATATCTCGGACAGCGGTTCGATTCCGCTCAGCTCCATAAAATGGGGTTGCAATGGCTTCGACGGGGTATCAGGCGAGTGACTGAAGCCTGCTCGGTCAGAGCAAAACCATAACTGCTAACAACATCGTTAGTTTCTCCCGTCAAACAGCCCCTGTTGCTGCTTGATCTTTTAACGGAGATGGGGTCAGATCAGCCTTATTACCCAAGTGATCCACGAGGCCTGCGAGGGCCTCACTCTCATTCCCGCAGATAGAGTCTCAAGATCTTATAAAATCGTCAAAAACAACTTAAGGGCAAAGTTAAGGGCAAAATCCCATATTCCTCTTTAAAAACAATTCTCTATCGTCTCAAAGCCACAAAAAAGGACTGACCTCAGTCAGCCCTTCTGGTTCCGATAGCAATCGGCTGTCAACCAGTTTCATTCAAGCATTGAAAGGTTTAATTTACTCAGTAGTAACAGTTGTCTTTTTGCCTTTAGCACCTGCGGAGGCAACAAAAACCACCATATCTTCTTCACCATTATTTTCACAGTAATGAACTGTATCCTGCGATGAAGCAAAGCTTTCTCCAGCAGCTACTGTCAAGGATTTTCCATCACTAGTTTCACAATAGAGAGTTCCTCTTTGCACATAAATAATTCCAGGCTGTGGATGTAAGTGCAGAGGTGTTTTAAACCCAGGTTGAGCAGTTATTTTTTCGAGTTTCATTTCTGCTTGCCCTCTTGGATACTTAAATGAATCTCCATTCCAAGATTCAGTTGCACTAATCAGAGTTTCCACCACCACCGGTTCACGGGATGCTTGCTGCTTAGGACTACAAGCAACTATTGGTATAGAAATTCCAGCTGTTAGTGCAAGAAGTAAAAAACGGCGCATTGAGTTCTAGAGATACCAGCAAGTTATAGCTGAACTAGTCCGATTAAACATGAATAATCTTTGAGGTCCCGTATTACTCAAGTAATCCAAGAAGCCTGCAAGTGTCTCACTCTCTTTCCAGTAGAACGAGTCTAATAATTCAGCAATTCAAGGAATATCGAAGTTAGGACAAATTTCAGAACAAATATCCATAAAAAATGACTGACCAAGTCAGCTATTCTGTAACTTGTAAACATTGAATATCATTCAAATTTAAAAAATGCTCTAGCAAAAATTAATACTATTTCTTAAAGATAGTTGAATTTCGCAAGAGTTCCTTGGTTAATCAAATTAAACATTCTTACATCTTCCTGACTAATTTTTTCCCTCCAATTACTCTTTTTCCTTACACATCTTCCATCTATTGCCGCTATTTCATCTCTACTAGGAATTTTATTCTTAATTACTTTTACTTTTAAGAAATCACTAATTTTTATCAAATTTGATTGTAAATCATTGTCTAATTCCTCATATGACAACAATAAAGTATCTTTTCTATGCAATGGATCCCAAGATTCAACATGATCGCACCATTTACCAAATTTAGTCTTACCTTCCATTATTGTTTTCAACGGAACTTCTTTATTAAAAAATTCATATAAACTAACCAAAGATGCTCTACCGTCTCTAATGATATAAATAGTCTTTCTATTATCATTAGGTAATTGATGGGTTTTAATTATTTTGGGTTTACCTTCAGGAAAAATTATATTTATCTTCCCATTATCAAGATTAATATGATCTAAATGACCAACATAATTTGATAATTTTTTATTGTCGCAATCATTAGAATAAATAGCAGCACTTTTAATATTAAAACAATTAAATAATATTGTCCTTATTAGAAAATTTCCACTTCGAGGATATGACGCTAACCAAATAAAATCCAAAATCTAATAATTAATTATAAATTCCACAAGATTCTAGCTAGTCTATCTAATCTAGGCATCAATAACAGTTGGACCAGCGCATTCTAGAGAAGCCAGTTGCTCTTTAATCGCTTCGAGTTTTTGCCTCATTGCTGCATCTTCCACCCCTTCATGGATGATTCTGAAAATATCTACGCAAGCACTTTCCGCCAGAACAAGTCTCATAATCTCAAAAAATCATAAAAATAAAGTTGCGGGAAAATGTGCGGGAAAACATTAGGGAGGAAAGATGCACAAAAATCCAATATTCCTCTTCAAAAGTAATTCTCAATCGTCTCATAAAAATAAAGAAGGACTGATCTCAGTCAGCCCTTCTGGTTCCGATAGCAATCGGCTGTCAACTAAACTAATTATCCTTCAACATTCGTTAGTGTAGGAACTCCTTCAGCGGCTGCAACAGTCACCCACATCACTGCTGGTACTTTTCCATTATTAGCCATGGTATGAGGAGGAGTATCAGCTGATAAAACAAAAGAATCTCCCTCCCGGAAAGTGGTGCTCTTACCTTTCTTAGTCTTCAGTGTTAATTGACCTTCTTCGATAAAACTAGTTAATGGTGCCTCATGGAAATGAAGAGGCACAACGCCTCCTGGTTGAACATCAACTTTATAAAGACGCATTTCCCCTTTGCCTTCTGGGTATGTGAAAGACTCTCCATAAATTGGTTTTGTGCTTGTGAAAAGTTCTTGTACATCTACTGGAGGCTTCTCATCAACTGCCATAGCAATCGGCGCATAGCTGCTCATCAAGGCGAAAGCCATGCAGGCTAAAAGGCTGAAGATCTTTTGAAGCATTAATTTGAAACTGTATGAATCTCGATTGTATCCAATGCAAAAAATTTGAGTAGTCTGAATTAATACAAGAGTCCTAGGAAATGAATCGATCAAGACAATGATGGTATCGATTTGATTAGCTGAGATAAACCTTTTTTAGTTAGAAATTAGCCTTATTACCCAATTGATCCGTGGACGCTGGAAGGCTTCCTTATTTGTTCAAGCAGCTCATACAAATCAATTTATTTGAAAATGACTTTCATGAAGAAGTCGTTTCTCTGAATTGACCCATTTGTAAATTAGTTAATTGGATTAATTCTTTTTTGAGCTTCTTTGCAGTTCTCTTGTTGATAAATCTAAAACTTTGAACATAATTTGATCCATCATCTTTTTTTCCCATCACAGTAAAAAATACATTTTTACCTTTTCCTAATTTTGATCCAGTCTTTCCTCCTCCAAACACACCAACAGCCAATGCAACAGGACAAAATACTCCTGTCATACAAGCCGCTGTAGCAACGGCTAATCCAGCTGTTCCTCCAGCAGCTCCACCAGCTGTTCCTAAAGCGAGATTGTAATCATCTCCTCCTGTATACCATTGACTAATTTTATCTTTGGATATAAAACCGTTAGGAGCAGACAAACCAAATTCATTAATAGTTATTTCGCAATCATTTTCACTGCAAAGTGCTTCATAAGTATCTGCAATAGCAGCAATAGGCGCTAAAAGGCTCGCAGTTAAAACGAAAAAGAAAAATTTACGCATATTTAATTTTTTTTAATTACTTGTAATTCTTAAATTAAATCAGAGATGAATCAAAATTCAAGCGAATACCTATCATTATTACCTAATTAATCCAGGGACGCTGGAGGGCTTCCTTTTGATTTTTATGACTTTAATTTTAGAAATAGAAAAAACTCAAATATTGAACATGAGGAATAGAGCAAAAATACAAAAATACATCTTAAAAAAAGAAAGGGGGCCAAATTGTTTTCAGAAATAATAAAAATAGGAGATATTGGGCTATAACAACATGAAAATAAATTTCACTTTTTTAACTTTTAAAAGACTACTAGATATAATAATTTTTAATAAGGAATTAAATTTAAAAAAATATTTTGATAATATATTTAATTATAAATTGGGTATTTCTATGCATTTAAGTATTATCGCCTTAGCCTCATCAGACTGGGGGGTTGCTAGATTTACAACAGATTCTTTTGCACTCATCTCTCTAGGAATATTAGCTGCCCTTCCAATTCTATTACTTAAGGATAAAGCAGGTTTAAAAAACATATGGACTAGTGGAAATGCTCTATCAAATCGATAAATAATATATTTCTAATTAAGCGTATATTATTTAATTAAAATTAAGACATCTTTTCAAAGAGATCCTTGTGATAGTCAACTACGTTTTGACAACTTATCACTGGAGTAATTTCCATATCAATACCAAACTGTGCTCTCCATGGAGCAAAGTGTAAGAAAAGTTCCTTGTCTCCTTTTGCATTACAGAGAATTACCACACGTCCTTCTCCAGGAGCATGAACACGAAAAAGCATTTCGAATCCATCAAAATTATCTTGTTTAGACATCTCTCCATTTTCCCAAAACTCCACAAATTGCTTATAGGCTGCAACTTGATTTTCTATATTAGGGAATTGACAATCAACCAAATAGAGTTGCATTAGTAATATGATAAAAACCAATTTTAGCGATAAAAGCAAAATAAATGATGATATATCAATCAATAAACAAACTTGTTATAAAAAGTAGACATACGGTAAATCAAATCATCAGAACCTATTTTTTGTGAAAAAATAATGGTAACTTGTCTGCTTTAGGTTCCATAAATTATCAAGGAGAATTGAAAAACCCATTCGAAAATAAAAACAAGCACATAAGAAGTAAAGGTCCTACGCCAAACACAAAGAGCACAATTTTTGCAGTTCTAGGCGTTGTTATTTTCTCTCCATTTGCATCAACAATCTTTGAAGGTACATTTTTTTTTGATTTTTTACTAGGCATACCAGAAATAGACTAAAAAACAATAATAGCAATTTTAATTATATAAGAGAAGCTATATTAGATAAAGTAATTTCATCTAATGAAAGTATAGTTTATAACTTTTAATGGGAATAAATTGCAAGAATGTACTGGATTTTGAATTTAATAATGAAAGATTTTTGATTAAATAAGTTCAATATTTTTGAAGTATCTAGAGGAAAATTAATCAATTTCTTGAATTATTTTTTCTATTTCTCTCGCAGTATCAAACCAATTAAAAGATGCAGCTCTTTTAGGTCCTTCATGAAAAGCTTTTTCAAAACATTTTTTATCTTCGATAACTCTATTCATCGCAGATGCTATTGATTGAAGATTAAATGGATTAACAAAATAACCATAGCTACCAATCACCTCAGGAAGTGCACCTCTTTCAGAAGCAATAACAGGAGTTCCACAAGCCATTGCCTCAAGAGCTGGGAGGCCAAAACCCTCCCAAAGACTTGCAATAATTAATGCTTGGCATTCGTTTAGTAATAAAATTTTTTCATCATCATCAATCCAACCTTTCCATACACATAAATGTCTAAGATTTAGATCATCAATAAGTTTGAAAAGACTTGGTGTATATCTCTTATCAAAAGCACCTACAAAAATAAGCTTATAATCATTAAGTTTGGCAAATGAAAATGCTTTAATCACCATTTCTAAATTCTTGTGAGGATTATGTCTTCCGATAATAAGAAAGAACTTTTTTCTAATTTTTTTTAAGGGATAATATTTTTGATTATTAAAACCTAATTTAATTGGAAATAGTTTATGCTTTGGTACTTTATAAAAATTATTCAAATCTTTAGCAGTAGAGATAGAGTTACATAGAACTATCTTTGATTGTTTTAAAATTAAAGGAATATAAATCAAATGATATAGAGTTAAAAATGATATTGAAGGATACCTAAGTGGTATCACATCATGCGCCAAAACAATGGATTTTACATTTTCAAATAATGGGGCTTCTAACAATGGTGATAAGAAATATTCAGCATTTAAATTATTCATAATTTTTGGAACGACTTTTTGGAGCCAATACAATCTTTTAAAATGACTTTTAAAACCTTGCCCTGGAGAAAGATTATTAGGAATATAAATATCACCTTTTATTCCTAAATCTTGTGGAATGAGTGAAATTATTTTTTGAGTAGATAAAGAATTAAGCAATTCCAGAGAAACAACTCCAATACCTGTATTTTTTTTCGTTATATAGCTACCATTAAAAACTATAGAAGACATGGGTATACTATTCACATACAAATCTATTTAGATAATAGTAAGTCAAATGATGTTAGCAAACTTTTTTGATAAATTGTTTAAATACAAGCAAAATAATAGAAATGAAATTGTGAACTACAATTCAAATAAGACATTTGAACTAGAAGTGCAAATAAATAATAAAATCATAGAAATAGATCAAAACATATCAGAAAATAGCCAAGCGTTGCTTCAAGCACAAATGATCAAATTAAGATCCACTTTCTCAAAACAAAATAATTTTATAGAAACATTAGGGACAAATATCTATAAGAAAAAATTAGAGCAGTCAATTAATTGGCATCAAAAACAAATCCAAGAATTATATTTTCGAAGAAGAGAATTACAAATTAATCTAGAAAAAATTAAAGGTACATTTTGGCTGAATCAATTCAAAAGATTTTTGAAAATTATTTGCTTAGGATTTTTCATCTTTTTAATTATATTTATATTTTTATCTGGTTTTATGATTCTTATTTATTTACTGCCACTGTTAATATTAATTTTCCTAGGCTATTTATTAGCTACAAAAAAATATTAAGCAATCTTTTAATATAAATCAAGACTGATTTATTTTTTAAAATTTAAACCATATAAAGAAGACTTTTGAAAAAGTGTTTTTGATTTTCCTAGCATTGGCTTAAACATCTCATACGCAAACACCCAAGGAACTGGCTTAATAAGGATAAATAACTTCTAAAAATTCAGTAATTTTATAAGATGATTCGCACCAGCAGAACTTATCATCTATTGGTGCGTCTACTAAAGGCACTACCAGTTAGAAGAAAAAAGTCTTTACTAAAACTAATTCCAGTAGCAGCCCTGACTGGATTAGTAGATGTAATTGTCGTTGGTATTGTTTCTAGATTATTCACTGTCTTTATAGGTCAGCCTAATCAACCTCCTTTACCATTTCAAAATTTTATACCTGAAGATCCAAAAACAAAAGTTATCAGTCTAGTCGTCATATATATTGGGATGAATTGGCTTGCATCATTTTCTAAATTATTTCTTAAAGCAGCGCAAGAAAGACTTCGAGTAGCAATTTGGCGAGATTTATCAGAACTAGCCCAAAAAAAATTACTATCTCAACCATATGAATTTTTCCTAAATAAGAAAAGATCTGATCTATCTTCAAAGGTTTTGATCAATATCTCCAGAGTTTCAGAATTTCTAGTTAGACCAATCCTGCAGATTTCTAGCGGCTTATGTGTTATTACTTTTATATGTATCGCTGTTCTTGTTATAGCTAAATCGATAGCACTTTATTTAATTATTAGTCTCTTAGTTTTTTATATATTTATATCATTATTTGTAACACCATATATACGCTACTCTTCTCGTCAAAGAATTAAATTAGAGAAAGAAACAAACAATATACTAACTGAATCAATGAGAACAATTATAGATGTACATCTTACTAGCTCAGAATCTTATTTTGAAAAAAGATACAAATTAGCAGGTAAAAACTCTTTCCCTTTTATTTGGAAAGCGGAAGTTCTACCAGAGTTCCCCAGATCATTAATAGAGCCTTTTGGTATTACGTTAATTTTCGCTATTGGTCTTTTACCTTATATTACTGGGCAAAACGATTCAATACTTATTGAGATAGTTCCATTCCTTGCGACGATAGCAGTTGCTGCACTCAAATTAACACCTCCATTACAAGATTCATTTAGAGCTCTAACATCAATGCGAGCATCAATTCCAGATTTAGAAGAAATACTGAAATTGATAGAACTACCATCAAATAGGCTAACAAAAAATTCAATAGGCGTTCCTACAAAACAAGGAATAGAGCCTAGAAAAATAATAAAACTGGAAAATTTAAGTTATAAATATCCCAATAGTAATGAATACACATTAAAAGGTATCAATCTCACTATACCTATTGGTTCGAGAATAGCTTTTGTTGGAGAAACTGGAAGTGGCAAAACAACCACCGCTAATCAATTACTATGTCTTCTTAGACCCACAAATGGAAATCTTTTGTTAGATGGAGTTGAAGTTACTGATAAGGAAGTACCTGCATGGCAAGATTGTTGTTCTTATGTACCACAATCAATTACTTTATTAAATAGCAATATTATTGAAAATGTTGCATACGGTCTAGATAAAGAATTTATAGATCTGGAAAGATTATGGGATGCACTTAAGGCAGCTCAACTAGCGGAATTAGTCGCAGAAATGCCAATGGGTTTGCAAACACAAGTTGGTGATAATGGCATCAGACTATCTGGAGGACAACGGCAAAGATTAGCCATAGCACGAGCTTTTTATAGACAATCAAAATTATTAGTTTTAGATGAAGCTACTAGTGCGTTAGATAACAGAACAGAAGCAGAAGTAATGAATGCAATTGAAATCATAGGTAGACGATGCACAATAGTAACTATTGCACATAGATTATCTACTATTAAAAGATCAGATTGCATATATGAATTTAAAAATGGAAAAATAATTTCCTTTGGTAATTATCAAGAACTACTAAACAAGTCCAATACCTTTTTTGATATGGTTGAGATTGCAAAAAGAACACACGAATCCAATATATAAGTTGATATATAAATTAAGATTTAGGTACTAATTGATAAATATAAAAGGTTAAAAAAGAATTTTTAAATCTATCAATTCTTTAGCTGAAAGATAAAAAATTAGACCTGTTCCAATTATGGATCCCAATAACCCTCCAATAACACCAAAAAATAATGTACTCAAATTTTTCCCATCAGAGATAGTGCGTGTCGTAGAAATAGGGGGTTTTGCAACAACTTTTAAGCGCTCAGTGGCAGGCCTACGACTGGTTTGTTGATGTCTAACAAGGGCTTCGAAATCTGGCATTGAATTTGTTTGGCAATAGAACAATAGGCCGACCAACCTGACATTCGCCTGGGATCGGATCGACCTTTATCATCAACTGCATCAAGTACTGCTGCACCTTGGTTTTCAGCTTTATCAAAGGCTGACAATAAAGGAATATCGCCCTCTAATACAGTTAAATCGAATTTTTCCAGAGCTTCTCTTGCATCAAGTGCAATTCTCTTTTGGCGCAAGTCAACTTTAACAAGTAAAACTGCATGAGGAATATTTAACTGCTTCAGTAAAGATGCTAATTCAACAGTTAATTCAACAGATCTTGCTTTTGGAGCTGTAGGCAAAAGAACTAAATCAGAACCAGCTGCTAGGTGTTTCAACTCTTCTTCATCAGTACTAGCTTGGCCATCAGTTATAACAATTTCCGAGAATCTTGTTGCTTTAGCAGCCGCCTCTACAGCGACAACATTGAATTTGAGATTGCCTCTTGATGCATATGCCAGAGCAGATCGATTTCTATCAGCATCAACTAGACAAACATTTTTACCTTGATAAGACCAAACACTTGCTAGATGGATTGAAGTACAAGTTTTAGCTACTCCACCTTTTTGGCCACATACAGTTATGAACAAATGAAGGAAAGAAATAACATCTAAAAATAATTTGCAGGATCTCCATACAAAGTCAAGTAGCAGAAGAAAGACTTATCAAGTAATACTCATGAGATATATTTCAAGCATAAGAAAAACAAATATATTTAAGCTTATTTTGTATTTAATACTACATTTTATGCCATTATTTAGTTAATCAATCATCAAAAGAAAATATTTATGCTTGCAAGAAGTTTTATCTACTGCATATTTAAGTATAAGCATTAGATAAAGAAATGTTCATCGAAAGAATTTTATTAAATACGAAAAGAAAACTTTCAAATATTTTAAGTCTTTTCAATAGAGAGGAACAAAGCTTATCAGATAGGTGTGAAAACCTGACATCTATTCCAGGAATAGGAGCAAAAAATTGCAATAATTTCTATGAAGCAGGATATATGACACCAGAGTCAATTATTTCAGCATCCGATGAAGAACTTTTAAACATACCAGGAGTTGGTATTAGCTTTGTTAAAAAATTAAGAAAAACATTAGGTAGACTATAAATTCAAAGAGAAAATAGAATATATATAAAATTTAAGTTATACAAACAAACGCGTAATTAAATAAAAAAATTTCTACCAGGGTAAAACCTCACCATTGGAATGCCAGAAAGTTCCAGTAGTTGCAATTGTAAGTTCATCAATTCTTTGAATCAGTCCTTTGACGGATTGTTCAGGTTGAATACCATTTGAAGTAAACCCTGTCATTCGAGTACTTACTAAACCAGGATGTAAAATTGCCACGGAAATATCTTTAGACTTTAAATCTACTGATAAAGATTTTCCAGCCATACACAAAGCTACTTTAGACATCCTGTATCCATACGAACCACCAGAGCTATTATCCTCTATAGAACCCATACGACTACTTATTAACGCTATTTTTGCAGATTGACTAAGATGGCTGAGCATACTTTGTACAAAACACAATGGGCTTAGCGCATTCACCTCAAATTGATGAATTATACTTTGCGGATCCAAGTTAGAGAGAGAATTAAATTCTGCAATACCAGCATTTTGTATCAAAACATCAATTTTAGTATCATTTAAATTCTCTCGAAGCTTAATAACCGAGTCACCTGAGGTAACGTCTATACCTGACTCAACTCTCACGGACAAAGAATTTAATTCTGAAGACGTAGATCGACAAGTAGCAATTACATCTTCACCTCTATTTTTTAATTGTCGAACTAGTTCTAGACCAATGCCTCGATTTGCTCCTGTAATTAAGTAAGTAGACAAAATCAACCTTATGCTACGACTAGCCTAAAACAAAAAAATAAAAATAAAATAATTAAATATAATTGATACAAATTAAGACCAAGTACTAGAAATTAGTAAATAAATATAAAACCAATCATCAATAATCGTTATCTTCATATATTGAATCAGAGAGATCTGAAGAAGGTCCTGAAAGAATATTAGGACCAGATAAAAAAATAAATCTTTTTCTAGCAGATATCTCTCCAGATAATTTAATACAACAAAATCCTTTTTTAATAACAAGTAATCGCCAAAACTCACTCCAATCTAAGCACTGGTCTAGAATCTCAGTTATGTGAAAAGTTTCATCTGACGAATTAATTTCCATCTTTAATTGATCTCTTAAAAAAAAATATTTTGCAAGCCGTTCATTTTTTGAAATAATTGTTCCGATATATCTAGTATTCGGTAGATCATAATCTAACGTCTCTAAATAATTAAGAATTTGATCAATATCAATTTTACTCAAACTATGCGTTTTTAAGATTGATACAAGTCGCAAATCGTCATTCATTCTCTCTTCCTGAGAACAATAATATCATATTAAGTTTATAACTATAATTTAAAAAAAGTAAACTATTATCAAAATTAAATAAACAAAAAATTATATTAAAAATATTTAAGATTGATATTTTATATTTTTTGATCATGAATAATCTTTTCAGAGCCACCAATAAGTGAATTAAATGACATTTGATAAGCCTCTTCATGGAAACTTAAATGAGTATTGGAACTTAAATTTTTAGAATTAAACCAATTATCATTATCAAATCTATGAATTACTTTTTTTATCCTATATCCCAAGTTTAGAGTTTGATAAGCAAGCTTTCTCCATTCACCATTTCTCTTTCGATAGCCAAATTCGAAGTAATATACACCTTTATTAATAGGAATTGGGAATGAAATAGAAGATTGAAATTTATTAACCTCAATCTCTTTCATTATACAAGTTGAATTATTTTGATTTCTATTATTACTTATATCAAAGCATCTAATCGCGTAAAAACAACTTTTACTTAAATCAATTCTAAAACTGTCAATAGGACTGAGCTCCCAAAAGCATTTTATATAACCATTACCTAAATTATTAACTCGTAAATTACTAAAAGTATTACTAATTCTTTTTAAACTATTCCAAAAATATTCTTTTACCTTTAAATGCAGTCCATATTTCATTTTCTTATATAAAAGATAATTTATAATATTATAATTATTTTTAACTTCTTTACTGTAAATTTTATTATCAATAAACTTACTTGTATTATTCAATACATAAATTAATTCGTCTTACTTACTCCAACAATCCAAAGAATATTTAGTGAAAAATACCTAATCATAAGAAATCAAGCTGCTTTAGAACTTTGTCTTTCAGATAGAATTGCTTCCACAAAATCTAAAGTAGATTTTCTTGATGAGATATTACTTGTCTTCCAGTGATTTATTAAGGTTTTCAACTCAATTATCCGTTGCTCGGCTATTTCAATTTTTTCTTCATTAGACATCGAAATCAACAATAACTAATATACTTATAGAATAACCCTTTAAAAAGATATATCAATAGATAGTCGAAAAATTCTTGAGTCGAAAAATTCTTGAGTCGAAAAATTTATGGTTCAAGAAGATCGGTAGAAGAAAATAAAGCAACAAAAAAGCCAGTTACATAGTAACTGGCTAAACAATTAATAGATAGATTTGACTATATAAATCTATTAATAATAAAACCCTTCAAGGCAGGAGCAACAGAAAAAAATGTATTTCTCATTACCATTGACTCTTGACCGATTGGTAGATGCGACAATGGATCACCTCCGTAGATAAACATATACAGAGAATAGTCAAAAAATAATCTATGTCGATAAATTAGGTCAAAAATTTCAAAAAAAAAAAAGATTTGATTATAAATAAAGAATAAGAAAGGTCTCTTTAAATAGAGGAATCACAAAAGAAAAGATGTAGATATTTTGTTCTGACACTCATTGACAATGATATCTCGATAGAAAAGTACTTCTAATGTGAATTTCATGAGTATATAAATGCATGAGTTGTTATCCACTCCCGAACCTACAGACCGAATCATAGAGAGGGCATTTATTATGTTTTTAACAATTTTAGGTCAGACAGTGAAAGAATAAATCAGCAAGCTAAACGAATTGAAAAAATAAGTTGTAAAGCTAAATTGTATCAAATACAAAAATATTAGTTTCTGCTAAATAAAAAACTAGTTAATAGGTAAATCGTTTACTAACTTGTTTTTTTAATTAAAAAATACCAGGAATTACTTGACCTGTAATGGCATAGGCGCCTATACCGGCAAAAATACCTAACATTGCCATTAATCCGTTAAAACCCTCAACACCAAAATTTATTGGTTTATAAAAATTTAAAGTTAACCAACAGTTCATGTATTCAGAGATCGGAATACCTACGATTAGTTTGTTGTGCAAAAGTTTTCGCCAAGGGATGAATAGTTAACTTTTTCTGATTTTGACTATTATTTATTATATTCGATGAAAATTGACGTTTTTAAAAATCAAACCATCCTCTTATCAAGCTTCGAAGAGTACTTAAAAAATTAATTTAATTAGAGAACGGAACAACAAAGTTTCCTGAAGTAATCAAAAGAATACTTTGCAGAATCAAAAGAATTGCAAGAATTTCCACTTCTAGAGTGCGTAGTACTAATATACTATACACCTTATGAAGTGGAATAGCTTAAAAAACTAAAATAGATAAGGACTTTTTGAAATTTTAGATTAAACATGAAAGTCAAACTCCAGTCACTTCCCAAAATATAAAAATTAAATACTCCAAATCTTTATCTTAAGAAACCGAATAAATTGAGCATATATAATGAGAATACGAAAAAGATTACTTATTATCATTAAAACTTTCCAACGCAAGATGAAATATGAAATCAAAAAGCCAGATGGAGAGAATGTGAAATAAATACTCAAGAAATGAAAAAATATGATGAGGCTTATGATTTATAAGCGAATATTTTGAATAGCTCTGATGCAGACTAGGATGATAGGCAATAATTGAAATTCAAAATGTCAATCATAACTCAAAATATGTTATACAAATAGCCACAAATTGAATACTTAAAAAGAAATTTAAATTAAAATTTCTCATTTCTTATCATTAGTAACTTCAGAGTTTAATAATTATCATGCTAAATCAAAAATAATTATATTGTTTAGAAGATATTCTTTTTTATCTTTAATATTATTAATCATATAATTAGTTCATTCATTCATTCTGCAGTTAAAGCAAAAAGTCATGTCTGAAAAAAACGTTTTAGGGACTGAACTAAAATCTTGTAGTTGCAAGCCAATGACAGGATGGTATCGAGATGGGTCATGCAAAACAGACATATCTGATCAAGGGATGCATACAGTCTGTGCTGTTATGACCGAACAGTTTCTCTCTTACAGTAAAGCCCAAGGGAATGATCTCTCCACACCTCAAATAGGATTTCCAGGATTAAAAAAAGGTGATCACTGGTGTCTTTGTGCTCCTAGATGGAAAGAAGCATTTGATGACGGAATGGCACCTTTAATTGATCTTGAGGCGACAGAGGAGAGTACATTAAAAATTATTGAAATAGAAATATTAAAGAAATTCTCGCATAACAAATAATCTATTAGGAAAGATTTTTATTATTAACATATGAAGCTAAGAATTAGATTAATATAAGAAGTATAATAATAGTTAAAAACATATAATATGTGCGATGATAATGACAAATATGTAGATCAAATAAAACATGAGTCTAGAAATCAATGAAAAAATTAATTATTCCAAATAATGAAATCAAATGGCGTTTCTCACGCTCTTCAGGTCCTGGTGGTCAGAATGTAAACAAAATAGAAACTCAAGTTGAGTTAATTTTCAACATTCATAATTCAAAAGCATTAAATTCATCACAAAAATATCTTCTGTTAAAGGCATTTAACAATAAAATTAATAATGGATGTGTTTATATAAAGGTTAAAGAAAAAAGAAGTCAATATGAAAATAGAAAGTTAGCTATAGAAAAATTAATCTCTCTTATAAAAGATATAATAATATCAGAAAAAAAAGTAAGAAAACCTACAACACCCACTAATTCGTCTAAAAGGAAAAGAGTTGAATCAAAGAAAAAAAGAGGAGAGGTTAAGAAAAATAGGCAAAATAGACTACATAAAGATTCATAGATCATCTCAGTTTACTAATTTGAAAGGTTTTTTAATAAATTCTAAATTTTTATCTAGTTGTCTTGCACTTTATCTATTACAAGCTAGAAATAAAAAAATATAAAAGATTGCATGCTTTCCACATCCACTAGAATTCGAATACAAGAAATATTAATTAGAATCAGTCAAGGTAATGAAGTAAGTCTTGAAGAGAGAATTTATATAAACAAATTTGCATCGCGTAATCAAAACGTATCTTCTTGGTTACGAAAAGCATCACATATGCAAAGAAACAAAATTAGCAACAATCCAATAGACAAATTATTGAATGGACTAGATTTATGTTCACCTGACCCACATTCCACTTACAATCCAGAGAAAGATGATCTTGGAGAATGGTTCTCGGGAGCACCTTCATGGATTAGAAGAAGCTAGTATTTAACTGAAAGAAGAAGTATTGAGTATAAAAATTAAGTAATAATTAAGCAGCTTCCTCTTTATCTTTCTTTTCAAGCTTAAGAAGATCAATAACATTAGACTTCATAGGCCCAAAGTCATCATCTTTAGCAGAGGCAATAGAATCCTTCATCAATAACTTTACAAGAGACGTAACAGAAGCCACTAGATACTTAAAGCTCTCAAATATATTTCCTAATTCTTTTTGAATTTCATCTTGATGCTTGCCTTTACTCATTAATGTTGAGACAGTCCACCCAGCCAATCCGAGAACGAGTAGAAAAACGAGCGTAATCATAATAAAGAAGAATATAAATCATGTATATCTATTACACACGAATAAAGCAAGCAGTAATACATGTATTTTCCAGAATTTTAATAAACTTAAAATATTTTTTTTATATACGAAGATGTATTATCAATAATAAAATCATCTATTTTTAACAAGAACTGAAAATAAAGCCCATTCAATTTCTTCAATGGCAATAAATAAAAAAATGAAAGCTACGATGGTATTAATAATAAAAAACTTAAATGGATGAATTAAAATCGTTATATCAAAAGTACTTCTTTTACTGTTAATAGATAAAGTCGAAGAAGTCATCCTATCAAATTAGTTTTATTTACTACATCAAGCTAATAAGTTTTTATAAAAAGTCAATAGATAGAAAAATAAAATTTTAAATCAGCAAGTCTAGAATTCTATATAATTCTAAAGGGAATAAGTTTCAGCTAATTAATTGGGATAATCTGATTGAACTATTCATAGCGGCCTCTACACGTGAACAACCCTCAAAATCAAACCAATCTCCACAAAATCCAATATTACTAATAGAAGACCACTGTAATTCCTTAGATACTAAGTTATTAATAGGTTGAGATGCTCTCCAATACATTATATCGAAAAGTTTAGCTTGCATAAATAAATCTAAGAACTTATTTTGGTTACAAAAAATCATCATTAAAGATTCAATAATTCTATTATCATTATCACCAATAAATTTATTAATATAAAAACAGTGTAAGACTATAATCATCGATCCATCAGACTGTCCTTGAAAAATTATTCTTTCAAAATTAAAATCATCCCTAATAGCTTTTGAAAAATATAGTTGTAGATATTTGTACTTAAAATTACTCACAGTTTTAGAATTGGATACATAAAAAATATAATTTTTTCTCTTTATATATTCTTGCTTATTTATTATACTAAGTAAAGAATCTATAGTCTTATCATTACCTTCCTTAACCGCATCTCTAAGTGGCAAAGAATTGATATTCAAAATCCCTAAACATCGTGGGTGCGCTATTAGAGAACTTGAAATAACTAAATTTTTACAGTTAACTAATCTTTTATCATTAATTTTTAACTCCCATAAATCATTCCTACGTCTAATTGTTTTAGTCAATGATTGAAATAAAAAATTAATTTTTTTTGGATTACTAGATTGACTAATTATTGCATCACAAAAATTGATCATAAAAGGTAAACTCCTATAAACTTTCTCATTGCTGTCTGCATGATATATTTTGCCAAATTCATTAATCACTAAAATATCTTGAGTTATATCAATCAATTTTTTTGACTTTATTAATGGAGAAATTATTGAAAATAAGTCATTTGAAATATTTTCACTAAAGCTGATTGCTGGCAATCCATGATCAAATATAAAATTTTTATTTTTTCTTGATTTTCTCGTTGTTGACCTGCCGCCAAGTCGCCTTCCATATTCAACCAATAATATGGATGCATCAGAAAATCTTTTATTGAAAGATGATGCAAAAGTACATCCAGAAATACCAGCACCTACAACGATAATGTCATAAAAACGACTCATTAATGTGGCAAATATAAATCACGATTACTTGCAATATCTCCCTCTTCCTGAAAGAAATCTTTTAGGTCATTCTCTTCATTTTTAGTTATATAGTCGCCACAATCTTTTTTAATTCGCGCAACAGTAAAGTCCCAAAGATCTTCTATAAATTTTTTATCATTAGGAAAAGCTACAAATTTTAGATAAGTATTATTTAACGCAAACTCACTGGAAGCTTCTAAGGAGAAACCTTCAACTTTTGCTTCGCAAAATTTACTTGCAAATCTTTTGCCGACTGAACTTTGAGCTGAAGTTATATCTAGCTCTATTGCTTGTAAAACGGGTGTATTTAAGCAAAGAATTAAAAATAAAATTATAATTCTAGCTAAAGCAGATAGTTTATTAAAATTAATCATAAAAGGCAATTTTAGAATTCACCAAAAGGGGGTAGAAGATAACACTATGTACTCATACCTACTTACAAAGTATTTATACAAATATTATATAAAAAAATAAAGAAATTTACGACAGCTGGAAGATGAACAAACTCTTAATGCTTCAGACTCCTCAATGCTATCAAACCTTTTCCTTTCAAAGAAATTAATAGTATAAATCTATGCTTTCGTTAATTCAATAAAACCATTAGCTATACTTCGTCAACATAACTACTTAATCAAGATAGTCTGCTTTTGAGATTAACAATTTGAGTTGATGATTAGATGATTAAGAAAATCTTATATATACTTACACTATGCCGAATTCATCCAACGTTATAGAAAAACGGCTCTAATTTATCTGTTGGCTATACACATCCTTACATGTGCTCGGCAGGGATGAGGATACTAGGGAGGTCAACCACTAATTAAGTCAAGTCAAAAATCAAATAGAAACTAGATATAAAATTTTATTTTTAGAATCAGTTGAAAATCAAAAGGCTCATGAAATAGATAAAAGTTATCTCAAATACATCGTAAACACTTTCGCACTATACAATATTAACTATCACTTATTAATTTATATACTTCTTGCACCAATTAGATTATCATTTATATAAATAATTAAAAAGAAAAGAAAAATGAGCATCAATACTATTTTCCTTTTTCTATTAGTAATCGCTGCTTATTTAAATTTATATTTAACCTTGAAGAAAATAAGAATACAAAAGAATAAAACGAAACTACCTATTTCATCTAAAGAGTGGAGAGAAAAAGTAGAAGATGAAAACTTTAAATCATGGGTTTCAAATAGAGAGAAATTAAAAGATAAAAGAAAAGATAATTGAAGTCAAGCTATTTTAATCCCTCTATACTTATTTTATATCGCTAATTCAAAATAGATAAGTATTAATCTAACTACAAGTAGCAGTGTAACAAAAACCATTCTTAATGCAAAAGTCGTATGCAAAAAGTTTTAACGATTCAGGCATTTCCTGCCATTGCATTTCTTCGAGTTGATTTAATTGATCTGAAGTTAAACTTTCTTTAACTTCGTAAGCTTCCATCATTTGAGACCAAGTAGAAGAAAAGCTATCAAGATAAAAAGCTTTCTGGTTCTGATTAAAAAAATTAATTATATCTTCATTGGTAACTACTTCTCTAGATAATTTCTTATAATGTTCAAATTCTGAAGACCAATCTGGAGTTAAATTTGAAGACATCAAGAACAAGGTTTAATTAACCATTATAATTTATCTGATCATTAAAAAATACGTGGAATGACCAAATGCACATAATGATTTAATTAAAAATTAAAATGTGCCCATACAGCCTATGAATAAGGATAACTATGGTAAAAGAACTACTGACTTTTTTAAGTTATCAGTCATAGTTTAGGAAACAAATTAAGAAATGCTTGGATCGTCTACATGCGATGTATGTAAGTTCGGGAAATAGCCTACTAATCTTTCTATTATTAGCTATTTTTTTACTACGATGAAAAATTGATATCTATTAGAGTATAAATAATAAGTTATTGATTTGCACATGCAACTAAAAAGCTTAGATGGATGTCGATTAAAAATTGGTTCATATCCACCTTTTACCTACAATGCTAATGGAGGAGGAGGTAAAGCAACATTACTTCCAAGTCCAAACAATAAAATCCTTTGCTTAAGATTTTCGTCTAAAACATTTTCAATTCCTTCTCTGACATCACGAACGACAAAATTCTTATCTCTTCCATTACCGCCAGGTTTGAAAATTGATATGTCTTTGGATAATCTAGAGGGAACTATTGATATAAATTCTGGAGAAGTGTTATTGAAATTTGAATCCAAATTTATTTTTAGTATTGGACCTATAATTAAATTTCCTGCTTTATTAGTTCAAACAACACTTACTACAGGAAAAGTAAAAGGCAAATTACATGAAGGAGAAGGTCTTATTCTGCAGAAAAATGGTAAAGCAAAACTAGTAGGTATATCAACAATCCCTCTTACTGAAAATAAAGTATTGGACACCTTCCTTTGCCTTCCAACTGAAGCTCTGGCAGAGCTCCAATGCGAAATTAAATAATCAAATCACAAAATATCTTTAAATTATTATGGCTATAAATTGAGATTCAGAAGTTATATTGAAAAGAACAGAAGATGAAATTTCATCTTGAGTCGACTACCTATTTATAGTTATCTGTATAGCCAAAATAAATAAATAAATAAATAAATAAATATAAACTATTTCTTTTTGGGAGATAATTTATCAATTTTAGCTTATTGAATTTTTTGTTTATCTTGTTGTTTTTTGCCATTCCGTAAGTTTTCCTAATACTATGCTATATGTAATAAAAATGACATTGATAGCAGCGAAGATAATAATCACCAAGATGATTTTATTAATTCCCTCCGATGACTCTAGATGTTCCAATAAAGAATCAACATTCATCATCTATTCAACAGTTAACTATAGTCACTGAGAGCTAACTTTTAGTGAAACAGTAACTTAAATCTGATTAGCAAAATCAGGCGATTAAAGCAACAGTATCTGCGAATCCATTACTAGTTAAATAATTAGTCATCTGATCTAAATTCTGATAATTTGCATATTGAATATTGCCATCAGAATGCATAACAGCTCTTAAGTAAGCAGTATTATCTACCTTGCTCCAATACAATTCTTGAAATCCATCCCCATCAAAATCACCAACAGTTTTAAGTATTAGATTATCAAGTTTTAGATCATTAAAAAATGTTTTAGAGCTATCAAAATCACTATCTTTTTCCACAGTACCATTTGCAACTAAAGGATCTTCATAGATGCCAACAATTCTTGTAGAGCCGCCTTCACCATGCTTAGAAGAATCAATAAATCCAGTAATTGGATCTATTGATGAAGTAGCCCAACGCCCACTTCCTTTATTAGTAAAAATGAATTCATAAATACCATCATTATTAACATCTAAAACTCCTTGATATTTATAAAGAGGTTTAATATCTTCAGGTGCTTCATTTAAATATCCATGCGTATTCCCATCATAATCTTTAAAAGGTGGATTTATTTCGTACGTAGAATACTTTTGTAGATTATATGATGTACTTAACAATTGAACTTCAAAATTTAAAGTTGAATTGGCAGGTATTAATCCATTTATTTGATCTCCATAAGCAAGTTCAGGTGGAATAACTAGTTTCCGCTTACCACCAACTTTCATACCAGTAACACCTTCCTCAAATCCTGGAATAACAGTACCTGCTCCTAATTGGAAGCTGTAAGGAGATTTGAGAGTATAAGTACTATCAAAAACAGTTCCATCATCAAGTGTTCCAAGATAATTAACTATTAAAGGATTTCCAGAGGAAGCTTCTGGGCCTTGACCAACAACTAAATCTTGAATTTTTAATCCACTAGAAGAAACCTCTGTTGTCATTTAAGAGCCTCGTTAAGGTAATTATGCAATTAGTTTAATTGTATCAATGAAGTTATTCCTAGTTAGGTAATCAGTCATTTGCTCGAGGTTTTGATAGTTAGCATATTGAATATTGCCATCAGAATGCATAACAGCCCTTAAGTATGCAGAGTTATCTACTTTGCTCCAGTAGATCTCTTGATATCCATCCCTGTCATAGTCACCAACAGATTTCAAAACAAGATTATCTAACTTAAGATCATTAATAAAAGTTCTAGATCCATCTAGATCACTGTCTTTCTCGACAAGACCTTTAGCGACTAAGGGATCTTGGTAAATACCGACAATTCTTGTTGTTCCGCCAGCTCCATACTTGGTATAGTCAAAATCTCCAGTCACAGGATCAATCGATGCTGTAACCCACCGTCCACTATCGGCATTCGTAAAAATCGCTTCTATTATTCCATCGTTATTTACATCTAATTTACCTTGATACTTATATGCAGAAATAACGCCAATAGGAACATTATTCCCTAAATATCCATGAATATTACCATCATAATCCTTGATATTATCCAAGATATAAAATGAATCTAATTGGTAATTTGTACTATCAGGTATGTAATTAGAAGTTCCTAAATTATCATCTTTAAACATTACTTCAAGTTCATCCTCGGAAGGTTTTACTATTACTTTAGAAATATAATCCTCATATAATTGATGCCCTAAAGGATTACTATTTTTTATCGCATCAACAGTTAAAAACGAATCAGACCATTCAGGATCAAGACTTCCACCTTGTACGTATTTTTTGATATAATTCCACTCAGCGAAAGTTAAAGCATATTGATACTCCACCATAACAGTTTTCCAATAATCATAACTATCTTGACCTAAATGATAATAACTAGAGGGATCGAAAACCTTATTTTTAATTGCTTCTTTTGCAGCTTCATAAAGCAAACCCGATAAAATAGGTTTTTCATAATTTCTAAATTTTTCACTTCTTTCATCAATTAATAGGAATACCTCCGGGTAAGCACCAGGAAGTGCAAATCTAACCAAAGTATGAAGTAAATGTTCCAAGACTTCTGTAATTTGATCATGACTTGTTTTATATGGTTCTCCAGGAAGATTATATTGCCAGATAAAGTCAGTAAGAGAATGACTATCATTAGTTATATCCCAACCTGAGTAATTACCGTCATCTAATCTTGGGGTATAAGAAGTATATTCTCCAGCACCTACTCTTTGTAACGTATCAACTTCTTTAAGCTTTTTTATAGCACTTAATTGTGAATTTTGATCTATATCTTTACCATTTGGATTGAGCAATATTTTTATTGTTTGAGCTACTTTTCGCAAAAATTCATCATCAACAGCTGAATTACCACCAATAGCATTGAGACCTCCGACTTCAATTCCATATACTGCTATAATACGATTAAAAGGACCGTGATCATTGACATTAGTAAGCTTTCCACTGTTATAGAGATTTAAATTCAAAACCATAATTATTCTAATTAATTATACCAAACCAATAAAAAATTGTGTAATATAAAAAAAAAGATAAATCATTAACGATTTATGAATAAAAATGGTGATAAAAGATTTAGCTTGTTACTTATCTTGAATAGTAAAGAATCAAATTAGTTATTACAAGAGGATCTATTTGAGTATAAAAATAATAAGCTCTTTTCAAATCATGTCATATTCAAAAGTATCTAGTAAATATTTTTTTATGGGAATTGAGATCTCTATAATATTTGTGGATTTAGATCAAAAACTTCTGGAGGAGGGTGTATTTCACGAGTTGTATTAGGGAAGGATAGATAAAACGATCTAATTGTTTATCAAGTATTGGTTTTGCATATAATGATTCATAAGTTATGAAGAATAAAAATTCTCTAAATTAAATACTTGACAAAATGAATATTTAGAAATATAAATAGTTGATAAAAATAAAGAATACTATTAAGCTGAATAAGATACATTCTTTATTTAAATAAATAAGATAGAGTTCTAATGAATCATAAAATCAAATTTCTAAAATATTCTATAATTTCTGGTTGTGGATTGTTATTATCTGTTATTATTTTTTTTACATGTCAGAATATATTTGAACTAAAAGCTTTCAGTAGCAATATAATCGGTGATTTTATAGCTCTCATTTTTGTATATATATTCTCTTGGTATTACATATTTGATCATCAAAGAATTAATTTCAAAAGGAAGTTAATAATTCAGACTTTAGCAAAAATATTAGTAATTAATATAATCTCATTTATATTGTTATTTCTGGAAGCTAATATACTTCCAAACTTAGAGTTAATATTAAGTGGATTAATAGCAAGAGACTTAATACTAACAATAATTAAATTAATTATATCTCCATTTAGTTTATTAGCTAACTATACAATAACATATGGTATAATTGAAAAATATTTTAGCTACAGGAAGGGTAATTGAAAATATTAGCCTTAATTCCAGCATATAATTGCGAGAATCAGATTGGTAGAGTTATCAATCAATTTAGCCCTGCTATTAGTCATCTATTCGAAGAAATAATGATAATTGAGAATAAAAGTAAAGATCAAACAATCAATTCAGCGACAAAAGCTTTCCAAGCAAATCAACACCTAAATGGTTTCATTTGTACCAATGAAAATAATGTTGGTTACGGAGGAACGTTAAAAATAGGGTTTAATTATGCAATTGAAAAGAATTATGACTTTATTATGATATTGCACGGTGATGATCAAGGTGATGTAATGGATATGATCCCATATATTAATGACCAATCAATCAAAGAATATGATTGCACATTAGGTGCTAGATTTCACCCTAAATCTAAACTTAAAAACTATTCCTGGTTTAGAACCTTTGGTAATAAAGTATATAATTATCTTTTTAGCATAATATTAGGAAAAAAAATATTAGACTTAGGTGCTGGAATAAATATTTATAAATTAAATGCATTTCTAGAGAGAGATTATCAAAAATTTCCAAATGATTTAACATTTGATTATTGTGGAATAATTTCTCACTCATACAGAAAAAGATCAATTAGATTTATTCCTATTACATGGAGAGAAGATGATCAAATTTCAAATGTAAAGATAATTTCGCAGTCAATTATTACATTAAAACTTCTATTAAGTTACTGTCTAAATAAAAATTCTTTCATCGCTAAAGATAAAGCTTCAAAGCAAATATCAAGTAATAAATTAAATATTGTTTATAAACAAGTTGTCTGAAAATTATTAGTAATGAGCATAATACAAATAATTAGTCATAGAGGCTACTGGAAAAAAAAAGTTGAGCAGAATAAAATGATAGCTTTTAGTAGATCACTAATAAATAACTATGGTATAGAAACGGACTTGAGAGATAGAGATGGAGAAATTATAATATCTCATGATATTCAAATTGATAAAAAGTTTTTATACTTCAAAGAATTTCTTATTTTATATAGAAATTCAAAGAAAAACTTGCCACTATTTCTAAATATAAAAAGCGATGGAATAATGCAAATTGTAAAGCATGATTTAAATTCATATGATGTCTCAAATTATTATTTATTCGACATGTCAATACCTGAAACAAAAAAATATGCTGAAGATTCTTGCATTAATTTTATTACAAGAATAAGTGATATAGAAAAATATCCATTGTTTTTAAATGAATCAAAAGGATTCTGGATAGATTCATTTTACGGAAGTTATCCTGAATTTAATTACTTAGATACTTTTATTAATTCTAAATATATTTTTTGTTTTGTCTCGCCTGAAATACATAATCGATCTGAAATAAAATTCTGGATAATGCTAAAAAAATGGATTAAGACCAGAAAAATAAGTTCAGATAAGGTACAATTATGTACAGACAAACCAAACAAAGCTTTTTTATTCTTTAATCATGAGTAAAAAGATAAAGGCAATTATATTTGATATGGATGGTGTTCTAATTGATGCTAAAGAATGGCATTACGATGCTCTAAATCAAGCTCTAGAAATATTTGGTGAAAAAATTGATAGATCAGAGCATCTTTCATCTTTTGATGGGTTACCAACTAGAAGTAAATTAGATTTGTTATCTAAAAGCGGAAGAATTCCTATTCATCTGCATGAGTTCATTAATGAACTAAAGCAAGCATTTACAATGGAAATCACAGCTGTAAGATGTAAGCCCAGATTTATTCATCAATATGCGCTGTCTATGTTGAAATTAGATGGTTACAAATTAGCCTTAGCCTCAAATAGTGTTATAAAAACTATTAATACTATGATGGAATTAGCATCATTATCAGAATACTTAGAATTTAGCTTATCGAATGAAGATGTGAATAATCCCAAGCCAAGTCCAGAAATTTATCTAAAAGCTCTTAGAAAACTAAATTTAAATTCAAAAGAAGTTGTTGTTGTTGAAGATAATAAAAATGGAATTGAAGCAGCAAAAGCAGCAGGAACCAATGTGCTAGAAGTAGAGTCAACTAATGAGGTTACATATAATAATATTAAACAATTTATTATGAACTTGGAAAGACAATAATGTTAAACATAATCATTCCAATTTATGGATTTCAAAAAGAAGCTAAAGATATAGACTCGATTAATAGAGTTAATATTTTAGATCATATACAAGATAGATCTATATTATCCTGGTCTCTTACACACATAGAACAATATACTGAGCCAAAAAGATATTTTATAATATCAACAGATAAATATATACAAGAGAATTATATTGATAAAATTATATCATTACATACAAACACAGAGATAAACATTATCAATTTAAATAATAATACGATGGGAATGCCTTGTGCTGTTTTGATGGGAATGGACAGATACAATCTTGATGAGCCATTTCTAGTGACATCAGCAGATCAATATATTGATACTGATCTAAATTATCATATCAATTTTTTCAAAGATATGAAAGCAGCGGGAGGCACAATTGGATTCAAATCAGTTCATCCAAAATGGTCATATGCTGAAGTAAATCAAAAAAACTACATAACAAGAGTGATAGAAAAAGTTCCTATTAGCCAAAATGCACTAACTAGTTCATACTATTTCTCAACAGGGCATTTAATGACTGATAGCATTAAAAGAAATATTATTAGAAGAGATTTAGTTAATAATAGATATTATTTAGCACCGTGCATGAATGAATTAATTATCAATAACTATAAGGTAGCTTTTTCAAAAATCCCAACGAAAAATTATTTTAATTTTTATGCAAATAGCGTTAAAGATGAATTTAAGAAATATTTAGATGATAAAAAAAATGTCAATTGCGAAACTATCAAAGATTATTATCATCATCTTAACTCACGAGATAAGTCTAAATTATCACAATTAATCGATAATAAAATAACACTTTACTTAGCAAATAATGAGAAAATAAATGGGCATACAAATGCAATGCAATATTATGAAACTTTATTTGATTCTAATTCTAAGAATAGAATGGAAATAATTAGCTCATCCTTCATAGATAATAAAACCATGATTTGCCATATCAAAAACAACTTAGATAACAGGATTATAGAATTAATACATATAATTGAATTTATAAATATGAAAATTTTATCTATAAAAGAATTTATTAATTAGCTATATAAATGAAGTATTTTAAATTAAAAGAATATACTAGGGGTTGGATTATAGGAGACTTTTTTCCTTCGATATTAAGAACTAAAGAAATTGAAGTAGGTATTAAATCATATAAAAAAGGAGAAAGAGAAGATCAATCAGTCCACCAATACACCTGGGAAATAACTGTTGTCATTTCAGGTGTAATCAAGATGTATAATAAAGTATTATCAAAGAATGAAATTATTTTGCTTGAGCCTGGAGATATCTCTGCATTCGAATGTATTGAAGATAGTTCATTAGTGGTAGTTAAGTACCCTTCTAACCCTAATGATAAGATAAGTATTAATTAGGAAATTAATTAGTCAGATGCTAAATATTGTTATTCCCATGGCTGGCAAAGGAAGTCGTTTTGTGAACAAGGGTTTTAGTAAACCTAAGCCACTGATTGAAATAAATGGTAAAACAATGATCCAATTAGTCATTGAGAATCTTAAACCAAATACTCCACATAGGTTTATATTTATTGTACAAAAAGATCATATAAGAAAATATTCAGTTGATAAGCTGCTGGAAGTATTATGTCCAAATTGTATTATTATTCCAATAGAAGAAATCACAAAAGGTGCTGCATGTTCTGTTTTAAAAAGCAAGAAGTATATAAATAATGATCAGCCATTAATGATAGCTAATTCGGATCAATGGGTGAATATATCAATAGATGATTATCTAGATTTTTGTCAAAAATCAGATGTACAAGGTCAAATAATGACAATGTTATCGGATGACCCTAAATGGTCTTATATAAGATTTGACAATAATAGAAAAATAATTGATGTTGTAGAGAAAGTAGTAGTTTCTAATCAAGCGACAGTAGGAATATATAATTTTTCAAGAGGTGAAATATTTTGCAAATATGCCGAACAAATGATTGTCGATGAAAATATGTCAAAAGGAGAGTATTATGTAGCGCCTGTCTATAAATATATGATAGAAAATAAACAAAGAATAGAACTATATAATATAGATAAAGATGGGCAAAACATGTATGGCCTTGGTACACCAGAAGACCTTCAATATTTTCTTGATCACAAGGCATGAAATCAAGAAGAATATTTTATAGTATTTTACTTGTATGTATATCTTTATTATTTATAATACTATCACTTTATAGCTTAAAACTAAATAGTGATTCTCTATATATAGAGATATTTCAAAATTCATATTTTAGAGATATTTCACATGGCGATAGATGGCTCAAAATGCCAGCTTCTGCATATTTTCCTGATCAAATTATATATTATTTATTTCGAAAAAAATTTGATATTAACAATACAATATTGATACTTGCGATAAGTAAAATCATATTACTTCTATATGTATTAAAATATTATATTAAAACATTATATTCTACTTCTAATATTAAATCATACATAATTAGCACAATTGTAGTTCTACTTTTTGTCCCATCTTATAAAAGTGGTTTGATGCCATTATATCGTATTGAGAATAACCATTTTGCCTATACATTAACAACACTTTTAGTTATTCCTAAACTAATAAAAAGTACATTTAAAACAAATTTTGGTTCAACTTTTTATACATTTCTCCTTTGTTTCTTTAGTGCCATTAGTACCAGAGTGACTTTACTAGTTATATTTTCATTTATATTTGGATATTTAATTCAAAATTGGCTAGATAAAGGTCTTAAAAAAACTTTTGAAGATTTTTATCATGGAAATAATATAAATTATACTATCGCTATATTTTCTGGACTTATAATTGGATATTTTTCTGACAATAAATTTTTAAATCTAAATGGCCTTGGAGAAAGACTTATTTGGCAAAATAATATACCATTATTCTCTGCATTCGAGCACATTTTAACTATTAATTTGAGAACAACGCCATTTATTTTTATTTTTGGCTTTCTAAGTATATTTCTTTTTAAAAATCCAAATATCCCAGACTTACTAAAACAAGTTAATAAAATTAATTCGATATCATCGACTTTACTATTTATCATATTAATTAATTTACGTGGAATAGTTGACGTTGCTTATTATCGATATTTTTATGCTAACATTATTATTTTTATAGTCAATATAATATATGTAATAAGCATATCTTATAAAAGATTTCCAAAATTTATAACTATTCTTGGAATTACAATCTCTTTCTTACCATATTACGAATTTATTAAATATAATACTAATTCATTAAAAGAATCCATTCAAACAATAGATAGTAATGGAATTGCAAATTGCATTAATAAATCAGTTATATTAAAAGATAAGGATCAAAGGATTGGAATTGGAATTCAAGACTATTGGGATGCAAATATTTCAGCTGCAAAATTAAAAGATCCGAGGATAGATATTGTAGTTTTAAGTCCATCAGGTTCGCCTAGACTTTGGATGCAGAATATAGGAACTTTAAATAGTAGGTATGATAATTTTTATCTATTAAAAAAAGATAATCAAAAATATTTATTACCTTTTAAATTTAAAAATTATAAAACATGTAAAAATGTTGGAATTGAAATTCAGGAACTAAAAAATAATGCAAAAGATTTCATTGAATATTATTCAAAAATCTCAGAGTTTGAATTTGATATCCTAACTAATTACAAAAACACTCTATATTGGTATGGAAATGAATTACCATCTTCTTCAAGAGAACAACTAAAACAAAATGGGGTTCTCTTTGCTAAAAATAAGGGGTTTGCTAGCCACGGTCCCTATGTTAAACTTGGCAATGGCAAGTATAAAGTTAAAATTTTCTATTCTTTAATTAACAATAATACTTTATCTGATAATTTTTTAGAGATAGGATGTCTATCCAAAGATAAACAATTTAAAAAATTAAAATCAAACAATTTGAACATAGGCAATGGAGAGGTTACTGAACTATTGATCAAAAGTTCAAAGAAAGATAACTGTTTACAAGGTTACGAAGCACGCTCTTATATTGATAATGGATCAAGTATTTATATTAATCGATTAGTAATTGAAAAAATCAAGTAAAATTTCTTATCTTTAATTGATATCTATAAATTGGATTATTGGTCCTATCAAATTTTCAAATATTTTACAAGTTAAAAAATTAATTAGGAACATTCACTGGGATAGGATTACTAAGTTCTACTTTTATATTATTAGAAGATTCGTCAATACAATCTGATCTATAATTAAAGGAATCATCGAAAAATGCTTGAGAAGATGCTGGAATTGGTCGAATATCACTAAAAACATTTCTTTTTAAACTCAAACCTCCTGAGGTACGTCCAAGTGAATCACCTATAACAGCGCCTGTAATACCTCCTAGTACTGCACCTGTAGCAATTGAAGCTGTAGATCCAACAATATCACCTATTACTGCTCCTGTTGAACCGCCGACTATGCCACCAATTTGTCTATTCCTTGCACTGGTAAAGGTATCTCTATTTTCATTTAAAGATGCCGTAGAAATATTATCCATTCCCGAGAATGCATCTTTTCCACTTGAGCTACATTTAGTAGTCGCTCCAGCTTGATCATGATTAGCCGCAAGACCAGATAACAGTTCCAAAGAACCTAAAAAACTTTGAGCAGATTTAAAATTGAAAAAACCAAATTCACTAATCCTTCGTTTACCTGATCCACTAAAATATTTAATTAAAAACCTATAGTCTTCATTTTTTCCCACTAGCAATACACCTCCTCGATTGGAAGCATTAGTTAATGTCCACCCAATAATCCTATCTGAACTGATTCGTAGTCCATTACTAGTCAAAATACTTTCACCATTAATTCCAATAGTACAAGAAGTATTTCGTCCACAAGTACCTTCTAACTTTAAAAATTCTTTTGAACCTAAAGCATTTAAATTGATTGCCGCAGCGTGTTTCTCAGCTAAAAACTCAGGATGTATTGCGCTTGCGTTCACTGTGCTAAATAATTGAAAAGGAAATAAAGCTGAAATCACAACGCAAAAAGGTTTCATTTCCAAATAACTATTATATATATAGTATATAACATCTATACAAAGGCACTAATGGTTGGGACGAAAAACATCTTTTGCATTTATTTCTAAAAAATAGCTTTTGTTTTCTCCTGACAATGAGAAAATTTGAATGTGCCTTATGAGCACACCTGCAATACAACAGGATTAAATGAAGCGAAATAGAATTGATCTAAATATGAATGAGATTAAACAAAGGAATAAAACTCTGAGGAAGAAATAATTATTAATCACTGATTTTTTTTATCCAATATGGAATAAAAGTTTTTTCCTTCTTTGCTGAATCATATAGATAATCAGAAGTACCTTCTAGCACAGCTGCAAGGGTGATACGAACACTAGGAAAAGTGAGACCACAAAGAATAAAAATTAAAAAGATTATCTTCAAAGCGTACTCGATAATATTAGTCAACAATATCTCAAATCTACACAAAATAAATTTCTGATGCCGTATTAGCCTATAGAGGCAAGAGTCTTTTCAAATTCTATTTTTCATATCACAACTTTCAATGAAGAAAAAGTAAAAGATTTTCTTTAGTTGTACTAAAAATAGAAAAAAATGGCGAAGATCAGTTCTAGTGATTTAAAAATTATGCGTCGATTGGTTTCAGGAATAGTTGGTATGACAATTCTATTAACTGGGTGTGCGAGCCCTAGTCAGGAAAATAGTTCGAGACTTGATCTCATAAAAAAGAGAAATGAATTGATATGTGGCGTTAGTGGCAAAATTCCTGGATTTAGTTTTCTTGAGAGTGATGGTAGTTATCAAGGATTAGATATAGACATATGCAAAGCATTTGCTGCTGCAATAATAGGAGACTCAACAAAAGTCCAATATAGACCTCTAACTGCGGCAGAAAGATTCACAGCTATTAAAACTGGTGATATCGACCTCTTATCACGAAATACCACCTTTACTCTTAGTAGAGATTCATTAGGAGGCAATGGACTAACATTTGGCCCAGTCGTTTTCCATGATGGTCAAGGATTAATGGTCAAGAAAGATAGTGGAATCAATAGTCTTGAAGAACTTGCAAATAAATCAATCTGCGTAGGGTCAGGTACAACTACGGAGCAAAATATAAATGATGCATTTGAAAGTGCCTCGCTTCCTTATACTCCAATCAAATACCAAGATCTAAATCAAGTAGTTGCAGGATACTTACAGGGTCGTTGTTCAGCTATGACTTCTGATCGTTCACAGTTAGCAGCAGCCAGATCAGGTTTTAAAAATCGAAAAGACCATATTATTCTCAAAGATGTACTCAGTAAAGAACCACTGGCTCCAGCCTCTGATGGTCAAGACCAGAAACTCGGTGATGCAATGAGATGGGTCGTTTTTGCTCTCATATCAGCAGAAGAGCAAGGAATAACAAAATCAAACATTGATAAAAAAGTACAACTTGCAAATAGGAATCCTCAATTAAAACCATTAAGAAGATTTCTAGGTATTGACGGAGGGCTCGGAGAAAAACTTGGTCTTAGCAATGACTTCGTAGTTAAGGTAATTAAAACCACTGGAAATTATGGAGAGATTTATAATAGACATTTGGGGCAAGAGAGTGAAGTACCCATCCCAAGGGGCTTAAATGAGCTATATAACAAGGGAGGCGTACATATTTCTCCGCCGTTTAACTAAAAGTAAATTATTTCTAGAATGAAGAAAAGCCAAAAAATATTTGTACAATTTGGAATTTGTTTTTTCGTTATTAGTCTGGTAGGACTACTAATTAATAATCTAACAATTAATCTTACTAGAACTGGTCTAGGTTTTAATTTTAATTGGCTTTTCAAGCCAGCCAGTTTTGCTTTAGCTGAACATCCCTTACCCTATTCATCTTCAGATAACTATGCTTGGGCATTGTTTATTGGATGGCTCAATAGCCTCAAAGTGATAGTCTCTTCCTTGATGTTAGCTACTGTCTTAGGAACACTAATAGGTTTCGCCAGAACAGGTAAAAATGCTTTACTAAGTCTACTTTCAGCGGGGTATATAACCATAATTCGACAAACCCCTCTATTACTTCAACTTATGTTTTGGTATTTTATTGGGTTTTTAGGTTTCAAAGATAATACATTTATCCATATAAAAAATATAATTAAAATTTCGAATCAAGGAATAGAGTTATCAGGATTAACACTATCCTCTGAGTTTTCAGCATTATTATTTGGTCTAGGTATATTTACAAGTGCTTACATAGCTGAAGTAATTCGTGGAGGAATTCTGTCTGTACCAAAGGGGCAATGGGAGGCTTTTAGAAGTTTAGGACTTTCTGAAAAAAAAGGTCTTCTAAGTATAATAATTCCACAGGCATTACCAGCAATTTTACCAGGGTTAACAAGTCAGTATTTGAATCTTGCTAAAAATAGTACTTTGGCTATAGCAGTAGGATATTCAGATATTTATGCAATAAATGATACTATTATCAATCAAACAGGGAGAGCAATTGAGTGTTTTCTTATATTACTTACTAGTTTTTTATTATTAAATCTATTGATATGTAATTGCATGGAAATAATTAATAAAACAATCCTTAACTCACGAAAATATAATTAATTCATGACGAATATCAGTATAAGTTCAATTATTATTTACTTTCAAAAAATAAGGAGAAATTTATCTTCAAATTTATTCAATACTTTTCTCAGTTTAGTTCTCTTATTGATCATTAGTTTAGTGTGTTTAAATACTTTTGAATGGCTTATTTTTGACGCTAATTGGAAAGTAGTAGGATCAAATCTTCCTTTATTCGCATTTGGTAGTTTTCCATCTAATGAACACTGGAGACCTGCTATTTGGATTATTAGTCTTCTAGTCATAAGCATCATCACTCTTTTTGGCCCTAAGTGGAAATGGCTACGTAAAAATCTATTGATGGCTTGGATAAGCACTATACCTCTCGGACTTTATTTACTATATGGTGGTTTTGGCTTAACACCTATAATGAGTAGACATTGGGGTGGATTAACACTGACTATTCTCCTAACTACTTGTAGTTCATTATTATCTTTGCCATTGGGTATAGTCTTAGCATTGTGTCGCCAGAGTTCATTACCATTAATTCAAAAGCTAAGTTCAATCTATATAGATGTAATGAGAGCAATTCCTCTTATTGCAGTCCTGTTTTTTGGACAACTACTGATACCTTTATTTCTTCCAGTAGGAATAGAAATTGATCGTGTTTGGAGAGCTATTTTTGCTTTCACCCTATTTGTCTCTGCCTACATAGCAGAAGACATTCGTGGCGGCTTGCAATCAATCCCTAAAACGCAAATAGACGCAGCAAATAGTCTTGGCCTTAATCAATACCAAATCATTCAACTTGTATTAATTCCTCAAGCCTTACGCATTGCATTACCAGCTCTTACTAATCAATCTATCGGACTTTTTCAAAATACATCGTTAATGGCCATTTTAGGATTAGTCGAGTTACTGGGAGTAGGAAGAAGTATCCTGGCTAATCCAGAATTTATTGGTCAATATATTGAAGTTTATGTTTGGCTAGCATTTGTCTATTGGTTGGTTTGTACAATCATGGCTGTTCTCGCAAGACATCTTGAAAAAAGAATGACAATTAATCCGGCCAATTTTTGATAATTCATGAAACCTATTGTTATTGCTAAAAATTTAACCAAGTCTTATACAAAAGGATTGCTAGCTCTTGATAATGTTTCTCTTACCGTCAATCAAGGCAAAGTCCTTGTAGTTATGGGACCCTCAGGGTCAGGAAAAAGTACTTTAATTCGTACTTTCAATGGCCTTGAAACTTTTGATAAGGGAGAAGTCAATGTTCTAGGAATTAAAATAGATCCTGATCATAATGAACGAAAAATCCAAAAAATAAGAAAAAGAGTAGGAATGGTTTTTCAACAATTCAATTTATTTCCTCACCTTTCAATCCTTGAGAATATCACTCTCGCTCCAGTACATGTACAAAAACGTCGTCAAATTGAAGCTGAAGAATATGGTATGTATCTCTTGAGCCAAATGGGAATAGATTCACATGCAAAAAAATATCCAAGTCAACTTAGTGGTGGAGAGCAACAACGAGTAGCGATTGCAAGAGCTCTAGCCTTAAAGCCTGAATTACTTTTATTCGACGAACCGACTAGCGCTCTAGATCCAGAGCGAATAAACGAAGTACTTGATGCGATGAGAAGACTTGCTAAGCAAGGAATGACAATGATTGTAGTAACACATGAAATAGGTTTTGCTAAAGAGGTAAGTGATCAGGTTTTGTTTATGGACTCAGGCAAAGTTATAGAAACAACTACTCCAGATATTTTCTTCTCTAATGCAAAGCATGAAAGAAGTAGAAAATTTCTAAACCAGCTTGATAAGTACTAGCAAAAAGCAATCCTCATTTTAGTTCCGGATAAATACAAATCCAATCATATCCTTAATGTATATCTTGTAGACGTTGTCAAAAAGATTCGCACACAGCAAAAAAGAACCTGACAGAATGATTATTGATGTAATGCTGATGCTCTATTGCTTGAGAAAGGTGAATGGGTTTTCATAGAGATATCAATTAAAGATGAACTCTTGATTCCAAACCGGGAGGAGGTCAACAATGAAAGTCGAAGTTTCTTGTTTCGTTGGAGGGATGGTCATCAAAGAAATAGTTCATGTAGATAGATTTGAGGATGCCGATCAAGTTGCAAAAGCAAGAAATCCGTTTTGCAGAGTAGTGAATAGAAAGGTATTGATGAAATACTAAGAGACAGCATTGATTTGATGCTCTAATAATTCCCAATCATTTGATAGCAGTTCGTTCCACGTTTCATAAGCAGATTCATCGTCCAATCATCTTGTGTTTTAATTTGGTTGGGATACCTTCCTCAGTGCAATACCAGAGTTGTGTGTAGACAGTCGGAGCAACCATGACAGATTACGAATCTCGAATGAAGAACAAACAAAAAACTCTAGTAGGAGCGACTAATCATCCTGTTGGAGTTGGTAATACTTCTCTTATTGGTTGATTGCTGGTGTAAGTCATTCCCGATGGAGGAATCATTTCAATTGCCAGAGAAAAAGGAACAACCTACTCACTGGCGGATCCTTAGCTACTTACGACAGAGATAAAAGTAATACTTTCCTCTGTTCGGTCAAATGATTGTTTCATTTTTCTACCAAGGACTCCCTTTGATTCCATCAAGAAAGACCCCCCTGCGAAGAAGTGGCATCGAGGGTCTTTCTTGATCACAAAACTAATGTGTGAGAAGTTGTTCTGTTATTAACTTTTTAATTCGACCAAAAAGAAAATCAACAGAAAAAGTACCTATTTTTAGTGTTCCAAAAAGAGTAGAATAATCAAGTTATCATTTGATACACAATATCAAGTATTAAAAAATAGTTCAGATCCAATGTCATTTGAAGTTACTTACAACGGGGATATTCAATACATTAAGGTCTTCTACTCAACTGAAAAAACGAGAGCGGGAAAATATTATGGCGAGTTCTATAAAAAAATGGATGCACTAGCGAGTGACATAAAACGCTTGAAACAGGAACTTGATGAAGATAGTGCAAAGGCAGCGAAGATTGCTAAAAATGCTGCTAACAAGGCACTTTCCGAAAGATTTGGTGCACTACGATATGTTATTGATGAGCGTCACTGGGACGAAGACATGGTTATCAGCAAGATTCTTGATGACAGAAAAGAAAAAATGTTAGCACTAGCTCAGAAGACTTTTAATAATGAAGTTCTTCTTGAAGAGGATGGAGCAGAGGAATACAAGATTCACTTGGAAGAAGGAGGAATAGAAGTTGATGGTGAGAGTATTGAGACATCTCTAATGGAGTTTTTTGATTCTGATAACTACCACGACGAGAATGAGGCAAAACTAGAAAAATTGGAAAAACTTGATTGGTTTATCATCTGGTCGAGAACAGAAGCAGGAGAATTTAAGACAAAGGGTGGACGGCACGATGGAAATTTTTCATCAAAAGAACTAAATATGGAAAATTGTTTGCTGACTTATAGAAATTTACCGCTTGAAGTTCCCTCCAACGGCACGGACATCTTTAGTAATGAACTGGAAATCCATTTTGTAGATGAAACTAGGGCATCTCTAGAGATGAGGGATGCTTAAACAACATCCTCATTAAATTGATGCTCTAGTCATCTTGACTACTTACGTTAAAACAGATAACCCGGCTTACTGGTGAGATTGAGTGTATCTCTTATCTAAAAGAACTATATATAAATAGTTGTTCTTTATTTCTCTTAATTGCAAATAGAAGATTGATGCATCCATATAAATTGCTGTAATGTCATATATTTCAAACACTCCCTTTTAGAGTGATATTTTCTCTAATTGAAATTATTTAGCACTTTTAAATAGGTGTACAGAAAACGACTACAATATTAGGAAAATTTAATTATTTTTATATGCGATTCACTTTCTAAGCAATAGTAATCCTGATAAAGTTCTTAGTGCTTCTAGACCAGTATATTCCAAAAAAGGTTAAGGAGCGCTGGTAAAATGAGCGACAGGAATGAAAAAGAATATATTTAATAGAATTATGATTTTCAATTACCATTAATTTGAAATATATACCTATAATAGGTTGTTGTATAAATTTTATCTATAAATTATTCCTAAAACCCTGGAAGATTTTAGGACGAGCCTAGTTAACTTTTACTTCTTTCTCCAAATAATATCGTGACATTAATTCGACGATTCTCATAGCCCTCTTGAAATTCATAATCATCAGTTTCATGAAATAAATTTGAATTGAAGACGACAGCGCGATTTTCGTTATAAGGTATAACATGTGTATTTCCTTGGCTTTTCTCTAGTTCTTTTCTGATTCGTTTCTCATCATGATTATAAGTTTTAAAATCCCAATCTTTTGGTGCTTCTACGTCATAAACGATTAATCCACCAGACTGAGGATTTAAGTTTGCTTCCTTAGGAGTAATCCAAAAATTGACATTTATAGCGGCGAAATCTGCGTGAACATTGATGCCTTTCAGAGATGAATTTTTCTTTTTTGCACTGTTATCATATTTGAAAGCCCATATTTGATTGATAGGATAATCCAAAAATATTTTTGGAAATTTTTTTCTAAGTTCATCTGCTATCTGAAAAATTAAAGGATTAGCTAAACCTTCTTTTAAATACGCTCCGAGATATCCATTTTCTCTGACGTCAAACCAAATTGTACTTTCAAGGAGAAATTGTCGAAGAGATTCAAGAGCGGCACTGCTTAAGAAATTATCAATGTAAGTTAATCCAAAATCATGGTCAAAATAATTGCTTGTAATTTTATCAACATCTAATAGGTTATTAACTGCTTCCTCTTTTAATATAGAAGTATTTCTTTGATTTAATAAACGATTATAACTATCTTTTAGAAGGTTGATATGTTTATCATTTAAAAGAACTAATGCATTTATCGATGGCCAATGAATTTCGGAGGCAACTTTTTTATAAAGAATAGCAAGCTGAGTATATTTTTTAGTATCGTAACTTTGAGATGCTAAATATTCAAATTGTTCAATATCATGTTTTATTTTAACCTGGCTAATTCTTGTAAACCTTTTATTAGTATATTCTTTATTGTTTACTCCTCTAAGTAATTCACAACTTTCTGAAAAATATTTTAATGATAATTCGTGCTCATGTTTTTGTAGATGTAATAATCCAAGACTAGAATACGCATTAGCAAAATCAGGTTTCAGATCAATTGCTTTGAGATAGGACTTTTCTGCTTCTTTTAGGTTTCCAAGATCTCTCAATATATTTCCAAGATTAGAATGTGCTTTTGCGTAATTAGAATTAAGCTCAATAGCCTTACGTGTTGATATTTCGGCTTCTTGTAATTTCCCCAGATCCCTTAGAGTGTTTCCAAGATTGGCATAAGCTTGTGCGAAATTAGGATTACATTCTATAGCTTGCCTATATGATTTTTCGGCTTCTTGTGATTTACCTAAAGCCTTTAAAATTGCTCCATAATTAGAAAACACTATATGATGTTTAAAGCCTTGATCAATAAATGATTTATAATATTTTGCTGCTTCAGTAATGTTTCCTTCTCCATGAAACTTAAATGCCTGGTTAATTATTTCTTGCTTAGCAGATTGAGAATGAGTATTGGAAGAAATAGAAATATTTTCTTTAATTTCTACTAGAGCAGATGGAACTGTAAATGTTTTTATTTCACTAGCTTGCTTTCTTACTTCTTTTATTTTCTCAGATTCATTCATTTCTCAGAAATACTCATATAAGTAATTTTATTCTAGCTCTATTAGTATTTTAAACTTCTTAAAACTCTTTGTATTAATTAATAGAACTTGAAGAGTCTATCTGTGATCTATTCTATGTCTCCAAACATACAGTTTGGGAAAGGAAAAAAGCTTCATACGTCACTTACAAATGACAAAATCTTACAATTCTCTATACGATATTGTCTAACAGCAAATTGTTAATGAAGATGAATTAATAAATTCATTACAATATTGAGGGCAAACAATCCAAACCAAGAAAAAATCATGAGGCTTCTAGTAAACGATATTTAAAACTCAGTTATAAAATGGGTAGTATAGGCATTGAAAACATTTATCGAATCACATAAAATCTCATAGTTGAATAAAGGAGAATTGACTATTTGGATAAAGCTTATTTGAAAGAACTCTAAAATAGAAATTTCCAGATAGAAAAAAAATAGCTCTAAACCAGATTTAGCTACTTTTTTTATATCTTCCTGGGTTTTAAATTAATTAAATGAGGAAGAACAAGCGCAATTAAACTGACTGAATTTCAGCGAGCAACAAATGAAATTGAGCAATGGGCAAGGATAGAAGAAATATACGATTTCTAAGGAAGCAATTTATATAGATAAATAAAAGGGAAGTGATAAAAATATTCACCCCCCCCTTTTTTTTGATTAATTCACTTGGAAGAAAAAATTTACCTTTACATTTCAAAAAATTATTTTTTTCCGCCATTGCAGAAGCGAACTGCATTTGAAGAACTTTTCCCACTTGCTCGCACTTCGTCTACACAATCATTGAAAACTTTTGCTTCCTTTTTTACTGAGCAAAAACTAAATGCAATAGCTGTAAGCGCAACAGCAGAGACTACGTTGGAACTTAATTGAATAATTCCATAGGCAAACATCGCTTTTCCTTTGTTTCTGCATTTATTTTTCTCTTTGTTAGTGTCTTCAGTCATTGGATAAAGTCCAATAATAATTGATTTATTAAAGATTTTAGCTTAAAGATTGTAAAGAAAACCGTTCTGATTGCTTGGTGCTTGCATTTCTTTTTCTAGATCAAAAATAAAAACAATAACAGCCTTGTTTGTTGGGCATAGGGCTATTTTTTAGAGCTCAGTATTAATGACTTGCTTGTTTCCACTTCGGAAAATCTAACTCTCTACAAATTTCAAACATGCTTTTGAAGCAATACTCTCAAGTATGAGCAGAGTAGTTTCTGATTCCCATATTTACCATGGGTACAATTAATCATTTAAAAAGCACCCTGCTTACAAGAAGTTGGGTGCTTTTTTTAACAGAACGATTGTGTGAGGAGTTGTCCTGTTAGTTTATTTTTACTCCTTTACGGACTGTTTGTCACTAGCAAAAAACAAAATGACTTACATGAATAAGTTATTTTGATTTTAAGCCCACTATCAAGCTTAGTTTTCTGCGTTTTCAAACTGTTTTGCTAATCTAAATCCCTTTCGGATAATTAAATACACTCCATATAAACCAGCAATTAATGGGAGAACAATTAAAGGATTTGGACTGTAGTTGGAAAAATCTTTTACTCCATCAACATATTCTATGCCTGAACATTTTAAAAATAGAAAACTTGTGAAAACAATTCCCCAACCAACTATTGAGAATATTCCACCTTTTTTATCACCTTCATAAAACCTATCTAAACCCCATCCCCAACCGATGACAAGGAGAATTCCCCTTGTTACAGCATTTTTTTCTTGCTTGCGTAGCATTGTGATTTTTAATTATGTTCGCAATGAACATAACTGAATTATTGATGTTATGCCAAACCTATTATAAAAAGATACTTATTCCTGTAAGAATTAGGATGTTTGCTTTAATAATTTATAGAGTAATTGTACGGAATTAGTTAGATAGGATTACAAATGAGATTCAAACCATAGAGAACCAAATAAAAATTGATAAGCATAAGGCCTATATTGTGCTGTTGAATTTTGCAAGGGATATCATGATGACGTCTCCTAAAGGAATAATCAAATGAGCTTTGATTAATTTTTTTAACCTTCACTCATGTAATCCTTAGTAATATCAGAAGCAACAAACTTCTTTCAAGTTATATCTAAATAAAAATTAGAGCAGTACATCATTAAATATTATCCTAAGTAATTTGATTTACTTAGCGCAGCAATTAGTCATTTTAATTAAGAGAAAATACTTAGCTATTTGTATTTTATAGTTTTAAAAGATTAAAATTCTCATCTAATTCCAAAATCATTTTCGTAATTTGATCTTAGTGAATTTTGCTGTAGAAATGATTTCAATATTTGATAGAAGTTCAATATTGCTATGAAGTTAGATCAACTTGGAGATTCTTTAGTTGAATAATCTAATGAAGGGGTGGTCTAGTTCCAAAAAAAAAGATAAGTTGGTTCAATAGCTAAATACTTTTGACAGTTGCACAACAGACTGAGGTAAGGTTGAATCGTCGCCTTCAGAAAGATAGTATAACCATCTCAGGAAAGGTTGTTTATATTAATCCGTTTTTATATTGGCGACGTTTTGATAACAATACTGATAGATGGTTGAGAGAGCCTGGACAGTTAAGTGAAGAGCAGATAAACCTCAATAGAGCACGCTTTTATCCTGAAGTTGATTGGACTTTTCTAAAAGATGAAGAGGTATTAATAAAAGATGCAGCTGTGGAAATGTTTTTGAAAACGCTTGAATTAATAAGCACTTTTCACCCTGAGCTTACTGCAGGACAATTGTTAGAGGTCGAGAGAAAAATGGCAGTAACTAAGAAAAAGTCTTTTGAGCATTGGGTAAAAAGATCTTTTAGAAAAAAAATTAATCAAGCTTCACAAGAGCGTAATAGATTTGCTAGAGAACGTTTTGTAAGAGGTTGGAGAGAATGGTTAACTCTTGAAACTACTCATCAAGCTTTTCTTCCCTTTGCAGCAATAATTGTTATGTCTATCTTTGGTGGGTGGTCTATAGGTATTTCTAATAATAGTTGTACTCCGTACTTTTCATCGTCAGAAACAGGTATTCTTAAATAGCTTTTGTTAAGCCATTATGGCTAAAGATCAAATAAGGGATTTGCATCTATTTGCAATGGAGTCTGCGTTGCCTTTTGGTATGGGCATTATTCACAATGCTAAAACTGGTGGATTTCAAAAAATAATGGATGTATTTAAATCAAAAGATCCGTTATCAGAATTCCAGGTTGATGGGAAAACTTCTGCAAAGAAAGTCAGGGATAAGATTGATGAATTGATTCCTGGTTTAGGCTATCCAGTTGTTTCTGTTGATGTGACTGTTGAAAAGAGTTATCCTGATTATAAAAGTAATGATCAAGATTCTTTGGTTTCAACTTTAAATAATATTGATAGTAATCTAGAACAATTGAGACATTTTATTAATAATGACTCAAAAAATATAGATGATGAATAATTATAGAAATGAAGAAAAAAGAAAAACTACATCTCAGTTCTAAAAAGCATGTAGGAGGTTTCAATCAACCCTTAATTTTCTTTTTATTTACGTGCTTGATTTTTTCAGTAACAGGTGTCCGCCTGTTTTGGATACAAATAATTAATGGCCCCTACTATAAAAAACTTTCAGAAGAAAATAGAATTAAGCTAATTGCTAATCCACCAATAAGAGGAAGATTATTAGATCGTAATGGTGTGGTTCTCGCAGATAATAAACTCTTTTATTCTTTATCTATTCAACCTAGGCTTTTAACTAATAGTGAATGGATTAATCTAAGAAAGTCTTTGTCTGAGTTGTTAAATATTTCTATAAATCAATTAGAGATCGCATTTAACAAAACTAACTCGGATACTCCCTATAAAAAAGTTTTATTGACTGATTTATCGGTAGAGCAAGTTATTAGATTTAAGGAACAAGAAAGTAACTTATATGGTGCTCAGATAGATATTGGTTTAGTGAGAAATTATCCTTATAAATCTTTAGCCGCACATGCTTTAGGTTATACACAATTGATAACTCAAAACGAGTTTTCTGAGCTTTCAGAAAGAGGTTATAAGTTTTCTGATCGAATTGGACGAAAAGGTATTGAAGCTGCTTTTGAATCTGAATTGAGAGGCAAATGGGGAGGAGAAATGCTTGAGATTGATGCAATAGGTACGGTTCAACGAAGTCTAGGGTTAAAGCTGCCTAAAGCCGGTAAAGATATTAAATTAACTCTTGATCTAGAGCTACAAAGGACTGCCGAAGAAGTCTTGTCAGATAAAGCTGGAGGAGCAATAGTAGCGATTGATTCACGTACAGGTGCAATTAGAGCAATTGCTAGTCAACCTACTTTTGATCTAAATTTTTTTTCTCAGCCTTTTACGAATAAACAATATAACAAACTTTTTTTGTCATCTAATCTTCCTCTTTTGAGTAGAGCATTTAATGCATACGATCCAGGAAGTACATGGAAACCTGTAACGGCTATTGCAGGTATGGAAAGTGGTCTATTTCCTGCTAATCAAAAATTAAATACGGTTCCTTGTATTACATATGGGAGTCATTGTTTTCCAGAATATAATAAGAGAGGTTTTGGGTGGATTGGATATGAAGATGCATTTAGAGTCTCTAGTAATACTTTCTTTTATCAAGTGGGGGTTGGGGCTGGGTCGAAGGCCTTGTATGATGCGGCAATCAAACTTGGCTTCGATAATTACACTGGAATAGAGACTTTTCTTGATGAAAATAAAGGCTTAGTAGGGAATAAGAAATGGGCAGATGAGGGGCGTGGATGGGGGAGGCCTGGAGAAACTCCCTGGATTGTCGAGGATATGGCTAGTGCATCTATTGGTCAATCTGTTGTTCTAGTTACTCCATTGCAATTAGCACGAGCATATGCAGTTTTTGCAAATGGTGGTTATTTAATTACTCCTCATTTAGTTGATGCTAATAAAGACTGGAGATCAGAAAAATATCTAAAAAAAGTAGACATTCAAGATAAGACACTCGACACAATCCGTCGTGGGCTTCGAAAAGTAGTAACTAGTGGAACTGCTATGGGAATAAATATAGATACCACTATTATTCCTCCAGTTGCTGGTAAAACTGGAACTGCAGAAGATAGTAGTGGAGGTGCTGACCATGCATGGTTTGCTGGTTTTGCACCTTATGACTCTGGAGAAATAGTTATTGTTGCATTTGCTCAGAATACTCCTGGTGGAGGTTCAGTACATGCTCTACCCATGGCAAAAAAAATGTTGCAAGCATGGTATGAGCAAAAATCTGATAATGAGTTAACTAGCAGTACAGATTAGATATTGAATTAATTAGAATGATTGAGTTTTAGTAGTTGATTTATAATTGTGTTGATTGATTTATCCTCAGCTATTTTTGATTTATTCGTAGCTAATTGACGACCTAAGACTAAAGCTCCAAGATGAGTTAATTGAATGCGCATCGAAAGTAATAACTCCATACATCCTCCTCCTGAAAAACTTGCAATTGCAATTGGACGTTCGTTAAATAAACTACGAAAATCTGTTCCTTGTACAGATAGCCAAGCTATTGCATTTGTAAGAATCGGAGGAATTGAGCCGTTATATTCAGGCGCACAAATGACCCAATGTGAGTGACTCTCCATTTGAGTATTGATCGACATAAGATTTTCTGGTGCTTTATCTTTTGAATTATGACGTGGATTAAATATAGGTAAATCATTTTTTGATTCTGTCAAATCGAGTAATTCGCATGAGTAATTTAGTTCCTTAGCTGCGACTAGAAATCTTTTGGCTAGTTTGAGATTTTCACCATTACTAGCAGCTATAACAAGAAGCTTTTTATTAGACATTGTGAATCAAAAAGGAAGTGTGAATGGATGATGTCGTTTTTGAAATGGATCTAGTAGTTCGCTCCAGTTTTTCGATGATGAACTGCTGTTACTCCATCTTTTTTAATGACTTTTCCATGTTTAATCTCAGCATATATCAGCCAATGATCCCCACACTCCATTCGTTGACTAACTGTACCCTCCAGCCACGCTAAAGCTTCGTTTAATAATGGCTGATTGCTTGGACTTAATTTAATCTCAAGATCGGTAAATCTATTATCTCCAGGTTTGAATGATTGGAGAAATTGTTTCAGGAGGCTTTGGTAATTGTTTTGCTCTAAAATATTTAGAGCGAAGTTATCTCCTGTATGAAGTAAGTTTTCTACAGCTCTTTCTTTAGCGACTGCAATCGTAATACCAGGAGGAGAAAAGCTTGCTTGACTCACCCAACTTGCAACCATAGCTCCGCTAATCAGATTATCTTCATCTCCTTTTTGAGCAGTCAAAATACATAGTGATCCGACGACTCTTCCTAGTGCATTAATTGTTGGATCACTTTTACTTGTATTTAAACCAACATTAGCCTTTCTTTGTTGACGTAATTTTGCATTAATTAATTGCTTACCAAATTGGATACCTGTTTCTTCAAGTTTTTTAATCATTAAAGGATCAGGACTAAATTTGATTTTGATAGGTTCGAATCCAAATTTAAAGCCTCCATCTTTTAATTTTTTTTCAAGTAAATCAAGAGCTTCTCCACTCCATCCATAACTTCCAAATACTCCAGCCGGCTTTCCTCTATCTCCCTCAGCCAAAAGTGAGCCAAGTGCTGAAACAATCGGGGTGGGTGCATGTCCTCCTAATGTTGGCGATCCAATTAAATATCCATCTGCTTTACGAATTTCAGTGACCAAGCTATCTGATGCGGTGAATTCACAATTAATAATCTTAACATTTACCCCTGTTTTACTAATTCCTCTAGCAATGGCATCAGCAATAGCAGCAGTATTTCCATATGCACTTGCAAATAATAGAGCAACTCTTAAGTTGCTGTATTTTTGGCTTTCTCCCCAGCTTTGGTAGTTGTTTAATAAACTCCTCCAACTACCACTGATTGCAGGTCCATGTCCGGGTACTATCGTATCAATCTCAAAGTCCTCAAATTTCTCGATAATACTATTAACTTGAGTAGACATTGGTGCCATTAGACAATCGAAGTAATGTCTTCTCTCTTCTTCCGTGCTACTACTGTTTAATTCAGCCCATTTTTCTTCATAAATATGCGCACCAAATAATTTATCACTCATCAACAACCCAGTTTGCTTTTCAAAAACAATTAGTCCACCAGGCCAGCGAGCAGTTGGCGCAGGAATGAACGTAACCTCAAAATTACTATCGAGTGACAGAGTTTCTAATTGTTTAATGATTTGTATATTTGGAAGAACTTCAACTGTCTCCAATGCTTCTTTCGCATTTGTATTTTTCGAGGGTTTGCGTAAATTCCAAATATCTTTGAATAATTTTGCACCTGGATTAGAACAAATAACCGTTAAATTTTTATATTTCATCTTCATTCTTTTCACAAAAGCTACTTTATTGGGATTGATATGACCCATGACTAACTTTATTGCAGACGAATCACTACTAATTAATGTCGCAAACTCTTCTAAAAATTCTTTTTCAAATGTTAAACCAGGAGGATGAATTAAAATATAGTCATATGATTTAGAATGTTCATCTTGAGAAGATTTAAATAAAAAAGAATTAGTACAACTACCTTTTTCAAGAGAATATTCAACTTCAAATCTTGTTCTTTTTGGGTTTAGGCTTCTTAAGCAAATGAAGTTCTCCTCAATGGGAATCTGAATGGTTTTTTTTAAGAAAGTATGTAAATTTGGCGACGAAATATTTTCTATTGTCATTATTAATAATTACTACCAACCCTTCTGTGATGAACTGCTGTTTTACTTTGAGTATTAGATAAATTACCTGTTTCAACTGATGAATAAATTATCCAATGATCTGTTGTCTCCATTCTTTGAATAACTTTACATGAAAGGAACGCTAACGCATCAGATAGAACTGGTCCTCCAGCAGCAAGATCATTCATTAATTCAACTCCTTCAAATCGATTAGCACCTGGTGGAAAACGTTTTAAAAAGTGCCTGAAGAGGTGCAAATAGTTGTTTTCTTGAAGGATGTTCAGAACAAAACGATCATTGACTTGCAATAGTGATTCAATGGCTCTGTCCTTGGCTACCGCCACGGTTATTCCAGGGGGTTCAAAACTTGCTTGACTAACCCAACTTGCAACCATCGCACCGTCTCGACTATCTGCGCCTTCGCTATCTTTTGCTGTAACAATGTAGAGTCCCCCGCTTAAGCAACCAAGTGCTTTATTTAAGTCTCCATCAAGGCTTTTAGTAGCAGCTATATTTTTCTTTCTAGTAAGAATTTGACCTAAATCTGTGCCAGCTTCTTCAAATTGTTGGTAAACATTTTTATTTGGTTCATCACGCACTCGAAGTGGTTTAAAAGCTTCTTTTTGTCCAAGCTTTCTTAATTGGTTAGTAATAAAGTCAATAGGCTCTTCATTTCCGCCATAGGAGTCATAAGTAGCTATCCACTGCTTTTGTTTTAAGGATGCAAGTAGGGTTCCAATGTTGCTTTGTAATTCTGAATCAGATTTGATAGGCCATGTTGGCACAACGACTGCACTTGCATCACTAATTAGAGCACTTAACTCCTGAGTGTCTGAAGCAATAAGATCAACTAATTGGACTTGAGCATTTGCCTTGCCTATGCCATGAGCAATTGATTGACTAAGCCGATCACAAAAACCATATTGACTTAGATAGCAAACCACTGCGTAATTTTCGCCTGTACTTCTTTGCTTACTCCATTCTCTATAATTATCCAGCCATAACTGCGTATTAAAATTAAGGATTGGTCCATGTCCAACACCAATGGTCTTGATAGTTGTCAATGCATCAATTTTTTTTAATGCTTGAACTACGCTTCGGGCATTAGGACCCATGAGGCAGTCGTAATAAAATCGAAAATCGTCTTTTAAGAGACTTGGATTTTCGTCATATAATTTTTCAGAACAGTAATGCAAACCAAATGCGTCACAAGTATATAAAACTTGAGTACCGTGATCAAAAGAAAAAATAGTATCGGGCCAATGTAGATTTGGCGCACTAATAAATTCAATTTTATGCTCGATTCCGCTAATTACATTAATATCTAAATTTAGATCCTCACCACTTTTGACTGCTCTTGACCTAAAAGGTTGATGAATTTGGTCTTCTAGGAATTTTATAGCTACTTTAGATGCGACGATTTCAATATTTGGGTTTGATTCAATTAAGTATTTAATGAGTCCTGAATGATCTGGTTCTGTATGACTGACTATTAAATAATCAATTTCTGTTGGATTAATTTCTTGTCTTAGTTTTTCAAACCAAATATCTTTAAACTTTAAATGGCTTGTATCTATAAGTGCAGTTTTTTTGCCTCTTATTAAAAAGCTATTATACGTAGTTCCATTTCGAAGGCCAAATTCAATATCAAACCTGCTCCTATCCCAATCCAACGATCTAAAAGTGTGTGTATCTTCAGCAATTTTTTCATATTGCAGTGAAAGCCTAGGAGTATCATTTTTCTGATTTTCTAAAGCTGTCGATTCAGTAAAAACCATGTTCCAAAAGCCATTAATCAGAGAGAGCTAGAAAGCTGCAACAAATTAGATTGCTGAGTGAAAATACCTAGATCAATATTTACCATAATAGGATATTGAGGTTTGCAAGTGTGATACTGCTTCCCGTAAATATTATTTGTTTGCAATAGGTATGGATCTCGACTGATTTTTTTGGATATTTTGTCTTTCGAAGTCTCATGGGTTTCCATTTTGTTATTGTTTAAGAGCAAGTTGAGCCAATCTGACCATTTTCGTGATTGTTTTCAAAAACCTTTTTAGAGATAATTTTTGGGTATGAAAAAAAATTCTTCCACCTTAATGAATCCGCCATCTCTTTCAGGAGATGAAATAAGAGAAGCATTTATAAACTTTTTTTCCAAACATAATCATAAGAAACTCGCAAGTTCTTCTTTAATTCCAGATGATCCAACTGTTTTATTGACAATTGCGGGGATGTTACCTTTTAAGCCTATCTTTTTAGGATTGAAAGAATCTCCTACTCCTAGAGCAACATCCAGTCAAAAATGTATTAGAACAAATGATATTGAAAATGTAGGAAGAACAGCTAGGCATCATACATTTTTTGAGATGCTCGGTAATTTTTCTTTTGGTGATTACTTTAAAAAAGAGGCAATTCAATGGGCGTGGGAATTAACTACTGATGTTTTTCGACTAAATCCAAAGAATATAGTCATTAGTGTTTTTGAAGAAGACTTAGAAGCAGAGCAAATATGGAAAGGAGTTGAAGGGGTTGATGCAAAGAGAATCATTAGAATGGGTGCTTCGGATAATTTTTGGTCATCTGGAGCTACAGGACCTTGTGGTCCATGTTCGGAACTGTATTTTGATTTTAAACCCGAATTAGGAAGTGATGGCATAGATCTAGAAGACGATAGTCGTTTTATAGAATTTTATAATTTGGTTTTTATGCAATACAACCGAGACGTAAAGGGCACTCTTGAACCATTAGCGAATTGTCATATTGATACAGGAATGGGCTTAGAAAGAATGGCTCAAATTTTACAAAAAAAATCTAATAACTACGAAACGGATCTTATTTTTCCTCTCATTGAGTCAGCGGCTTTATTAGCTAAAATTAATTATGAAACTACAAATAAAAAAAATCAAACATCATTAAAAATTATTGGAGATCACTGCAGAGCTGTCACTCATTTAATTTGTGATGGAGTAACTGCTAGTAATCTAGGGCGAGGCTATATTCTGCGTCGTCTCATACGACGTATGATTCGACATGGTCGACTGATAGGGATTAATCAGTCTTTTTTACCTCAGCTAGCTGAAGTTGCTATTGAGCTGATGAAAAATGCTTATCCTCAATTAATGGAGAAAAAGAAAATTATTCTTAATGAGTTAAAAATAGAAGAATCTCGTTTCCTTGAAACTCTTGAACGGGGAGAAAAACTTTTGGCAGAGATAACAACCCATGAATGTGATCTTATCTCTGGTGCTCAGGCATTTGAGCTTTATGATACTTATGGTTTTCCTTTGGAATTAACAGAAGAGATCGCAAATGAAAAAGGTATTTCTGTTGATATTAATGGTTTTGAGAACGAGATGGCAAAGCAACGTAAACGTGCAAAAGATGCTTCTATCAGTATTGATTTAACTGAAGAAGGTTCAATTGAAAGAGAAATTTCTTTATTTGATGAAACAAGATTTGAGGGCTATGAAGAATTAGAAACCACTTCAACTGTGATAGGCATTTTTAAAAATAATGAATTAGTGAAACAAGCTGTTGAGGGTGATTTAGTCAAGATTATTGTTAATAAAACGCCTTTTTATGCCGAGTCGGGTGGCCAAATCGGAGATAAAGGCCTAATAACGTCTAAAGATTTAGAGGTGTCTATAGAAAATGTTAGAAAAAAGAAGAATATTTTTATTCATTCTGGAATTGTTAACACTGGAGTTCTAAAAGTCAACTCATCTGTTCAGATGAATGTTGCTCCATCTTTTCGTCAACGAACTACATCAAATCACACCGCTACACATCTATTGCAATCAGCTTTAAAATTATCGATTGACTCAAGTGTAAGTCAAAGAGGCTCGTTAGTTTCAAATGATCGATTGAGATTTGATTTTAATGCTCCAAAACCTTTGACATTAAAAGAACTTGAAGATATGGAAGTACGAATAAATCAATGGATTAACGAAGATCATCCAATTCAAATTAAAACAATGCCAATTAAGGAGGCTATGGCTGCTGGTGCTTTGGCAATGTTTGGTGAGAAATATGGTGATGTGGTACGTGTTGTAGATGTTCCAGGTGTTTCTATGGAGTTATGTGGGGGAACCCATGTGACTCGCACGTCACAACTAGGTACGTTTAAGATTATTAATGAGACAGGTATTGCTTCAGGTATCAGACGAATAGAGGCCATAGCTGGTCCATCCGTTTTAGATTATTTTAATGAACGTGATTTGGTAGTTAAGGAGTTAAGTAAATCATTCAAGGTTCAATCATATGAAATTGTTGAGAGAGTTGCATCTCTTCAACTGGAATTGAAAGATAAAACAAAAGAACTTATCAAAGTAAAGAATGAGCTCGCATTAGCGAAGGCATTGGGTTTGGCGAGTTATGCAAAATCTGTTGGTAAAAGTAAATTATTAATCAGACGTTTAGATGGAGTTGACGGATCTGGATTGCAATCTGCGGCTTCAAGTTTGATAGATCATTTAGGCAAGTACTCTGCTGTTATTTTTGGAGGCATTCCAAATCAGGAGATCGATAATAAATTAGTTTTTGTTGCTGCATTTTCTCCTGATTTAGTCTTAGATGGTTTTCATGCAGGTAAATTTATAAGTGGGGTTGCAACAATGTGTGGTGGTGGTGGTGGTGGTCGTCCAAATCTCGCCCAAGCTGGTGGTAGTCAACCTCAATCGTTGGATCTAGCTTTAGAAAAAGCTAATGAGGATTTGACTCAACAATTATCTTAATTTAGCTCTGTAGGTAAGTACTTTGACGGAGACTTGCTTCTACATGCTCTATTAGTTTTTGTGCATCCTGAATTTTTAGATGCCCGCCTTGAATAGCTGCTTCGCTTGATTTTCGTAATCGCTCTAATAATATTTCTGGATCATGTTCCAAATATTCAAGAACATTTGATTTTGTATTCCCACGAATGACATGCTCAACTTTGTATTTTCCTTTTTCTGTAAATCTTATATGGACTGCATTAGTACTCCCAAATAAATTATGTAGATTTCCCATTACTTCTTGATAAGCACCACCTAAGAAAAGACCAATTAGATATTTTTCTTCTTGATTAAATTCATGAAGTGGTAGCAAATTTTTAATTTTTCCATTGTCAATGAATTGATCAAGCTTTCCATCTGAATCGCATGTTAAATCTGCAAAGTGACCAAGTTTGTTCGGTTCTTTGCTAAGTCGATGGATTGGCATAATTGGAAAAACTTGATCAATGGCCCAAGTGTCTGGAGCGGATCTAAATACGGAAAGATTTGCGTAATACGTTACGGCTAAACTTTCACTTAATTTCTTTAGTTCTTTAGGTAGAAGTATATTTTTTGGTAACTGATTAACAATTGTTTTTGCACAAGCCCATGTCAACTGCTCAGCTTTTGCACGTTCAACTAAATCTATATAACCGAGACGAAAAGCCGCTAGTGCATCTGCTTTAAATTTAAGAGAATCATTCCATGCTTCTTGTAGTTTGGCTAAATCTTCTTCTTGCTTAAGTTCTAGAGAATTTAGATGGACTAATGTTTCACGTAAATTTCTGACAGAGAGACATTCTTTTTCATCTTCTTTAGGAATGTCAGAAGGTAACGAGTTTTTGCCTAAAATATTGAAGATTAAGATAGAAAAGTGACTAGCAATAGCTCTTCCACTCTCCGTAATCAAAGTAGGTAGTGGTATCTTTTTTGATTCACAACACTCTTTAATTGTTGCTACTACATCATTTGCATAATTTTGAAGTGAGTAGTTAGTAGATGCTATTGAGGCTGTTTGACTTCCATCGTAATCAATTCCTAAACCACCTCCAACATCTAAGTATCCCATAGGTGCCCCAAGATTAATTAATTCGGCATAAATCTGTCCTGCTTCTTGTAAGGCATCTTTTAAAACACCTATATCGTTAATTTGACTACCTAGATGAAAATGTAAAAGCTTTAATTCATGGAGAAGATTTGCTTCTTTTAACCTTTTGATTGCTTTCAATATTTCTGGAATTGAAAGTCCAAATTTCGACTTTTCACCAATCGAGCTACTCCATCTTCCACTGCTTTGACTTGATAGTTTGGCTCTTATTCCTATGAGTGGAGAGGCTCCAAGTAAATGACTGGATTTGATTATAAGATCAACATCACTTGCTTGTTCTATAACTACTATAGGTTGACGTCCAAGCTGACGTGCTAAAATAGCTGTTTCAATATAACGTTGATCTTTATAGCCATTACAGATTAGTAAAGCTTTAGGATTTTCTAGGATTGATAAAGCAATTAGTAACTCTGGTTTGCTTCCAGCTTCTAAGCCAAAATTCCATTTGGAACCACAGGTGATTAATTCTTCAACTACGTGACGCTGTTGATTACATTTGATTGGAAATACACCTTGGTATTTTCCTTGATATTGATAGTCATTAATTGCTTTTTCAAAAGCTTTATGTAAGTTTTTTAAGCAGTCTTCGAGAATATCATCAAATCTTATTAACAGAGGAAATTTTAGTTTTCGACTTTCGAGTTCATCTAAGAGTTCCATCAAATCATGAGATTTATTTTTAGAACCGTTAGGACAGATACTAATATTCCCTTTTTCATTAATTATGAAATAACCTTTTCCCCATCGATCAATCCCATAGAGGTCTGAGCTATTTTGGATAGTCCAAGAGAGAGATTGATTAGTATTTTTCACAGCCATTTATGCGATAACAAAGTTGCCAAGTTTTGATCATTCACGATTCATACAATTAAATCTAAGAACAGTTTTATTAAGTGTCATGTTTTACTTGCCAAGAGGGTAGTTTTAGGAAGACTATGGCTTCATATTATTGAATATCTCAATGACTTTGGAAAGAACTTTTGTTGCTATCAAGCCAGATGGTGTGCAGAGAGGTTTAATCGCTGAGATTCTTGGTCGTTTTGAAACCAAAGGATTCAAATTAGTAGGCCTAAAGCAACTAACACCAAGCAAAGAACTTGCCGAAAAACACTACGGTGTTCACAAAGATCGTCCGTTCTTTTCAGGTTTAGTTGATTTCATAACAAGTGGACCTGTTGTAGCGATGGTTTGGGAGGGTGAAGGTGTTATTGCAAGTGCGAGAAAATTGATTGGAGCAACAAAGCCTCTTGAGGCTGAACCTGGAACTATTAGAGGTGATTTAGCTGTGAACATTGGTCGTAATGTCATTCATGGTTCTGATGGTTCTGATACAGCAGTATTTGAAATTGATCTATGGTTCCAGAAAAATGAACTTGTTGATTGGACTCCATCAGATCAATCATGGAGAGTTGAATAAATTATTGTTAAACTTCACAATCTTTTTAGAGTGGTTTTTAAAATCTGTCCCACCTGAATTGGGACAAAAAACTACTTTCCTCATTAGTTAAAGAGCTCGAGCAAATTGATTTTCCAATTAATTCTGCAGTTATCGCCGCCAACAGAACTCCATTGCGATGATGCCCAGTAGCAAGCCAGAGACCATTAATGGATGACATTCCCAATAAAGGTCCTTCGTCAGGTGTGCATGGACGGAAACCCCACCATCTCTCCATATGAGGTAGTTGATTCAGTTCAGGAATAAGAGATTGTATTCCTTTTTGTAGCTCGCTTTGTCCTTTGGGAGTAAGTCCTTTCTGGAAACCTGCCTCACGCTCACTGGTTGCCCCTACAATTATTAGACCATCGTCTCTTGGAACTAAGTAAATGCCAGGTCCAAAAATAATTCTTTTTAGAATCTGTTTTGGTCCCTGAATAGATAACATTTGGCCTTTGACAGGAAAAATAGGGAGTGTTTTGAAAATTTGTTTGCTCCAGGCTCCGCAGCAGAGAACTGCCTCTTCGCTTTTTAAATGATTGATATTTCCATTAATGTCTTTAATTTTGACTCCATGAAATTGATTGGAATCTTTCATTATTTCAATTACTTCAACCCCTTCTTGAAAGTGAACACCCATTTCAACACAAGCTTTTTCAAGTGCTCTCATTAATAGTCTTCGATTATCAATTTGACCGTCTTGCCTAAAAAGTAAACCTAATTTCCATTTTTCTGAGAGTCCTGGAACTTCTTGAAGGAGCTCCTTCCTGTTTAGCTTTTCACCAAATTTATATGTTGGGTAGGATTCACAGTCTTTAAGGCTTTCAAAGGGGACAACAATCCCACAGGTTTTGAGACCACATGACATTTTGCTATTGGCCTCAATGCTTTCTATCCATCTAGGGTGGCTTTGAAGACTACTTTGACCAAGATGTAAAAGATCACCTTGAAGCCCTTCAGCGTGAGGAGCAAGCATTCCAGCAGCAACAAAACCTGCTGCTTCACTTCTGCTTCTACTTAAAACTTCTACACGTATACCTCTTTGAGCAAGTTCATGGGCTATTGCAAGGCCCATTAATCCTCCTCCGAGGATTAACAATGGTTTTTCATTTAAGACACCCATTGCTTGGAATTGGAAAATGTTATTTTCAATGTTTTAGATTACGTTAGCTTCCATGACAGAGCTTTTCTTTCATAAGATTCATATATCTAGGTCAAATTAATGACAGACTCAAATGTTCATTGGGAAGTGGTAATCGGATTAGAGACGCATGTCCAGCTAGGAACCAATAGCAAAATATTTACTAGCGCATCAACAAACTTTGGTGATGATCCCAATACTCATATTGATCCAGTTGTTTGTGGATTACCTGGTACTTTGCCAGTCCTAAATAAGAAGGTTTTGGAATATGCAGTTAAAGCAGCGATGGCTTTGAATCTAAATATTGCTTCTCATAGTAAATTTGATAGAAAACAATATTTTTATCCAGACTTACCAAAAAATTATCAAATATCACAGTTTGATGAACCTATTGCTGAAGATGGTTGGATCGAGGTAGAAGTAGCTGAAAAAGGTAAAGAAACTTATGTCAAAAAAGTAGGTATTGAAAGACTACATATGGAGGAGGATGCAGGAAAACTTGTACATGCCGGGAGCGATCAATTGTCAGGCTCCACTCATTCTTTGGTTGATTACAACAGAGCAGGAGTAGCACTAGCCGAAATAGTCAGTAAGCCTGATTTAAGGACAGGTAGAGAGGCTGCTGAGTATGCCTCTGAGATCAGAAGAATCATGCGTTATTTGGGAGTATCTGATGGAAATATGCAGGAAGGTTCTTTACGATGTGATGTCAATATTTCAGTCAGACCAACTGTTAATGATCCATTTGGTACAAAAGTAGAAATAAAAAATATGAATTCATTTTCAGCTATTCAGAAAGCTTGTGAATATGAAATTAAACGGCAAATTAAAGCTTATGAATCTGGAGAAGAAGTAAAACAAGAAACGAGGTTATGGGATGAAGGTAAGCAATTAACTAAAAGTATGAGATCTAAAGAAGGCAGTAGCGATTATCGTTATTTTCCAGATCCTGATTTAGGTCCTATTGAAGTAAGTAATGATTTAAAAGAAAAATGGCGTTCAGAATTACCAGAATTGCCAGCTGCCAAAAGAAATCGATATTCAGCAGAGCTCGGTCTTTCTATTTATGATGCACGAGTTTTGACTGATGAATTTTCAATGGCTAAATATTTCGAAAAAGTTGTTAATGAAGGTGGAGCAGCAAAGTCTTCAGCAAATTGGATAACGGGAGATATAGCAGCATATATTAAATCTAATAGATTATCATTTGATCAATTATCTTTTAAGCCAAATGAATTAGCAGAAATGTTAAAGATGATTGATGCTGGCGAAATAAGTGGAAAAATTGCCAAAGATATATTACCTGAACTCTTAACTAAAGGTGGTTCTCCAAAGCGATTGGTAGAAGAACGTGGTCTAGGTATGATTGGCGATCCTAAAATTATTGAGGAAATTATTGATCAATTGATCCTTAAGCATCCGAATGAGGTTGAATCTTTTAGGGCTGGGAAGAAGAAATTGTTAGGTTTTTTTGTTGGTCAATTAATGAAGGAAACAAAAGGGAAAGCAGATCCAAAACTCGCTAATCAAATATTAAATAAAAAATTACAAGGTTAGAAGTTATATAATTTTTTTAATTGTACTTTCCATGTCTCATCATCATTAGAATTATTAATTATGTGATCTGCAAATTGTTTTTTAAAAGAGTTGTCCCATTGCGCATCAATTCTTTGATTTGCTTCTTCAAGACTTAACTTATCTCTTGACTGAAGTCGTTTTAATTGAATGGTTCTAGGACAATCTATGTAACAAATTTCACTACATAAACCTGTATAATTTTTTTCAAATAGGAGTGGGATAATCAAAATCACTATAGAATTTGATTTCAATTTTTCTAATTCTTCTTCGATTCTTTTATTTACGAATGGATGTATTACTCCCTCTAGCCATTTTTTTTCAATATCATTTTGAAAAACTATTTTAGCTAATGCTTTGCGATTAATAATTTGATCATTTGTACTTGAATTTTGAATTATTTTACTTCCATGTCTTAATAAGACTTTTTTGGCTATTTGACTTTCAGCTCTTAATGCTTCATGAGCATATAAGTCAGCGTCTAAAATAGGCCATTGCTTGGATTGATATATAAAATCTCCAATCATTGTTTTTCCACTGGCAATACCTCCAGTGATACCTATTCTTCTTTGCTTGCCTTTCCATCTAAGACAAAGTTTTTTTGTTTGTTTTTGGTCAATCATTAATATTGATAGTAAGTGAAAAATGCTCTTCTGGATTTGAGTCTTTTGACATCTTCTGTATGGTCTCCAATATCTGGTGGTATTACTACCCCTGATGGTTTTTTAGCAGCCGGCATTTCCGCAGGGTTGAAGCCTTCCGGGAAGAAAGATCTTGCTTTGCTATATGCACCAGATGGTGCTTGTTGCAGTGGGACATTTACTCAATCAGTCACTCGTGCTTATTGCGTAGATCTATGTATTGATCGAATCAAGATATCTGAGGGGAAAATACGTGCTGTAATTATCAACTCTGGACACGCAAATGCGTGTACAGGTAGTCGAGGCAAACTCGATAGTGAAATCATTACACATGAGCTTGCTCAACGCTTAGGATTATCTAATGAAGAAGTTTTGATATGTTCAACGGGTGTAATTGGAGAGCCAATACCTGTTGATAAGGTAAATAGTAACTTGGATCAACTTGTAAACAATTTAGATAAAGAGGCATCTCTGGATGCAGCAAATGCAATTTTGACAACTGATCTTCAGGTGAAGCAAATTGCATATCAAGCAGTTTTAGGAGGGAAGAAAATATCTATTGGAGGAATGGCTAAAGGTTCAGGAATGATTCATCCTTCAATGGCAACAATGTTGAGTTATATCACGTGTGATGTAGGTATAGATCCTGTTTTATGGTCGGCTATGATTAAACGAGTTGCAGAGTCATCTTTTAATGCCATTACAGTTGATGGAGATACGAGTACAAATGATACTTTTTTAGCTTTTGCTTCTGGACCAAAATTAGAGACGAGATATTTACCATCTCTTGAAGAGGGATTACATTTAACAGCTCAATACCTAGCTAAAGCGATTGCAAGAGATGGAGAGGGGGCTAATTGTTTGCTGGAGATAAAAGTTGAGGGCGCTCCAAATGATTTAGATGCTCATACAATAGCTCGTACAATTGCTTCATCTTCTTTAGTGAAAACTGCAGTTCATGGTTCCGATCCTAATTGGGGAAGAATTATTGCTGCACTTGGTCGTGCAGGCAGTTCTTTTAATTTAAATGATGTTCAATTATGGATTGGCCCTTATGAAATATTTTCTAATGGAACACCTCATGACTTTGATAGACAACAAGTGAGTAACTTTATGAAAGCACGATTAAAAGGGAAATATTTGATCGATGATCTTATCAGTATCAGATTAAGGATAGGGACAGGAAAAGGTTCTGCTACAGCTTGGGGATGTGATTTGTCCGATCAATATGTTCGAATCAATGCCGACTATACCACTTAACCTGAGATCTATTCTACTGGAACGGATTTGAGGGATTACTTTTTCAAATATACCACTTTTATACCACTTGAACATAAAAAAAGGAATTAATCTTTACCATTTCTTGTAGGGTAAAAACTTCCCACACATTGAAACCTTCACTCTGTCACCTTTCGGATCTTCGACTTTATCTACATTGATTGTAAAATCTATTGCACTCATGATCCCATCACCAAACTTTTCTTGAATCACGTCTTTCATTGGCATGCCATAAACTTGCATGATTTCATAAAAACGATATATCAATGGATCGGTGGGAATTACTGGATCTAGTGATCCTTTTACTGGTGGAGTTGTCAATATCTCTTTAAGTTCCGTACCAAGTCCTAAAGTAGTTAATAATTTATCAGCCTCTTCATCACTGGCAGTTGATTGTCCATAAAAAAGACTAGCAACCCAGACTTCATCTAGTCCTAATAGAATTCCAATATCTGCAAAGGTTAATCCTTTTTCTTTTTTTGCCTTTAATAATAATTGAGTTGATTCAGGAAATGACATAGAAACAAATTTAACAACGTAAAAAGAGGTATATCTAACGAGTGATATTCATTAGATAGGTAATTAAATACGATTAAATCTTGATTGTTTCAGTTAGAATAGTTACAAAATTGCATGATTAATAATGTATGCAAATTAACAATAAAAATTGTATTTTTGTGCGATCGAGTTCATTTATTTTTATGGCTAAAATTTTAAATCTTAGTAGACTTCTAAAAATTTTTATAATAAATCATATTTTGAATCCTCCTTTATCTCTCTCCAAAGGTCTCCTAATGATTGATTGAAACCATTTAATCTGAGGAAACTTCTAGATTGATTAACTCTATCTTGAATAATTTTTTCCTGCGGAGTCATTTCACTAGAGGAATCAGACATTTGTTTAAGCCTAATAATTAATAATATTAATAATGAATTTTCTTGAATATCATGACAAGTGATAGTCGCTACAATATAAGTACTTTTAATAGTTAATCACCATTTTCATTTCTTTAATATATTGGTGAAAATTCTCTATATAAAATTGATATATACCCTTTTGTACCGAAATTTATTTAAAGTAAATGTAAATAAGTAAAATTTTATTTTTTATATTATCTACATGAGTTAGTTGTATACCACTAAAATACCGGTAAGTCTTCTACAACTGGGTTTTCGGGTGAAAAACTGCAAATATACCACTAAAATACCACTAACTTAATCCTTGCAATCAACTACTATCACTGGATTTTGATTCTTATGTACGTATCAATGCCGCCTATACAACCTAAAATTATGATTCTTCTATATCGCAGTCATGTCAATTGATTTTAGGTTTAATTTATATATAATTTTAGTATATGTGACTATTGTGTGATTTTGTTATTAGACCAATAAGTATAATATTTACTAAAGTATACTTATATCCTTGAATCCATAATTTCGTTTTTTAATGTTAACTACTGGCATATATTTCTTAATACTTATTTTTAATTTTGATCAGTAAATAAACAATATGTTATTTGATTTTTATCCTTAATTTATGTGTTGTTTTGAATTTAGACTTGATAAACCATCAGCAGCCAGTAGAATAATGGTATAAATATACTATTAGTGTGACATCAGCATCCTGGAGAAGAGGAAATGATATCTCTGAAGAGAAAAGAGAATGGTTCAGGCAGAAATCCATTGCGTCTGCTTCTAGAAAAAGAAGATTAACATCACTCAAGGCATCAGAGGAGCCTTTAAGGGAATCAAGGTTAGATATTGAAAAGTTAATGCCTACTCTATCTCCATCCTCTATTGACTCGATTTCTCTTTTTTCAGGATGTGGTGGTCTAGATATTGGATTTGAAAGAGCAGGTTTTGATCATGTTTTATCAGTTGACATTTTGGATATTTGCGGTGAAACTTTAAAATTTAATAGACCATCATGGAAAGTTCTTTCTGGTGAAAAGAAAGGAGATATTCGAAATATTGATTGGAAAAAAGAAGTCCCTAATAAAGATAATCTGTTGGTAATACATGGAGGGCCTCCATGCCAACCTTTCTCCAATTCAGGAAGACAACTTGGAGAGGAAGATTCTAGAAATATGGTTCCAGAGTTTTTTCGTTCAGTGAATGAACTTCTTCCAGATGCCTTCATTATGGAAAATGTTCCCGCTCTGGGGAGTGCAAAATTTTCTCCATATTTAGATTCAGAGTTAAAAAGAAATGTTTCTCACTCTTATTTTTATAAGAAGTTTTATATGTTTGCTCCAAACTTCGGAGTTCCTCAACAAAGGAATAGACTATTTATTGTTGGATTTAAAAGTGAAGCAGCATTTAATCGTTTTATCATCCCTAAACCTACTCATAGTCTAGATAATTTTGTAGATATTCATAAAGGATTAAAGAAACATATCAAAGAAGCAAAGTTGCATGTTGACTATGATCAATTGCCTCCTGTTAGTGGAGTTAGAGAATCAATTGGATTGGATGATTCAAAACCAGATGGATTGGCTCCAACATTTAGAAGTGGTTTTACTGGACCTCGCAACTCAACCTCTATTTTGAATGGGTCTTCAAGTCAAAAGGTCTTAAAAAATATGGGTATATGGGGAAATGGCGTAGCACCTTCTAAAGAAGCTGCTAGAGCATTTCCACCTGAAAATGGAACTATGAGGTTGAGCACCGACGATGTAGCACTAATTCAAGGTTTTCCCTCTAGTTGGCAAATTAAAGGCCCTGTTTATAAAAATATTGGACAAGTCGGAAACAGCGTTGCTCCTCCAGTAGCGTATCAAGTAGCTATTGCTGTTAGAAAAGCATTACTTAAAAAGAATGATTCTCGATCTTCTCAAACTAATCCTCAGAAAGCACAAAGATTATTGGGTCGTTGGTTAAACAGGAGTTTTTTCTCATGTTCATCTGATCTAGATTTGCTAGGAATGAAATAGGAGTCACAGCACCTTCTGTGGGTCAAAGTTCAATAAAGGATGAAAATTTAAGTTCAGTCAGTTGAGTGCTTGACTCAAAGGGAGCGATCAAAATCTCGCTCCCTTCTTTCATGGAAACTTTTAGGTTGACTAATACTTATTTGAGAAATGGAAGCAACTTGCTGAAGGTCGCTGGAAACGAACCAACAATGAGCGCCACTGCTCCAAGAACAACCGCCACGATTGCAGCATCTACTAAAAGATCTTTCCAGTTGTATTTCATCTCAAAGTGACCATTTCTGGAGTAGTGCATTCAGTTGGATATGAGATCACATTCTTTGCTGTAAATCCAGCACCTATCGCAACCAGTCCAATTACAAAGATCCATTTAGATCTCTCACCAGAGAGCAGTCTGTTCATAAAATTGACGTACTGATGTGAAGTTCCCATCAACGATAACAATAATGTTTTTTATCTAATGACCTTCAAAACTATTAAAAGAATTTGTATTAGTTGTTTTGCACTTCTACTTATTTTCTATCCGTCAAAAATAGATGCTCTATCTCCTGACTGGGTTGCAGTTCCCAAGAGTCAGTATGGAGAGCAATTATGGGATAAGAACAGCGTTCAAAAAAATAAAGATGGATCCATACGAGTATTCAGCAAATTTATTCCTAAAAGCACTACTGAAATTACTCAAGACATTTTGTACACGATGGATGTCAACTGTTCGGGAAATTCTTTTAGAGACGTTGCAGTAGGAGCAAAGGAATTTAATGAGTTCAAAAATCAAGATTCAGAGTGGAAAGATCCCAATGGAGATAAATTGATTTTGGGTGTAATCGATCAGGTTTGTACTTTTGGAAATTAGAGTCAAAAAAAGACTATAAACGTCTAACAAAATGCGACCATATGGTACATAATCAAGAGTAAATTGCCATTTGCTACAGAGTGTGATAGTTGACACATTAGATATTGCCATCTGAATAAATTACGACTCTTAAATAGCCCAAACTACCTACTAAGATAGAGTTATTAAATTAAAATATTACTTCCATATGTCTGTGTTTAGTTCATTTGATACTCTTTCCATAACCTCTGGCCAATTATGTCGCTCTTTTTGACGGAATAATCTCATCGAGGGATACCAAAATGTTCGCTCGCCAGTAAGTCCCCAATACCAAAAAGGGACATCTGTTAGCAATAACCAAACTTTTTTACCTATGCCAGCCGCCAAGGGACCTGGGGAGCAGTCATTCGTAATAATTAAATCACAGTTTTCTATGATCGCAGCTGTCTCTGAATAATCCCATATCTCATCAATCTGTTTTTGACAACTAACAAAATGCTCTTTAAATGAACATTGTTCCAATTGTTCAGAACCATAACCTTTTTGGAGTGAAAGGAAACTAATGTCACTCTTTTCTAAAAGTTTAGAGAATTCTTCTAAAGGAATTGAACGCCCTTGATAAGATTTATCCAAATTTTTACTTCCTTGCCAATTAATACCAACGATTGGTCTTTTTTCATTAGAGAGAATTTTTCTCCATTTTTCTTTTAGTGGTTTTGTTGATGAAATATATGGGGTATTAATGACAGGATTATTAGGGCTAACAGAAAAATACTTAAGTAATGACATTAAGGGTATCCATTTCCCTTCTTTGATAAAGCTGCATTTTTCAGGGGAAATAGGATTAGAATGTATACCTGAGTCCTGAATTAAACTATGTAATTTCTTAGGTGCACAAAATGAGATTTTTAACCCTTGATGTTGTAGAGGTAATAAATAACGCATATGAAAAATCACATCTCCTGGAGCTTGTTCACTAACAATTAAAAGTTTCTCTCCCCTTTTTAATTTATTATTACCGATTCTTTGAATTTTTTGCTTAGTAAATCTATATTTAGTTTCCGTTGTTTTATCTCTAAATTCATAATGTTCAAGACCAGACTTATAGTTTTCATTTAGCAGCTCTATGTGAGAGAGGTTAAAATAAGCATCTGCGAAATCAGGTTTCAATTCAATAGCTTTGCGAGTGTATAGTTCTGCTTCTTGTAAGTTGCCAAGATCTTTTAATATGGTTCCCAAATGGGAATGAGCCATTGCAAAATCAGGATTAAGTTCAATTGCTTTGCGATAAGAGATTTCTGCTTCTTTTAACTTGCCAAGATCTCTTAAAATATTCCCTAGATTTAAATGAGCATTGGTGAAATCAGGATTAAGTTCAATTACTTTGCGATAGGAGATTTCTGCTTCTTTTAAGTTGCCAAGATCTTTCAATATGCTTCCAAGATTGTAA
>QCIK01000004.1 GCA_003216715.1 Prochlorococcus sp. AG-402-L09 | reverse complement strand
GAGGCTCAACTGTTATGTCTTTTGCTAGCTGTGTTAATTCATCAGTTGTATGTCCCATGGCCGACACAACAACTATCAGATCATTTCCTTTGTCTTTGCTTGATTTGATTCTTTGTGCGACAGCTTGTATTCTCTCAATGCTTCCTAAAGAGGTGCCGCCAAATTTTTGAACCAGCAAAGTCATTGAACTCTCGTTAACTTATTGATTATTTCAGTTATTAGTCAAAAATTTACTTTCTGTTAGCAGATTATCTTTAAAAGAATCGATTGGATTGGTTCCTGATTTTATTGAGACTTCGATTTTTAAAAGCTTTTTCATCAGTTCAAGCAACGCTTCCAACGATTTACCTTGAATTTGTTTGCGGATTACAAAAATACGTTTTGGATTGGCAATACCAGCAAGTTTGGCCATTTCTTTGACGTCTTGATTTCCTTCTGAATCTAAGAGGTGCACCCAAAGCCATCCTCTCGCTTGACCAGTCAAGGTGGTTATTAGCCTTAAAGCTGGTTCTCCACTATTAAGTAAGGATTGAATTTTATTTAGAGCTGTAACTTTTTTTTCCGTAAGTAGTAAATTTGCAATTTCAAGAGCGTTAGTGGAATTATTTTCAACTAGTTGGATAACTAAATCTTTTGAGATTTCTTGTATTTTATTTGTATTTGATTTTTCATTAATTGCCTCTGCCAATAATGCAAGTTTTTGAAGTTCAGTATTAATTAAAGAGCTATCGTGACCTATACTTTCTACTATTAAATTAATTGTTTCATGATTCATTTTTAGATTTAATCGATTTAAATTATTTATGACTAAGTTCCTTTGTCCATTGATATCCCATGGCAGCGGAAGAATAAAACTTTTTTCCTTAGAGAATGAATTTGATTGAATACTTTTTTGTATTAATTTAGTAGTTTTAAGTCTTTTATCAGGTCTATTTGAATTATTTAAAATCAGATGTGTATTATCAGGAATTAATTTAATTGCTTGATCAAGTTTCTCAGCAATCTCAAGAGAACATCCGTTACAAAATGGGCTTCTTCGGATAAGTATAATTCTTCCTCCGCTTCCAAGAGGGGCACTTTGAACTTCTTCAAGAGCTCTGAGATTTTGTTTTGGATCATTGCCATCTATTTGACTATAATTAAAACTTTTCCATGCTGGATCAATCACTGTTTGAATGATTTCTTCTATTTCCCTGTTACTGGCTTCATAATCATCTCCCCATATTAAATGTATTGGCATTACTTAGAGATATCTTGTTAAAAGACCTGATCTTAAATTAGCTAGAGAAATTTAACAGTGAAAACACCAGAACATCCAATTTTTCTTGAAAGTGTTAAATATATTAGATCTAAACTAGGCTTCACTGGACTTGATCAAGTTCATCAATCAATTCTAGAACGGATTATTCATTCAAGTGGAGATTTTAGCTTGAAGTCATCCGTCAGATTTAGTCCCAGGGCTTGCGAGGACGCTATTAATGCTTTGCGCAATGGAGCAAAGATTTTGACTGATACTTATATGGCAGAGGCGGCAATATCTCCTATGGCTAAAAGAACGTTAAATTCAGATGTTCAATGCATTTTAGGTATGGCTCCTGCATCCATTGATTCATCTTTGTCAACTAGAAGTGAAATTGGGATGAGGAATATATGGTTAGATTTTGAGGAGAAAGACAACTTATTGAATGCTCCATTAGTTGTAATTGGGAGTGCGCCAACAGCCTTAATATCTTTATTAGATCTTGTTGAAGCTGGGTATAAAGTACCTAGTTTAATTATTGGAATGCCAGTTGGTTTTATTGGTGTTTCTGAGAGTAAAATTCGATTATTGAATAGTGTATGTCAATATATTGTATTGGAGGGTTCCAAAGGAGGCGCATCAATAGCTGCAGCTACTATAAATGCCTTATTGAGAGCTGCTGAAAATTAAATATAAAAGAATAATTTGGTATTTTTACCTTTTAATTGGCTTTGTTATTTGAATAGTTTTGGAGCTATTTTTTTCAAGATTATTTAATATTATCTTTGCATTATCTATTACTTCTTTAGGAACTCCTGCAAGGCGAGCAGCTTCAATTCCATAACTTTTATTTGCTCCTCCTCTTTCAACTTTATGAAGGAATGAAAGTGAATTGTTTTTATGTTGAACCAGAACTTTATAGTTTTCTACATTGTTAATATATTCCGAAATTTGATTTAATTCATGATAATGAGTTGCAAATATTGAACGACTCTTTATTTTGTTCGCTAAAAATTCGCTTACTGACCAAGCGATTGATAATCCATCGAAAGTGGAAGTTCCTCGTCCAATTTCATCTAATAAAACTAATGATTTTTCAGTTGCTTTATTTAAAATGAAGGCCGTTTCAATCATTTCAACCATGAAAGTTGATTGACCTGCCGCTAAATCATCTACTGCTCCAACGCGTGTGAAAAGTTGATCAGCAATTCCTAAAGTGCAAGATTTAGCTGGGATCCAACTGCCGATTTGAGCCATGATTTGCAAAAGACCTACTTGTCTTAAGTAACAACTTTTTCCACTTGCATTGGGGCCTGAAAGAATTATTAGATCAGTCTTAGATCCAAGTTCTATATCATTAGGTACGAAAACTTTATCAATGAGAATCTGCTCAACCACAGGATGTCGCCCCTCGACAATAGATAATTTTCTTGATTGATCTTGATCTTGATGACCAATCACCTTTGGTTGAACGTAGTTATTTGTAGCTGCTAATTCAGCTAGTCCAGATAAAACATCTAAAAAAGATATTGCTTTTGCAGCTTTTCTAATAATGTTTGATTTATTTCCAACGAGAATTCTAAGTTCGCAAAAAAGTTCATATTCAAGTTGTGATATTCTCGCTTTCACTTGGAAGATTTTTCCTTCTCTTTCTTTGAGATCTGGTGTTACAAAACGTTCTTCATTTGTTAATGTCTGTCTTCTGATCCAGTGATCTGGGATATTGATAGATTTTGCTTTTCTTACTGCTAAAAAGTACCCAAAAGATCGATGATATTGAAGTTTTAAATTGTTAATTTTGCTGATTTTTCTTTCTTCTAGTTCTTGAGATCTTAACCATGCGTTGTGATCATCAAGTTTATTTCGAAGTCCGTCAAGTATAGGGTTTATACCATCATATATTAGCCCACCTTCAGTAAGGCTCAGAGGAGGATTTTCTACGATTTGATTGTTTATTACTAAAGCAAGATCTATTAATTCTTTATCTAAATTGATTAGAGCATCAAAAAACTTAGTTTCTTCAAATATTGGGTCATTAAGAAACTTCTTAATTATAGGAAAACGGTTAATACCTTCTGCAATAGCAACCAAATCTCTTGCTCCAGCTTGTTGGGCTCCTGCTCTACCTGCTAGACGTTCTAAATCACCCATTGCTCGCAAAACTTTCCGGATGTTTCTCCTTAGGGTTGAGGATTGAACTAGTAAGCCAATGATTTTTTGTCTACTTTCAATAGTATCAAGATCTGTTAAAGGTTCTTCTAACCAACTCCTCATACATCTACCCCCCATTGCAGTCAATGTTTTATCAATTGCCCATAGTAATGAACCATGAAATTGACCATTTTTTTGAGTTGAAGTAATTTCTAAATTTCTTCTTGTTTGATTATCTATAATTAGTCCTGTTTGATTACTTTTTATATTAGGGAAATCAATACATATATTTGTCTTTATTCCTTTTTTTAAATTGTCATTTAGATTTGGATGAGTTTTGTTTAAATATGCAATCAATCCCCCAACTGTTCTTATTGATAGAGAGTCAGAATTCATACCTAACCCATCAATATTATTTAAAGAATAATGATTTTGAATAGATTCTTTAGCTTCTAATTTGGAAAATGATGTTTGATCAACCTCCGTTATATCTAATAATCCTTCATGCCAGCTTATGTTGGAAATTGATTTTTTTTCTGATATTACTTCAGCTGCATTTAGTTTAATTAATTCTTGACGTAAATCTTTAGTTTCTTTTCCTTCTTTTACAATAAATTCACCAGTACTGACATCTATCTTTGCTAAAGACCAGTTAATTATATCTTTTTTCGAGTTGGGTTCTATTAGAACAGAAACTAGCCAATTATTTTGTTTAGCCCTAAGCATCCCTTCCTCTAAAATCGTTCCAGGTGTTATTAATCGGGTTATGCCTCTTTTTATTAATTTATTGCCTTTTGATGGAGCAGCTTCAAGTTGATCGCAAATAGCAATTGATAAACCTTTTTTAATTAGTTCTGTGCAATAACGATCAGATGCATGGTGAGGTATTCCAGCCATTGGTACTTTGCCAATTTTTTTACCGCCTTCTTTACTAGTGAGTGTGATTTCTAGCAGTTGTGACAGTGTTATTGCATCTTCAAAAAAACATTCGAAGAAATCTCCAAGCCTATAAAGCAGAATTCGATCAGGATTCTCTATTTTTAATTCGACATAATGTCTTAATGCAGGAGTAAGTTCATCAATTTTTGGCAAATCATGATGGGACCATTTTGGTTCTTCAATTTCCGAATGAGAAAACTCATCGAGATCCACTTTTTGATTTCGATTTTTAGAAGTATTTGTTTTGCGAGGTCTTAGTGATGCGTCATCTTTAAGTTGTTGATGTGAAAGATTTTCGTTAGATGTTCTTGAACTAATAAGTTGTTCAGTTTCATTGGCATCACTCTGGTCATTTTCCCCAAACAGACTGCCTTGTATAGGGTTTTGGCTGGCAGCCATGAATTGCTCACTATTCAATCAATGCATATTAGAAGAATTCACTTTTTTTGCATGTGAAGCCTCGCTACAAATATGAAGAGGAATACGTTATAAAAAACACTTACATGGGAGAATTATTGAATATTGAGAAATTTTTCTGCAGCTTCAATTATGCTGGCTATTAATTCAATCGTCGCGAACGCACTTTTGTTCTCATCATTGCTTTTGGTAATTGGTGTTCCTGTGTTTTACATGACCCAAACCAATCCTGAGGACAATAGAAACCCCAACATTAAAAAGATCGAGATCCTTGCAGGAGTGTGGTTCCATCTAGTACTACTTCAAGCTTTAGTTGGCGAATACATCACTCATCAAATGAGTGTGTAATAAAATTTTTAAGAAGAATTGCTGATATGGAATAATTTTCAATCGAATGTTTTAATTTTACTCGTAAGAGGTTACTGTTAATAGGTGGTAAAAGCCTTTAAAAAATGGCGACAATAGAAGGTACCTTTGAAAAATCATCTTCTTTAAGAGTGGCTATTGTCATAGCTAGATTTAATGATTTAATCACTAATAAGCTCTTAAGCGGATGTCTAGATTGTTTATCCCGACATGGGATTGATGTATCAGAGTCAAGCAAGCAATTGGATATTGCATGGGTTCCTGGTTCTTTTGAATTACCAATTATTTCTCAAGAACTTGCTCGAACTGGTAAATACGAGGTTTTAATTACATTAGGCGCAGTGATCAGAGGAGATACTCCACACTTCGATGTTGTTGTATCAGAGGCGAGCAAAGGTATAGCTTCTGTATCAAGAGAAACTAGGGTGCCAATTGTGTTTGGTGTTTTAACTACTGATACTATGCAGCAAGCACTTGAGAGAGCAGGAATTAAAAATAATCTTGGATGGAGCTATGCTTTGCAAGCCCTGGAAATGGGTTCTTTAATGAAGGGATTGACTTAAATAATCTTGTCAATTGAGAGAATAATTTGACCACAACACCTCTTTTAAGGCATGCTTAATAAATTAAACACTAACTATGTTTATGCGGATGTAGCTCAGTGGTAGAGCATCTCCTTGCCAAGGAGAATGTCGAGAGTTCGAATCTCTTCATCCGCTTTATGAAATAAGTACAAATAAAATCTCAGTAATTATGTTAATTCATACAAAAGCAATAAATAATTTTAAATTTGATTTATTGAGAAATTATTTTTATCCTATTCAAATCTAGTTTTCAAAAAAGAAAGTATCTTTCTTTTTTGAAATCATAAGTGTTTGATCTCTCTCAGTTTTAAAGCCCATACTTAAATAGAATCTTTCACAATTTGTTGTCATTATATAAACTTTTTCAACTTCAACTATTAAATCATTTTCTAATATTGAATTAACTATTAATTTGCCTATTCCATGTTTTTGAAATTTTTTTTCAACAACTATATCCCACAAAACGGCTCTATATATCCCATCGCTTGTGGCTCTACCAAATCCAATAATCTGATTATTTTTCCAAACACTTACAATAGCTGCACTATTTGATAACATTTTTTTAATTTCTTGATTCTTTCGTCTTTTTGCCCATAAGGTATTTCTATCTAAAAAGGATTTAAGCTTTATAATTCCTCTTTGAGGTAAAAGCATAGGACCTAATCCAAGTAGGCTTAAGCCAGGTGCACCTGTGGCATGCTTTACTAGTATAAAATCTTTCATATCGTAAAATCTATACAAGAGAATAAATCATTAGTAAGCCATCAATTTAATTTTTGATTCTATGAATGCTATAATTATAACTCAAAAGTCATTCTATTTATTATCTATTGATATTCAATCTGATTTGATAAATACTAACTTATCTCATGTCTAAATATAATGATCATGGAATCTAACTATTATCTTGAATTTGAAAATAAATTTAGAGGAGAGCGTGAAAAGATTTTGGAAAAATTTGTAACTTATGATTCTTTGATTGATTTAATTCTACAACAAGATCCATTAGCTAATCTTCTAGATATTGGGTGTGGAAGAGGAGAATGGCTTGAGAAATGCAGTCAAAAATTTAAGAATTGTATTGGTATAGAATCTGACTTATCAATGATAAAACTTTGTAAAGATCACGGTTTGAATGTGGTTGAGGGTGATGCGATTGATAAATTATCTAATTTCTCAGATGGCTCCGTTTCTGTAATAACTATATTTCATATGATTGAGCACCTTGAGTATGAAAATTTGATTACATTAATTAGTCAATGCCATAGAGTTTTGAGTGATGATGGATTTCTTATTATGGAGACTCCAAGTATTGATAATTTAATAGTTTCATCAAAAACTTTTTATGTTGACCCTACACATATTAATCCGATTAATCCAGATGGAATCTGTTTTCATTTAGAAAAAGCAGGTTTTACTAATGCCAAATATTTGTATATAAATGGGGGGCCATTAGAAAATGCTAGTCCATTAAAAATAACAAGAATACTAAATGGAGTAGCTCAGGATTTATGTATTATTGCTACTAAAAAACAACAAAAATTTGATCTTATATTTTCTGAAAATACAAAGTGGCAATCAAGCTTAAATATTGGTGTTAATACATTTGAAGCTGCCACAGATTATGATCTTAAGCTTGAAACCTTACTAAATAGATACGAGACATATAGGAAAGATCATAAAGAAAAAATAAAACTGGAGAAACAAGATCTGCAAGATAAGATTTACCTCCTTAATGAAGAAGTGGCTTTATCTAAAGAAGAAATTAGATTATTAAAAGCTCGATTAAAATATATTATTTATATAGCTGGTATTTTTAGATTAATCATAAGACCAATTGTTCTTATTTTAAAATTAATTAGAAGATTAATCCTTCTTTTATGTAATAAGATTTTTAAGATATTAGTTATGCATAAACTTACACGTAATTTTCTTACATCAAAAATAGTTTTAGCTATGATAAATTTTATACTTAATAGATTACTAGGTAACCCTATAAATATTAATGCTACTCATATTCTCAATAAAGCAAATAAGATAATAAAACTTGATGATAATCTTATTAGATTTAATCAGAAATTATCATTACATTATGAACACTCGCCAAAGGCTAAGGAATATAAAAAGAAGTTATCAGGAAGAAATAAATGAGAATTGCTATAGATCTTCAAGGTGTGCAAAGTGAAGGTAGTCGATCGAGGGGTATTGGGAGATATTCTTTAGAAGTTATTAAAAATATTATTAAAGAACATCCAGAAGATGAAATAGTTCTTGTAGCTAACTCTTTATTATTCGACATTAGATTAGATTTAGAAGAGTATATTCAAAGTGACAATGTTACTTATGTTCAATGGTATGCGCCCGCTCCATTTGATTATATTTCGATTGACAAAATAAAAACTAAACTTGCTATATATTTAAGGTCATATATATTTAATTGTCTTCATGTTGATATTATTCTAATTACAAGTTTTTTTGAGGGCTTTTCTGACAATTGCTGTGTTGATTTTGATTATGATATTCTAGAAGTACCAGTAGTCGCAATTTTCTATGATTTAATACCTTTAATAAATCCAAATTTATATTTAACTAATAATCCAGATTTTGAAAAGTATTATAGATCTAAGATTAAGCAAATTAGGAATCTTGATGGATTATTAGCTATTTCTAATTCAGCTTTAAAAGAAGCAAATAAATATTTACGTTTTAATCCAAATAAGATATTTAATATTTCATCTGCATGTGATAAAAAGATTTTTAATACTTATACGGAGATAGAGACTTCTAATTTAATTGATGTTACTAAGTATACTCCATTTATTTTATATTCTGGTGCTAATGATCCTCGGAAAAATGTTAAAAGGCTTCTAGAGGCTTATAGTTTGCTTCCATTGGAGCTTCGTTCATATAAATTAGTTCTTGTTGGTAAATTATTAAAGGCTGAGCGAGAAATCCTGCATTCCTGGATAAAATTATTTAATATTGATTCAGAGAAGATTGTCCATATCGGTTATGTAACTGATTCTGACTTAGTAGAACTTTTTAGAAAATGTTCTTTATTTGTTTTTCCTTCTTTACATGAAGGTTTTGGTTTGCCTGTCTTAGAGGCAATGTCTTGTGGAGCTCCTGTTATAGGTTCGAATACGACAAGTATTCCTGAGGTTTTAGGACTTGAATCGGCAATGTTTGATCCAAAAGATATCGATCAAATTAGAAATTTAATCATAAGGGCTTTGGCAGATAAAAATTTTAATTACTTTCTCAAAGCAAATTCTATTAAACAAAGTCAAAAGTTTTCATGGAAGAGTACAGCTAAGGCAGCGGTTGAGGCATGTAAATATATTATAGATTCAAGTAAAGTTAAATCTCATTCATTAGATTGGAAAAATATTTCTAAAAAGAATATCCAACAGCTTAATTTATTAATACAGAAGCTTAACAAGTTTAAGTTATTTAGAAAAAATTCTGATGAAGAATTTCATATTCATGTAGCAGCTGCTATTGATAAAAATACTAGTGAAATAGATTTATTGGCTAGGAAATTATCAACTAAAGATCGTAACTTATCTTGGACAATTGAAGGTCCTATTGATTCATCATATAGTTTAGCGATTTTAAATAGGTGTTTTATAAATTCAATGTATAAATCAATAGAGAATCTTTCAATACACGTAACAGAGGGACCTGGTGACTATGAGCCTAATATTTCTTTTTTGCGCAAATACACTCAAATCTATTCTTTATATAAAAGTTCTCTTACATCAAATCTTATAACTGATGTAGTTAGCCGCAATTTGTATCCTCCAAGAGTCAATGACTTGTGTTTCCAATTTAATTTGCTTCATTCTTATGGATGGGAAGAATCAGAATTTCCTTCTGATTGGGTAGATGATTTTAATAGTTACTTACAGGGAATAACAGTTATGTCTTCACAAGTTAAAAAAATTCTCATTGATAATGGTGTATGTATTCCTATCAAAGTAGCTGGCTTGGGTTTAGACCATTTAGATAATATAAATCATGATGAACTTTATGTGGACTCTGATTTAGACGCTTTAGATGCAAAAAAATATAAGATATTACATATATCTTCTTGTTTTCCTAGGAAAGGCATTGATATCTTACTTAAGGCATATGAGAAGTCCTTTTCAATTAAGGATGATATTACCTTAATTATTAAAACTTTTGACAATCCTCACAATAATATTGATAAGCAAATTAAAAAATTAATTTCTTCTAACCCTTTGTTTCCTCATGTTTTATTAATTAAAAAAGATTTAACTGATCAAGAGATAAAAGCACTCTTGTTTAACACAGATATGTTAGTAGCACCAAGCAGAGGAGAGGGTTTTGGTCTTCCTATTGGTGAAGCTATGAGCTTAGGAGTTCCAGTTGTCACTACTAATTGGGGTGGGCAGTTGGATTTTTGTAATGAAGAAAATAGTTGGCTAATTGACTATAAATTCGTTCCATCTAAATCTCATTTTAATTTAGATAATTCATATTGGGCTGAACCTTCAGTAGATCACTTAAGTTTTTTATTGCGTCAAGTCTATGATGCTAATTCTATAGCCATAAAAAAGAAAACTCTTAAAGCAAAAGAGGAAATTAATAATCTTACCTGGGATAAAGTTGCCAAAAATAATTTAAATTTCGTTGAAAATCAACTTTCTGTATTTAATAATAATAAAACCCAGTTAGGATGTATTACTACATGGAACTCAAAATGTGGAATTGCTTCCTATTCTAAAAATTTATTTGAATTTATAAAGGATGACCTTATATTTTTTACTCCCTACGATGAAGAGTTGTATCCCATAAAGGGAGAAAAAATTTTTCCTGTATGGGATAGCGAAGATAATCTTTTAGAACTTGCAGAGAGGGTATTTACTTCTAATATAACTTCTTTGATTATTCAGTTCAATTATGGTTTTTTTGATTTTGAATATCTATCTAACTTTATCCATATAATCCGCAAGAGAGGTATCAATATATTTATTATTCTTCATTCTACGATAGATCCAGACGGTGACGATTCAAAAAAACTTTCTTTATTATTTGATGCTTTTAGTAAATGTCAAAGACTAATAGTACATACCATTAATGACTTAAATCGACTTAAAATAATTGGTTTAATAGATAATGTTTGCTTACTTCCTCATCCCCTTTTATCTAATAAAAATCAGCAGTCAAAAATAAAATCTATAGATATATCCTCTTCAAGTTCTAGAGCGGTAAATATTGGATCCTATGGCTTTTGCCTTCCAAATAAAGGATTTAAAGAATTAATATTAGCCACTAACTTGCTTATCAAAAAAGGTTTAAATATCAATTTAAATATATATTCTGCAATTTATAATGAAAACTATCAAAGTGTTTTCGATGAATTAATAGATTTAGTTAATACTCTAAACCTATCTGAATTTGTTAAAATTAATCCTAATTATATGAGCGATAAACAATCATTAGATCTCTTAAGTGAAAATGATTATTTAATATTCCCTTATCAGTTCTCCAATGAATCTTCCAGTGCTGCAGTAAGATATGGTCTTTCAACTTTGAGACCTGTTTTAGTAACGCCTTTGCCAATATTTGATGACGTCTCTGATTTGGTTTGTAGGTTGAATGGCTTTACACCTAAAGATATAGCCGAAGGTATATTGAATGTTATTGAATCTGAAAATATATCTTCAAATGATAATCAGGTTTTAGAGGCAAAAAAAATTGATCTTATTACTAATAGAAGTTTTTCAAAAGTTAGTCAAAGACTATTGAAAATTATTAAGAGCTTGGAAATTAATTACAATTAAAACTTATTTATTTTGTTTGTCAGCAATCTTTGTATTATTTGATCAATTTTGATAGTTGCTTTCCAATTGCTATCTAAATACATTTGAGAAGGATCACCAATGCTTTTATTTATATCCTTACTTCTAAATAGAGTTTTATCTATAATAATGTGCTCCTTCCAATTCAAGTTTAATTTATTAAAAGTTATATTTATAAATTCTTCTAATTTTGTTGATTCACCCGTACATATAATTTGGTCTTTAAATATTTCAACATTGTTCATTTTGTATATTCCCTCTATATATTCTTCAGCCCAGCCCCAATCTCTTTCTATATTAATATTTCCAATAGTTATTTTATGCGATCTATCTTTTGTACATTCAACAGCACCACCAATGATTTTATGAATTATAAAATTTTCATTTCTTAGTGATGATTCATGTGGAAATAATACTCCTGTTGTAGCTCTTAAGTTATATATTTCTCTGTATAATTTAACTAAAGACATGCTCTCAATCTTTGCTATAGCGTAAGGATTCTGTGGGTCTAGGGGGGATTCGACTTTAGCTGCAATGTCTGTATTACCGTATATCTCACTACTTCCTGCAAAAAAAATATTTCCTTTGTACGAAATTTGTCTACATGCCTCCAATAAATTAATAGTGACTAGTGAAATGCTTTTTTGCGTTTCGATTGGATTGCTAAAAGAATAGCCAACTGAAGATTGAGCTGAAAAATTATAAATATGACTCGGGTTTTCTTGAATTAACAATTGTTTTAATTCATTTAATTTATAAAGATTAATAGTTTTTATAGGAAACTTGCCATTAATTCCAAGTAAAAGATGGTTTTTAAAAGTGAAATTATTGCTTCTTGAAGTACCTACTACTTTTTCACCTTGAGCCAGTAAATGCTTGCATAAATACGATCCGTCCTGTCCCGAGCATCCAATGACAAGTGCTTTGGGTCCCATAATTAATAATTCTGATTGGCTAAATTGATTTCACTAATTATTCTTATCTCATTGAATAAGAAAAACACGAAGATCAAAAAAAAATTCGAAAACCACTGTGAGAATTGAATAAATTCTATGTGACAGTTGAATTAGTGTATCCTTTTTTTTGGGAAATTATTAGCTAAAACTCGTAATCGTTTTGTCAAACTTAACAATTTCCAATATCCTTAAAGTAGTTGCTATAACTCGATTTATAGATTTTTTAATGCTTTAGAGATCAAGCTCGCAATGACCGGTTACTACTTAAATACTTGTGTTGAAATCACTACTGAGAATACGAGTTCCTATTTACTTGATCCTGTCTGCGTGTATATTTAGCCGGCCTACTGCAATAGGTAATTGCTTCATGCAATAACCATTTGCATCAATGCCAGACCCAAAGACAGGGTTCTCGGCACCCGCACCGCAATTGCGGAGTCCCCTATCTAAAAGCTCTGACTCTTTTACACTCGATGTCAACAACACTAACTACTACCCAGCTTCAACAACAGTACATCGCTTACTTTGGAAGGCCTGGAGATCCATCAGGAATTACTTTCTGGTTAGAAAGTGGCCTTACTGAAACTGAATTTGCTGAAAAAATTTACGCTCAGGACGAATATAAGAACACAACTATTGCTTCAAAGTCGACAGAAGATCAAGTAAATTCTTTATATACAAATCTTTTTGGTCGCACAGCAGATGCTGAAGGATTACTCTTCTGGACTGCCGAAGTTGAGGCTGGAAGAAAATCACTTTCAAGTCTTGCTCTTGATTTGATTTGGGCAGCTAGCAATCCAATAGCTGCTAACACAACTCAAGGTGAAGCTGATGCATTAGCTCTATCCAATAAAGTTGCTGCAGCTAAGTCATTCACAGCTGATGTAAAAGCTGACCCTGCTGCAATTCTTGCTTATCAGCCTGAGACACTTGGAACTAACTTCAAAGCCGGTGCCGCTTTTGATTCTGCAAAAACATGGTTAGCGACTGTAACTTCAACCGCTGTAACGGATGCAGCAGTTGATACAGCAGTTTCTGATATGACTTCTGCAAGCACTACAACAACTGGAACAACTGTAACTCTGACTGACAAAGTCGATGCTGTTTCTGGTGGTGCTTACAACGATACTTTTGTAGGATCTAACGCTACATTGACAACTGGTGATGCACTTACTGGTGGTTCTGGTACAGATGTTCTTAGATATACAGCTACAGGTACTTCTGCGGTAACAGAGAATGGTTTTACAACCTCATCAGTTGAAACTCTAAAAATTCAAACTGATGCAACTGGAGGTACTACTTTTACTGCGACAGGTTCTACAGACGTAAACAAAGTTATAAATACTCTTTCTACTACTAATTTAACCGTAGATGGATTGAAAGCTTTAACAACTGTTGAATTGACTGACGTTCAGGCAGGCGATACAACAATTAAGTTCAACGATGATCTCTTAACGGGCTCTGCTGACGCTATTACTCTTAATCTGGATGGAAACGTAACTACCGCTGGTGGTTCCATTGGTACTATTACACTAGGTAATAATTCAGGCACAGGAGTTGAGACTGTCAACGTTAAATCTTCTGGTGAAGCAAGTGAAATTACAACAATAGCTGGTGGTTTTACTACTCTTAACGTTACTGGTGACAAAGATCTAACGATTTCTTCAGCACTTGCTGGTGTTACCACTATCGGAGCTTCTTTATTTACTGGAAATCTCTCTGTTGTAGTTGATTCTGATACAACATCTAAGGATGTTGTTGTTACTGGTGGTTCTGGTAATGACACCGCAGACTTTACAGATGGTTTCGAAGCTAGTGACAGTTTCACTGGAGGAGACGGAACTGACTCAATTAAGTTGACTCAGGCAGTAGCTTCAGGAACTATCAATGGAACTCTATCTAGCGTTGAGAATCTAACGGTCTCCGATTCAGGTACAGGAACTATCGATATGGATAGTTTCTCTGGTATTACTAGAGTTGTATATGACGCAGGTATTACTGCAAATGGTACTGCTACTGTTGACGATGCAGTTTCAGGCATAGAAGTTGAAGTTGATGCTGCAAACCTTGTAGCAGCTGATGGTTCTTTAGTTGTTGACTTAAAGACTGACGGAACAGCTGATGAAGTAACTGTTGTTATTGATGATGTTGGAGCCGGTGAAGGGATTGCAACGTTGAATGCCGCTGACGCTGAAACACTTACTATTTCAGTTGACGATGACACCACAGATGCCACTGGTACTTTCACCATTGCAACTTTGGTTGCTTCTGATGCAACTAAACTTGTTTTAAGTGGTGATTCAGAAATTACACTGACAGCCACAACAGATCCAGACACTGCAGTTCTTGCAACTCTTGATGCTAGTGCAGTTACAGATAAATTAACTATCTCCGGTACTGACTTTGCTAAAGGTGGAGCGACAATTACATTAGGTTCTGCTAACGACACACTTACTTTCTCTACTAACGCAACTGGTTCTGACACTATTGACCTTTCTAAAGGTGGTGATGACACTATTGTTTATACAGCGAAAGCACAGTCAGATACTGATAAAGACATCGTTAAAGGCTTTGTAAGCGGTTCTGACGACATTGATTTGACTGGATTGGCTTCTGAGAATGTTACTACCAGTGGTCAGTTTGGTGGAGTTGGTGCTTCATTTGCTGAAGCACAGGGCAAGTTAGATGGAACTAAAGTTGTAGTATTCAACTCCGCGACTAATACTCTTTGGGTTGACATCGATAACGATTCACTTCTTGAGGGAACAGATGATTTCCAGCTCAAACTTGAAGGCGTTACTTCTATTACTGCTCAAGACTTGACCTTAGGAAGTGGTGTTACAGCTACTTCTAAGCAAGCAGCTTTCAATACAGCAACTAAGACACACTTCACTGAGGGAGCTGCTCTAACAAACGAAGCTGACACTCTTGTAACAACAGTTGCTCACTTGGCTGGTTCAACAGTTGATGGTAAAAACGGAGATGACACAATTAATGTCACAGCCGCTTCACCAAGTACAACATTTAGTTTCAGCGGAATCGCTTACAGTGACGTTGAGACAATGACACTTGGCGGTAACATCTCAGGCATCACAATGAATGTTGCTGATCTGACTGCCGCTGAGACTAATAGCATCACTGGTGTATCCGGTACAGTTCAATCCCTCACAACTACAGGAGGAACAGTTGACCTGAAGCCTATTACGCTTCGTAAGATTGAAACCCTTATCACTCCTTCAGAAGGTGTTCTTTATGAGTTAGATACAGACAACCTTACTGACATAACTACGCTTACTTTCGGTGCTATTGCCGATACTATTGAGCTTGCTGGAGGTACTTATGACTTCTCAGCAATCACAATGACGTCTACTGACGCTAGTACTCTTGATCTGAATACAGCTGACAACTTAGCGAAGACTCTTACAGTTGACGCAGCCGACTTCACTGGTTTTTCAGGTGCTGTTACAGGTGAAACAACAACAGATATCGTCACAACTATCAATTTCAATGATACTGATGACATTTCTGCTTACGCACTTACAAACATCGATGTAGTTACTATTGGTGGTACTGATCAGACACTGACAATTGACGAAGACGATATCGGTGCTGCAACTCTCTTCGGTACTATTACTGGTTCAGGTGATTCAAACCTTGTTATCCTTGATGTATCGATAGGAGATGGTGCTTTAACCCTTGCTAATACAACTATTAGTGGTTTTGACACAATTACCACTGATCAAGGTACAGCAACAATCACTGTTGATGCAGCAAGTTTAGGCTCTACTGCAGTTACCCTTGTTGGTGGAGTTTCTACCGACTTCTCCTTCACAGAAGACGTAGACTGGTCTCACGTTACTCTTACTGCTGGTGATTTCGATGGCGTAACCTTGGGAGCTGGTGTTGACTTGACTACTGACGAGGGCTTCTGGGGAACTGGTATCAATGACGTTGATACTGCTGATGGTACAGGTACTATTACCATTACTATGAGTACCGCAGGTACCCTTGATCTGGGAGCAATTACTTCCGGTGCTACTTCTGATGTTGCTTCTACATCTGTTATTGGTACAAGTGGTAACGATATTATCGAAACCTTCCAATCTACTGCAGCAGGTGAAATCTTTACTATCGCAACTGGTGCTGGTTCAGACATAGTTCGAATCGGTGGTCAGGACTCAGGTAACAAGCACTCAGACTCAGCCGGTTCATTCACTGCTGTTCTAGCTGATGCGGTTAGAGTTACTGACTTTGATGCTACAAAGGACCAAATTGCAGTTCCATCAGCCGTACTTGTTAACTCAGCCGGTACTGTGGCATCAGTTGCTACTGGAGCCATGAACACCTCGACAGGTGCAGGTTTCGGACTACTAACTGGAGCTACTCTTAATGATTTCACTGCTGAAAATAGTTTGTATTCAGCAGTTGGATCAGTAGCTGCTACCGCATCTGATGCGTTCTACATGGCCATACAAAATACAACTGGTTCTCAAGTTGGTGTTTACCTTATTGAATCCAGCGGTACTGCTTCTGCAGTCTTGGCAACTGATGATGACGTAACTCTCGTAGCGCTACTTGATGTTACTGGTACATTCAGTACAACTAACATGGTTCTCTACTAAATCTCAATTAACTTGTAAAACCACCCTTAATGGGTGGTTTTTTTTTGCTTTTAATTATTACCTAACCTCGTAGCGCTACTAATGTTACTGGTACATTCAGTACAACTAATATGGTTCTCTACTAAATCTCAATTGACTTGAAAACCACCCTTAATGGGTGGTTTTTTATGCTTTTATTTATTACTTATTTATTGATCTGTGTAGCAAGTAATTTGATAATTTATTTCTTATGATTTTTTTGCTTTTTTAACAGAACTCCACGTCCTTTTTGATTTTAAATAGATGATAATTTTATTAATCTAACTTGTTATCTTTATCTATTGTTATTCTTAATTTAATTATATTCTCACTCCTGATATATTTTTAATTTATCTCTCTTAGTGAATCTGATTTGTTCTGGAATGTTCCTAAAAGAAGCTGTAGGTAAGATACCTTTCTAAGCTTTATGTTAGCTGTTACGCTCATCCCAGGCTGTAATGGAAGTTCTCTCCCTTTTTCCAGATTTAAGGTTTGTTGATCTAGGTTTATATTTGCAAGAAATCTATATCCTTTGTTGAATCTTGGATCTGGTGCTAATGCATCAGAGCTAATTTTTACTACTTTTCCTGTTATCACCCCAAAATCTGTGGCTGGGTATGAATCTACGCTTATATCTACTGGTTTATTTAAACTGACAAAGCCAATTGTTCTACTCTCAATTTCAACCTTGGCGTGTAAATCATCAAATGGCACAATTTTAAGAACTGGCTCGCTTGTCTTAGCTACATAACCTGGGCCCCATGGTTTTAGATCAAATACTCTTCCATCGACTGGAGATAAAATCTTTTGGTATTTAAGTATAACTTTGCTTTCTATTAGTCTGCTTTTTAAATCAATCATTTTATTTTTCTGCTCTAAATATTGAATTTCTGCTACTGCACCTTCATCAACAAGTTTTTCCATTCTATCAAGTATATTTTTGCTCAATTCATATCTTTGCTGAATCGATGTTAGTTGGCTATTAGTTACTTCTGAATCTAATCTGATTAAAAGTTGCCCTCTTTTCACTATTTCGCCTTCTTTTACCAAGATTTCTTTTGCCACTCCTTGTAATGGCATTTGAACATCCACCACTCCTTTGATTGGTTCCAGCTTTCCTGTCGCTACTATGATTTCTTCAGTTTTAGCAATCGACAACCATCCAACACCAAAAGCAGTACTACCAATTAATGACCAAGTGATTGCTCTTGTCCAGTATTGAGATTGAGTGAGTATTGTTTCCTCTGAACTCTTAGTTGATAATTTATTCTCAAGCCATGCCAATGCTGACTTGGTTTGATTTTTGTAACCTGTTGTTCTAGTTTTTACTTTTTCATGTTGACTTTTTGAATTATCAATTTGGTTAATTTTGTTTGTCGTTATGTTGACTTCTGATTGTTCTGATCTTTTAATTGATAATTTTTTTTCAAGCCATGCAAATACTGACTTGGTTTGATTTATTAAATCGCTTGTTGAAGTTTTATCTTTTTTAGATTGGTTTACTGAACCATCATTTTTGTTAATCTCTTTTTTCATTAAGTTGACTCTTGTTGACGATAAAGTGCAAAGTAACGGCCTCTTTTATTTATAAGCTCTGTATGAGTTCCAGTTTCAGCTATTACACCATCATGAAGCATAACTATCAGATCCGCATTCTTTATGGTTGATAGCCTATGTGTAATAAAAAATACTGTTTTACCTTTGGATGATTTTCTCAAATTTTCGCAAACTTTTCTCTCTGTTTCATAATCAAGAGCACTTGTTGCTTCATCTAAAATAATCATTCCTGGATTACTCATAATTGTTCTTGCAATGGCTATTCTTTGCTTTTGTCCTCCTGAGAGTCCAGATCCTCTCTCCCCTACGTCGCTGCTATATCCAAGAGGTAAATCCATTATGAAATCATGAGCTGCTGCAATCTTTGCTGCATTGACAATATCTTCACTTTTCGCATTTGGATCTGCTAGAGATATATTTTCGCTAACGCTGCCCGCGAAAAGTAAAGGGTCTTGAGGAACAATCCCAATTTGTCGTCTCAAAGAATAAAGTTCAACTTTATCTATGTCATAGTTATCTATCGAAATTTTACCTGAATTTGATTGGTATAACCTTGGTAAAAGTTTCATAAGTGTGCTTTTACCACTTCCACTTTGTCCAACAATGCCTACAAAAGTACCTGGTTGAATATTAAGAGAAATATTAGATAGTATTTGCTTATCACTATGTGGAAAGCTAAAGGAGACGTTTTTGAATGATACTGTTCCTTCTATAGTTGGTAATGTGAGATTAGCTTTGTCTGCTTCACTTGATTCTTCTGGGGTATCTATAATATCTGACAAACGTTCAAACGAAACTCTTAATTGTTGAACATTTTGCCAAATAGTACTTAGCCTAAGTAGTGGTTGAGTTACATAACCTGAGATTATTCTAAACGCAATTAATTGTCCTAAAGTAAGCTGCCCTTTTAAAACTAATGTTGCACCAATCCACAATACTATTAATTGAGATAATTGTTGCATCACATTACTTATCTCACTAAGTGTCGTTCCTGTAATTGTTTTTTCAAATGATCTTGAAATATATTTTTTGTAAAAGTTTTGCCATTTCCATCTACTGACTGTTTCAACATTTTGTGCTTTGACTGTTTGTACACCTGTTAACACTTCTACTAAATGACTCTGGGTTTTAGCATTCTCGATTGCTATTTCCCTAATTTGTCTTCTAATTATTGGAGCACCTAAAAGTGTCAGAGCTATTTGAATAGGAACTACAAATAAGGCCGCTATTGTTAAAAGCCAGCTATACATAACCATGACAATTATATAAATAATTGAAAAAGCAGCATCTAGAATTGTAGTTAAAGCCTGACCTGTTAAAAAATTTCTAATTTGTTCTAATTCTGCAACTCTGCTGCCTAATTCACCAACTGCTCTTTTATCAAAGTAATTTAATGGCAGTCTTAAAAGATGATCGATAACCTCTGCACTTAGCCTTACATCTATGCGATTTGTTGTTTCAGTAAATAGAAATGTTCTCAGAGTACTAATTAAACCGCCAATGACTGTAACAACAACTAAAGCAATTCCTAAAACTTGAAGAGTATCTAGACTTCTTTGAGAAATGACTTTATCAATAATAACTTGAATTAATAAAGGGTTAGCTAAACCAAAAAGTTGAACTACAAAAGATGCGATTAAAACTTGTATCAGGCTTGTTCTATATTTCTTTAAAGATGGCCAAAACCAATTGACTCCAAACTTTTTATTTGGTGTTGCATTTGTTCTATCTACAAATAAAATATCAAATCCCTCAGGAAATTGATTTTCAAGATTATCTTTCTTGATATTTATTAAACCTTCACTAGGAGATGCTATTTGAAGACCGCTTGAATCGCTTTTAGTGACTATTGCAAAACTATCTTTCCATGTAATTAAACAAGGTGCTTGAAGTCTTGTTGCTGCAACAAAATTAACCTTAGTTGCAATTGTTGGGTGTAACCCAAGGATTCCAGCAATTGAACCACACAACTCAACAGATATAGTTTGGTTTCTTGATACGCTATCTCTAAGAATTTTCTCAATACTATCTCTCCTGAATGGAAGCTTAAGGAATGCAGATAGCATTTGTAAGCAGGCTAGTGTTTCCTCTAGCTTCCCATTTGCTTTGATGATATTGAATGGTTGGTTAGTACTATAACTTCCTAGTTCGATAGAACTTATCTCAGGAGTGTATGGCGCTTTTGATAGGTTAGTTTGTGAATTTAGAGATCCAGTTGTTTCGATATTTTGATTCAAGTTTGATTTATTAGGACTCAGTTTGTCTATTAAATGTTCAACATCTTTTGAAACTTCTAGTACTCTCACATTCATTGGCGGTCTAGATTCTATCTTTTCATTGTTATTTAATAAGTCTCCGGGTTTTAAATCTATTAAATTAGCACTGCTTACAAAGCTAAAATAATTTTTTTTTGTGATACATAATTCGTTATTTGTGTACGTTTTTATATTAGAGTTTGATTTGATTAAACTAAAACAACTAGCTTTATTTATAGCAGATTTAAGGAATCCTATATTACATTTAGATAGGACTGAATAAATTTCAACAGAGTAAATTAATTTATTACACCAATCTCTAAATATTTGATCATTTTGATATATATCTAGTATTAACTTGTCTGGAATTGCTATAGCTTTGACGTCTGTAACTGCACTGACTTCCTCGCATGGCTCAGCACGTAGTAGCGAGACTAGACCAACGGTGGTTGGTCTAGTTAATTTATCTAATGTAATTAACTGGTCGTCATTGTTTATTATTAACCTTGCTTCACCTTCAAGTAAAAAAAGTATTTTGTTGGAAATAATTTGAGAGCATGATAATACTTGGCTGAAATCATATTGAAGCACTTCAAAATTTTCTTTTATTTTTTTTAATGACTCTTCATTGATGTTTTTAAAACCATCAATTTCTCTAAGATTTATATCGTGTTTTTTTGTCATATTTTTATGTGATTGGAGTTTTCTTCGAAGTAAGTACCTCATTGAGCATACGCTCTGTTTCTTGCTTTAACCACTGATCAAAGAGTTCTGTCGACATGGTTTGCGTTGTTTGTTCATCTAGGGTCGCTGGCAAGTATTTTTCAAGTCTAATAATTAGATAAAATCCACCTACTGGAATTGGCTGAGCTAACTCACCAGGTTCTAGAGATCTGAGTAGCTCACAAACTTTGGGGTTTGCTTGTAGTAAAGGTACTGGGCCGACAATACCTTGTCTCATTTTCTCTGCTCCCTCGGAAAACTTGGAAGCCATATCACTGAATTCAGATTCTTTTTCATTAATCTGTATCCAAATCTCCCTTGCTTTAAATTTATCTCTAACTCTTATCAAACTATAGATTACAGAATCAAGTTGTTCTTTTCTTTCTAAAAATCTGCTCTCTGCTTGGCTTCTAAAATTTTCATATGAGTAAATGGATTTTTTTAAAGAGGTTGCTAATACTTTGTTTAATTTATCGATAGTCAAAAAGTTTTCTTTGAGAAAGCTATCAAGAGACTCTTTGTTTAATAAATTCCTAGTTTTGCAAAACTCTTTAAAAAAGGTTTCCTTTTGTGTATCTGAAACCGGAATGTCTTGTAATAAATTTTCTGTTATTTCTGCACTAATTAAATTCCTCAATAAACCATGTTTATTAAGTAAATCAATGCTTGCTTGATTCAAGCAAATAAGACTCTCCATTTTTTATTAACGAACCCAATGTAATATTATAAAGATAATAATACATCCTGAAGCTAATTAATTGACTGCTTTAATGCAGCAGTATAAGCAACTTCTGCAGTCTTGTAAACAGCAGTTTGAGCTTGAAGTCTGTTCATTTCAGTTCTTACAAATTGTAAACTTGCGAGATTACCTTTTGCTTCTTCAGAAAGCTGATCTGTATCATATTCTGTTCCATCAATTGTAATTTTTGCCATTTGTTTGATAAAAAATCTTTAACAAAACTATTCAATTGAAAGGATCACGTACAGATCGGATAGCCGTACTAGAGGTGAAATGGTATGTGATTATTTTTTTCAAATAAACTTTAATATTTTTTACTTTACTTGAAAAATATCTAATACTTTTTTTCTATTCTTATTTTTTATTTTCATATGTTTACTATTGTTCAACATTTAACTGGAAAAGTTTCTATTGATTTTTTTAATTACTAATAATAAATTTAATTAGAATTTGTATTTTTTAGATATAATTCAACTTGAGTTTCTTTCTTGTCTTCGTTAATCATTTCTGAAATCAGTTCATCTAATGATACCTTTGGGGTCCACGATAGCTTGAGAAATGCTTTGCGAGGATCTCCAAGTAAAGTTTCAACTTCTGCTGGACGAAAATAATTAGAATTAATTCTAATTACAATCTCTCCGGTATCTAATCTTTTTCCAATTTCATTTAGACCTTTCCCTTCCCATTGGATTCCCCCCCAATTTAATTTTTTTGCAGACAAATTGATAAATTCTCTTACACTTGCTTGTCGCCCTGTAGCTATTAAATAATCTTCAGGTTTATCTTGTTGCAGCATTCTCCATTGCATCTCTACATAATCTTTGGCATGTCCCCAATCTCGATATGAATCAATATTGCCCATCTCTAGATATTTTTGTAGTCCCGCGTCAATTCTTGTTAAGCCTTTAGTAATCTTGCGAGTAACAAATGTTTCTCCTCTTCTTGGAGATTCATGATTAAATAAAACACCGTTACAAGCATATATTCCATAGGATTCTCTGTAGTTAATTGTTATCCAGTAAGCATATAATTTCGCTACTCCATAAGGACTTCTAGGATAAAAAGGAGTGTTTTCAGTTTGAGGAGTTTCTACAACTTTACCAAAAAGTTCAGAAGTACTAGCTTGATAAACTTTTGTTTTATCTATAAGATTTAGTACTTTAACTGCTTCAAGCACTCTTAATGGTCCTAATGCATCTGTTTGCGCTGTGTATTCAGGAGATTCAAAACTAACAGCTACATCACTTTGTGCGCCCAAATTGTAAATTTCATCAGGTCTAACTTCACCTATTATTCTTACAATATTAAGACTATCAGTTAGGTCTCCATAATGTAATTTAATTTTATCTTCAATGTTTTTCAACCTTGATCTATTTGATAGACTATTCCTTCTGACTATTCCATGAACAATGTATCCTTTTTCTAATAATAATTCTGCAAGATAACTTCCGTCTTGTCCTGTAATACCTGTTATTAGTGCAGTCTTCATGCAGAAAAGTTTAAATTGCCTCTTTTTTATTTTACATTATTATTGGTACGATCTAAATTGATATTTATTTCTACTCGTTGCTTTTTAAATATCAGTTCTAATTCCTTCAATCGCTAAAATCCCTAGAATTATTAAATCAATAACACTATTAATAAATACTTTCTGAATACTAGTACTAGTACTTTACAACTTTCAAGTGAAAGAGAGTATATTGTATTAATTGGTATGATTGATCCCACAAATTTAATGTTTAAGAATTTACTTGGTGATCCAAATGCACGCAAGATCAAGCGTTACAACCCAATAGTTACAGATATAAATATCCTAGAAGAGCACATCACTAAGCTTTCCGATGAAGAGTTGAGAGGAAGAACGATAAGTTTTCGAGAAAAATTCGAAAAAATTTCTTCCATTGACGATGAAACTTCTTTAATGGAAGAAATTCTACCGGAAGCATTTGCAGTCGTTAGAGAAGCCTCTTTAAGGGTTTTAGGAATGAGACATTTCGATGTGCAGCTTGTTGGCGGAATGGTTTTACATGAAGGTCAAATTGCAGAAATGAAAACTGGTGAAGGTAAGACATTAGTCGCAACACTTCCAAGTTATTTAAATGCATTAACTGGTAAAGGAGTTCATGTGGTGACTGTTAATGATTATTTGGCAAGAAGAGATTCTGAATGGATGGGACAAGTCCACCGTTTCCTTGGTCTCAGTGTGGGTTTAGTACAGCAATCAATGTCACCATCAGAAAGAAAAAAAAATTATGAATGTGATATTACATATGCAACTAATTCAGAGTTGGGCTTCGATTATTTGCGAGATAATATGGCAGCAGATAAATCTGAAATAGTTCAAAGAGATTTTCAATTTTGTGTGATTGATGAAGTTGATTCAATTTTGATAGATGAAGCAAGAACTCCTTTAATTATCTCGGGACAGGTAGAACGGCCGCAGGAAAAATATCAAAAAGCATCAGCAGTGGTAGAACAGTTACAAAGGTCCTTAGATAATAGTAAAGACGGGATTGATCCAGAAGGGGATTATGAAGTAGATGAGAAACAAAGGAGTTGCATCCTTACAGATGAAGGGTTCGCTAAAACTGAACAACTCTTAAAAGTTACAGACTTGTTTGATCCAAAAGATCCTTGGGCTCATTATGTAACTAATGCACTAAAAGCCAAAGAGCTTTTTGTTAAAGATGTCAACTATATAGTTCGCAATGAGGAGGCGGTAATTGTTGATGAATTCACAGGCAGAGTAATGCCAGGAAGACGATGGAGTGATGGTCAACATCAAGCAATAGAGGCTAAAGAAAATCTGCCTATTCAACCTGAAACTCAAACTTTAGCTTCAATTACATACCAGAATTTCTTCCTTCTATACCCAAAGCTGTCAGGGATGACAGGAACTGCGAAAACCGAGGAAGTTGAATTCGAAAAAACATACAAATTAGAAACAACAGTTATTCCTACTAACCGCAAAATCTCAAGACAGGATTGGGTGGATCAAGTATTTAAAACTGAAGCAGCAAAATGGAGAGCGGTAGCGAAGGAAACTGGTGAGATTCATAAACAAGGAAGACCAGTTCTTGTTGGTACAACAAGTGTTGAGAAGAGCGAGCTTCTAAGTTCTCTCTTATCAGAGCAACAAATAAAGCATAATTTATTAAATGCAAAACCTGAAAATGTTGAGAGAGAAGCTGAAATAGTCGCGCAGGCAGGTCGATCAGGTGCAGTGACTATTGCTACTAATATGGCTGGAAGAGGAACAGATATTATTCTTGGAGGTAATAGTGACTATATGTCTAGATTGAAGATTAAAGAAATTCTTAGTTCACGTTTAATAAAACCTGAAGAAGGGCATAAACCCCCCATACCTCTTCAGAGAAGCTCTGAATCAGTTGGATTTAAGGAAGATAATAATCAGGAATTTAAGAGTAAAAAAAATGTGCAATCACTATCTTTACAAAATATTTTTCCTGTCTTGTTGACTGATGAAACTGACCAAAAACTTGTTGTATTAGCTTCAAATCTGGTTAAGGAATGGGGAGATCGAAGCTTAAGCTCAATGGAACTAGATGACTATATTGCTACTGCTGCTGAAAAAACACCCACTCAAGACAAAAATATAGAGGACTTGAGAAGTGCAATACAATTGATAAAAAAAGAATATGAAGAGGTACTTAGCCAAGAAGCAACTAATGTTCAAAAAGTTGGAGGACTACATGTAATAGGCACTGAAAGACATGAATCAAGAAGGGTTGATAATCAATTACGAGGACGTGCAGGGCGTCAAGGAGACTTGGGGAGTACTCGATTCTTCCTATCATTAGAAGATAATCTTCTTCGTATATTTGGTGGAGATAGAGTTGCAGGCCTTATGAATGCTTTTCGAGTTGAAGAAGATATGCCAATTGAGTCGGGAATGCTTACGCGGTCTTTAGAGGGTGCTCAAAAGAAAGTGGAAACATATTATTACGACATAAGAAAACAAATATTTGAGTATGATGAAGTAATGAACAATCAGAGGAAAGCGGTTTATTCAGAAAGAAGAAGAGTACTTGATGGTAGAGAATTAAAACTTCAAGTTATTGGATATGGTCAAAGAACTATGGAAGAAATAGTTGAAGCATATGTTAATGAAGACTTGCCACCTGAAGAATGGGATTTAAATAATTTAGTATCTAAAGTAAAAGAATTTATTTATTTATTAGAAGATCTTCAACCTCAAGATGTACTGGGATTAAATAAAAATGAATTAAAGGATTTTTTGAAAGAGCAATTAAGAAATGCTTACGATGTTAAGGAAGCTACAGTAGAACAAACACATCCAGGAATAATGAGGCAAGCTGAGAGATTTTTTATACTTCAACAATTAGATACTCTTTGGAGAGAGCATTTACAATCTATGGATTCACTTCGTGAATCAGTTGGCTTAAGAGGATATGGACAAAAAGATCCTTTAATTGAATACAAGAATGAAGGATATGATATGTTTTTAGATATGATGATAAATATGAGAAGGAATGTCATTTATTCTATGTTTATGTTTCAACCAGCTCAAAAGAAAGTAGAAGTTTAAAACAAGAATTGAATTTAATCATATGATTAAGGTTGGTTCGAATGATTTACAAAAACTATATATCGCCTATTTTGGCAGACCCGGAGACCCATCAGGCATAAATTATTGGCTTTCGCGTTCTAAAGAATCATTCACTCTAAGACAAATATCTGATGAACTTTCAAGGCAAGATGAGTATACAAAATATATTGCTTATGATAAAAATTTTGAGTTTAAGATTAATAAACTATATCTAAACTTATTTCATAGAAAAGCAGATTTTGATGGTTTGAATTATTGGATGGAGATGATTAATACTCATAATTATGAAATAGCAGATATTGTTTTTGAATTAGTTTTTTCAAAGCAAAAACCCTACTTAGTTAATTTTGAACAGAACAAAAAAGATTATCAAGTATTAGAGAATAAGATTTTTGCTGCAGAATTATTTACAAAACAAATTAGTCAAAGTATTGCTTTAATTGATTTGTATAAACCCGATTCTTTATCACCTTGGCGATCAGGAAAAACTTTCATTAGAGTATCTAATTTTCTAAATAATATTACCCATAAGAAAGTCAATATTGACAAGGTGAATAATATCATTTCTTTATTATCTGATGCCTCAATAAGTAATCTTACTAATACTGCTATAGAAATTAAAAATCTTTCTTTGTCAATTCCTATCTATCATTCAGAGAATAGATCTTTGACCAAAAAACTTACAAAAAAAGTCATAAATATTACAGGTGGGGCACTAGATCAATCCAAAAATAGAACTAATATTATTGCTCTAAATAATATTAGTTTGACTATTATGAAAGGAGAGAGGGTAGGTTTGATTGGTCATAACGGGTCTGGGAAAAGTAGTTTTTTAAGACTGATTTCAGGTATTTATTTGCCTACAAGTGGAAATATTAGCGTCTTAGTAGATGTCTATCCTATGCTCCAAAAGACTTTTTTGACTAGTTCAGAACTTTCTGGAGTTGATGCGTGTAAAGCGCATTATTTGCTCAAAAATCATAGCTTAGATGGCTTCGACTCGTTTTTATATGAAATAATAGATTTTTCAGGACTGGGTTCATATATCTCTTTACCTATAAAAACCTATAGCGAGGGTATGTCTGCAAGATTAATTTTTTCAATTCTTACTTCAAGTCCTCATGATTGTCTAGCAATAGATGAAGGTTTTGGAACTGGTGATGCAGATTTCTGTGATCGCGCTGAAGATAGAATGAAGCAATTTATGGAATCAGCTGCAACTTTGTTTTTGGCTAGTCATTCTGAAGAACTTTTAAAACAGTTTTGTAATAGAGGTATTGTTTTTAGTCATGGTTCAATTGCATATGATGGTCCTTTAGATGCGGCTTTGAATTATTATCATACTCAAGACTATTATCGTCAAAATGTTATTTGATAATTTTAAATTTGCTTTTAAAACTAGGAAAGCATGGTGGTATACAGCCACTTCAAGATCAAGAGCAAGATTTGCTAGAACCACCCTTGGTAGTTTTTGGTTAGGTTTCTCAAATCTATTATCAATAGCTACTTTAGGAATTGTTTACGGTACAGTTTTTTCAGTAGAAGATTTTCAGTCTTACTTTATATATTTAGGGTTTGGTTTGGTCATTTGGAATACAATCAGTGCCTCAATTTCTAATTCGCCTAATCTTTTTGCCTATAATTCATCTAATATTAAGAATATGAATCTTAAGCCTATTTTTTATACTTTGGAGGAATGGTCTTTTCAATTACAAACTTTTGTTCAGTCTTTCATATTGGTTTTTTTTGTATTTATTTTTTTTAAATTTACATTGATAAATAATATTTTAATATATTCATGGATACCATTTTTGAATCTATTTATTTTTATATATTGGTTCCCTGTAATAGTATGTCTGATTAGCATTCGTTTTACAGATGTTGCCCAGTTGGTTCCAATAGTGCTCCAGTTGGTTTTTTTGATTTCGCCAATACTTTATAGGAAAGAAAGTTTAGGATCTTTGGATTGGATTACCAATTTAAACTTTATTTATCAGATTTTAGATCCTCTTAGAGATAGTATTATTAATGGCTCCATAAATTATCAGAATTCAATTTTACTACTTATATTTAACTTTATAGGACTTTTTTTTACTATTAGATTGCTAAATTTTGAAAGTAAAAGATTACCTTTTTTACTTTGAATGGAATTTTAATCTTGTAAACTAAATCAATTTTTTATGAATCATCTCCAATGAATTCTATAATTTCTTTATCTCTTAAGTTCTGTGATTCCCCGATAATTATTTCTTCTTTTTTTCTATTTGTTTGAATATTTATCACTAAATCTTGAAGTCCCATAATATCACTTTCTAATTGATCAATTCTTTCCATAAGATTTCTCAGAACGTTAGCTTCTGTATCTGGCAGTGCAGAATGAGCTAAAGGATTTATTTTGACGCCACTTTGATGCACTATCCTGCCAGGTATTCCAACTACGGTGCTATTCGCTTCCACGTTCTTTACTACTACTGAACCAGCCCCGATTCTTGTATTGGTTCCCACGCAAATTCCTCCAAGAACTTTGGCTCCAGCGCCCACAACAACATTTGCTTCAAGAGTTGGGTGTCTTTTTCCACTTTCTTTTCCCGTGCCGCCCAAAGTTACTCCTTGATAGAGCAAGCATCGATCACCTATTTCACTTGTTTCTCCAATAACCACACCCATACCATGATCAATAAAAACCCCTTTACCGATCTGGGCTCCTGGATGAATTTCTACACCAGTCAAAAACCTAGTGATGTGACTCAGTAACCTAGGAAGAAGAGGAAGCTTGTGTTTCCAAAGTTTATGGCTGATCCTGTGGATTGATAACGCTTGAAAGCCTGGATAGCAAAACAATATTTCCCAAACCCCTCTTGCTGCTGGATCTCTTTCTTTTATTATTTCGAAATCAGATTTTAGTGATCGAAACATTGATTCAAAATGCAATGTTTACTCGAGGAGGCCAATCTCCTTGCTCAACTCTTCAATTGTAGAGTCACTAAGATACTTTTGTGCACAATGAATTTGTGGCATTCTCATTAATTGAGATCTATTTTGTCTCAAAGTATGTTCAATAACAGGCAAGCTAGGACTATCACAAATCACATGACTAGCAGCTCTTAATAATGCAATTAGACGGCTTCCTACATCTGGATTTGCAGTCATTAAGAGTATTTCATTGCCGCGCATGCTGTGCAAGATAACCTCTGCAGCTCTAAGAATTCCTGGGCTTATACTTACTATTCCTACGCAACTCCCTGAGCGAAGCTTTTTTAAAATAGTGAGTTCTTTTTGGAAATCGCTTAGATCTACAGCTACAGCTCTAACTTTATGTCGCTTGGCTAATTCTTCTAAAGGTTGCAAGAAATATCTGCTTGTTATTACGGTGCCTTTACTTGAACTTTCTAAAACACTCTCTAGTTCTTCCATTGGTACGACCTCGACTGGGACATCTAAATGAGGAGCCAATTCTTCAGCAATTAATAACGATGCCCCAATATCTTCTCTGGGTGTACTAACAAGTAAGCGGGCTCCACATCTTAGTCTCCAATCAATTTCTCGAGTAAATAATTCTCTAGTTTGCTGCAAAGTGCATCCAGCATTTAACAATTCATCAATACTTTTCCTTACTTCATGGTCTATGTCTTTGATACCTTTTTTACGAATTGAATGAGAGCTACTTCTTAGGTCTTTTTGTTTTTGTTGATCTCGCACATAGATACCTGAGCCAGCGATAGCTTCAACGACCCCGTCAGTTTCAAGTTGCCGATAGACTTTACTTATTGTGTTTCGATGCAAACCCGTTTGCATTGCTAGTTGCCGAGTGCTCGGCAACCTATGTCCAGGAGGGTAATGCCTAGCTGCAATGGCAAAACAAATTTGATTATATAGTTGACTTGATGCAGGGATTTCACTTTCCTGTTGTATGTGGAATCTCACGCGCTATATGCCAGGTGTGAATGTGGCCACCTTAGTTAATAGAATGACTTGTGACAATTAATTCTTTGACCAACGAAAAGTTTATTTAAATTAATTGATTGTTCTCTTGGCTTTTTGGGGCTCAGCAGTATCTGTTTCTTTCTTTAATAAAGGAGTTTTACGAGGAGTTAAAAACATAATCATATTTCTTCCCTCTCTTTTAGGCGATTGTTGTACTTCTGCTTTTTCTTCAAGATCATTAGCCATTCTTTTCAAAAGTGTTTCAGCGAGAGCAGTATGTTGAATTTCTCGACCTCTAAAAATCACTGTGCATTTGACTTTATCTCCAGCTTTTAAGAATCTAGTCGCTTGACTAATACGAACTTGATAGTCATGTTGATCAATTTTGTATCTCATTTTTACTTCTTTAACTTCGGTTTGATGTGATTTCTTCTTGGCTTCTTTTGCCTTTTTTTCTTGCTCAAACTTAAATTTCCCATAATTCATTATTCGACATACAGGAGGAGTTGCTTTTTCGCTTACTAGAACCAGATCTAGTTCTCTGTCTTGAGCAACTTCTAGAGCTTCTTCTCGGCTTATGACACCAAGTTGTGTTCCATCTGAATCGACAACTCTTAAGCTGGAATAGCTGATTCTTTCATTTATGTTTGGCAGCTCTCTTTCTGGAGCGCGACGATCAAAACGGGGACGTGGTGGCATTCAGTGACTAATTTATGGGAAAAGTACCTTTTGAATCAATTCTAAGCATATATGAAGTAATCAACCTAGAAACTCATAAATAATGGTTAAAGCTTCAGGTAATGCGTTCTTATGATTTAGCCATTTAGAATTATGCTTATTTTTAAACCAAGTTTTTTGTCTTTTGGCTAATTGACATGTTCGTTGGATTGTTATTTCTAAAGCCTCCTCAAAGTTAATCGTTCCATTAATAATAGACTTTGCTTCACCATATCCAATAGTTTTAAGCAACTGTAAATCATTTCCGTATTTAATAATCAAATCTTCAGTTTCTTCGATCAAGCCATTTTTATACATATTTTCAGTTCTATGCTGGATCCTGGCTTGTAAATTGTCCGGATTTAATCCAAGTTCTAAAACTTTCCATGGCAGAGAGATCAATTCTTTTTGTTTAGAAAATGTTTTCCCTGTAGCATAAAACACTTCTAGAGCACGAATAGTTCTGATTGAGTCTTCTGGATGTATCTTCTCTGCAGCAATTGGATCACAACATTTTAATAAATTATGCCTTTCAGTTTTATTGATTTTGTAAAGCTGATCTCTTAAGAATTTTTGAGGTGCTACGGCAGGAGGATTAAGTCCTCCAATTAAGCTTTGAAGATATAATCCACTTCCTCCGACAAGTAAAATTAAATTTCTTTTTTTTAATTCATTCTTCATCGAACTAACTGCAATTAATTGAAATTCATAAAGATTTATTGGCTTAGAAGGCAAACATAAATCAATTAAAAAATGAGGAACTTGTCGTTGCTGTTCTAGGGTTGGTTTCGCCGTCCCAATATTCATGTCGATATAAATTTGACGCGAATCAACATTATGAATATTAGTGTTGAGGTTTATAGCAATATCAATTGCTAGTTCAGTTTTCCCGCTAGCAGTTGGCCCCATCAGAGCTATGACAAGAGGTTTATTAGCTTGCATAATTCACTTTCAGAAGCTTTATTAAAATTAAGTGCATGACAATTAATTTTTTTGATTGGGTTTTGAAATTTTCCTAAGACTTTCCTTTATACCAATGTTAAATTGAAAATTCAGGAAAGGTTTCGACTAATGCTCGTATCAAAGACAACCTTGCCTGTTTGCTTTAATCCGAATGAGTAAAGATTCAAAAGTTCAAGCTGCATATGGTGCAGAACAGATTCAAGTCCTAGAAGGTCTTGAACCTGTTAGAAAGCGCCCTGGAATGTATATAGGTTCAACAGGGGCTAAAGGACTTCATCATCTTGTGTATGAAGTTGTTGATAATGCTGTTGATGAGGCGCTTGCTGGTCACTGTGATCAAATTACAATTTTACTTTGCGAAGACGGCTCAGCATCTATAACAGACAATGGTCGAGGAATTCCAACTGATATTCATCCTCGTACAGGTAAAAGTGCATTAGAGACAGTATTAACTGTTTTGCATGCAGGGGGGAAATTTGGAAGTGGTGGATACAAAGTATCGGGAGGTTTGCATGGTGTTGGTATTTCTGTAGTTAATGCATTAAGTGAGTGGGTAGAGGTCACAGTCCGTCGACAAAAGAAAGTGCATTACCAGAGATTCGAAAGAGGTGCATCAATTGGGAATTTAAAATCAGAGAATCTCTCAAAATCAGATCAGGAATTAACTGGAACTACAGTTTGTTTTAAACCTGATGATCAGATTTTTACTGATGGTATAGCTTTTGAATTTGGAATATTGTCATCAAGGCTAAGAGAACTTGCTTATTTGAATGGAGGGGTACGTATCGTTTTTCGTGATGAGAGAAAGAAGTCGTTAGATGCTAATCAAAAACCTCATGAGGAGGTTTATTTTTATGAGGGAGGTATTAAAGAATATGTTGATTATATGACTAAAGAAAAAGACTCATTACATCCTGAAATTATTTATGTCAATTCTGAAAAAGATGGAGTTCAAGTTGAAGCAGCAATGCAATGGTGCGTTGATGCTTATTCAGATAGCATTTTAGGTTTTGCAAATAATATTCGGACGATAGATGGTGGAACTCATATCGAGGGATTAAAAACAGTATTAACAAGAACTTTGAATTCGTTTGCAAAAAAAAGAGGTAAAAGGAAAGAGGGAGACTCGAACCTAGCAGGAGAAAATATTAGAGAAGGATTAACAGCTGTTTTATCTGTAAAAGTTCCAGACCCAGAATTTGAGGGTCAAACAAAAACTAAATTAGGAAACACCGAAGTACGAGGAATTGTAGATAGCTTGGTTGGTGAGTCTCTTAGTCAATATTTAGAATTTAATCCAGGTGTGATTGATTTAATTTTAGAAAAAGCGATTCAAGCTTTTAATGCTGCTGAAGCAGCAAGAAGAGCTAGAGAACTTGTTCGCAGGAAAAGTGTCTTAGAAAGTTCTACCTTGCCAGGGAAATTGGCAGATTGCAGTTCGAGAGATCCATCAGAATCAGAAATATACATAGTTGAGGGTGATTCTGCGGGTGGATCAGCAAAGCAAGGAAGAGATAGGAAATTCCAAGCAATTTTACCTTTGAGGGGGAAAATCTTAAATATTGAAAAAACTGATGATGCGAAGATTTATAAAAACACTGAAATTCAATCTTTAATAACAGCTTTAGGTTTGGGCATCAAAGGGGAAGATTTTGAAGTTAAAAATCTTAGATATCACAGAGTAGTAATAATGACTGACGCTGATGTTGATGGTGCGCATATTAGAACTTTGCTTTTAACTTTCTTCTATAGGTATCAAAAGGCTCTTGTAGAAGGTGGGTACATATATATTGCTTGTCCTCCTCTTTATAAAGTAGAAAGAGGGAAGAATCATACTTATTGTTATAACGAATCCGATTTGCAAAAAACTCTTTCAAATTTTGGAGAAAAGGCTAATTATACAATTCAAAGATTTAAGGGTTTAGGAGAAATGATGCCAAAACAATTATGGGAAACAACTATGGATCCTACAACTAGAATGATGAAAAGAGTTGAGATCGAAGACGCTCTTGAAGCTGATCGAATATTTACAATTTTAATGGGTGATAAAGTTGCACCAAGACGAGAATTTATTGAAACTCATAGCGTTGAGCTTGATCTTGCAACTTTAGATATTTGATGAATTTACTTAGTACTTTTATAGTTTGGACTTGGCTCTTAGGTATTGCATTAGTAGTCCCAACTGCATTACCTGCTGGAGGTGCTCAAAAATCAATAGTTCAGCAAAGAAAAGATAATATTACGGTGCCATTGATTGCGATAAAGGAATTTAATTTGCTTTCTTCAGTCTCTAATAATTCAGCTATTTTAACTAGAGTTAAAGCAGGAACTCCAGTTAATATTATCAAAGTATGGGATAGTACTGATAGCGAAAAATGGTTATTGGTTAATGTTATTAGTCAAGATTTGTATCAGTTATTTTATAAAAAAGGATGGGTAAAAATTACGGATATTTTATAAATTGAAAGATATTTTGTTGGTTTCTATTGGAGCGGTAATTGGTGCCAATATGAGATTTATTTTGTATAAAAATCTGGAAAAATTAAGAATAGCTAAAGATGTAGTTATTCTTATAATTAATACTCTTGCTTCTTTTTGTCTGGCTTTATTTCTCTCTGTTTTCCCTCATATTAGATCTTTCAATTTTTCTAATGAATTATTATTATTTTTTTCAATAGGTTTATTAGGAAGCTTAAGTACTTTTTCCACACTTGTTTATGATTTATTTGATCTATTTTTTAAATTTAAATTTTTTAAAGCATTAAAATTATTAACTATATCAATTGCTTTTGGAATAGCTGCTTTGGTATTAGGATTTTTATTAGGTAATCAATACAGTGGATAATTTTATCAAAAATAATGATTTTTTTATTATTTCCATAGGAGCAATTCCTGCTGCGTTATTTCGATGGCAAATTGATGAAATTTTTATAGTTAATATAATTGGTTGCTTTTTATTAGGTTTTTTTAATGCCTTGCCAATTCGTAGAAATTTGAAATTAATTTTTGGATTTGGATTTTGTGGTTCTTTAACTACATTTAGTGGATGGTCTTTTCAGTTATATGAATTAATAAATAATGGTTTTTACAAATTATTTTTTTTGAATACATTATTAATTGTTTTTTTGGGATTTCTTGCGGTTTGTTTAGGCGATTGGGTTGCCAAGAAAATCAGAGATTAGTTTAGTAAAGCTTCAATAGCTTTTTTGATCTCATGACTTTGGGGTTCTACTGAACTTTTAAACCTTGCTATTGCCTCTCCTTCTTGATTGATTAGAAATTTCTCGAAGTTCCACTCCACATCGCCAACTGGGCTGACTTTATTCAAAGTTGTAAATGGCTCCGTTGTCTTACCTTTTGCATGAACTTTTTGAAAAAGTTGGAAATTCACTCCAAAAGACATTGAACAGAATTTTTTGATTTCTTGTAACTCTCCAGGTTCTTGGTTACCAAAATCATTGCAAGGAAAACCCAAGACTCTAAAACCTTGAGGAGCGTAGTGATCTTGAAGATTTTGGAGTCCTTTATATTGCTTGGTAAATCCGCACTTGCTGGCGACATTCACAATTAACAGAACATCTCCTTTGAAATGCTCAAAAGTTATTTTTTCATTCTCGAAAGAGACGACCTCAACTTTGCTGATATTTACGGACATAGATATGTAGGTAACAAATTTGGATGTTAGTCATAAAATAATAGAGGCTTGTTGCTCCAAACATGAAAGAACAATTAGGGGCATCCAGTGAGACTCGATCTTTGGAGAATGGAAGTTTGGTTGCTGAGGCAGTTGCTGTGCAATTGGAGGCAATGCTCTCTGCAGGTAATTACGATGGTGTTAAATCATTACTCAATCCTGTCCAGCCTGTCGATATAGCTCAAGCTATTGGGACACTGCCAATGATCTTGCAAGCTTTGGCATTCAGGTTGTTGAATAAAAATGAAGCAATTGAAGTCTATGAATATTTAGATCCGTCAGTTCAACAAAATCTTTTAGATCGTTTGAGATCAAATGAAGTACTTGACTTGGTGGAAGAAATGTCACCTGATGATCGAGTTCGTCTGTTTGATGAGTTACCTGCCAAAGTTGTTAGGCGCTTGCTTTCCGAACTTAGTCCTGAAGAACGACGAGTAACTGCTCAACTTTTAGGTTATGAATCTGAGACCGCTGGCAGATTAATGACCACTGAATTTATAGACCTGAAGGAATTTCTTAGTGTCGCACAAGCATTGAAATTAGTTCGACAACGAGCCACTTTTTCTGAAACAATATATAGCCTTTATGTTACCGATAAAGAAAGACATCTAACTGGAATTTTATCTTTAAGGGACTTGGTAGTTGCTGACCCTGAATCACGTATTGGGGAGGTCATGACAAGGGAAGTTGTTAATGTGAGAACAGATACTGATCAAGAAGAGGTTGCAAGAGCAATTCAAAGATATGACTTTTTAGCTTTACCGGTTGTAGATCTTGAAAAAAGACTTGTTGGCATTGTCACTGTGGATGATGTGATCGATGTTATTGAACAAGAAGCAACTAGGGATATTTATGCGGCTGGTGCCGTTCAAGCAGGGGATGATGATGATTATTTCCAAAGTAATTTATTCGTTGTAACCAGACGACGCATCGTTTGGCTTGCTGTTTTGGTCTTGGCTAATGGATTAACAACTCAAGTAATTGCAATGAATGATGAGGTTTTAAAACAAGTGGTTTTATTAGCTGCTTTCATTCCTTTGTTGATTGGTGCAGGGGGCAATGTTGGAGCTCAAAGTTCGACAGTTGTTATTAGAGGTTTAAGTACTCAGCGAATTCAGCGACTAGGTCTTTTTAGGGCTATTGCAAGAGAGGCATTGGCAGGAGCTCTACTAGGAATTTTGATGGCTGTATTTGTTGTACCTTTCGCTTGGTGGCAAGGACAAGGACCTTTAGTCGCAACAGCTGTAGGAATAAGTTTAATGGCTATTACAACTTTGGCTGCGACTGCAGGAGCGTCATTGCCTTTGTTTTTTCATCGTATGGGCTTAGATCCTGCCCTGATGTCTGCTCCATTTATTACGACCGCTACAGATGTTGCAGGAGTGTTGATTTACCTCAAAACAGCTTCATGGCTTCTGGGAAGACTGGCGTAGAAGCCGAATGAGTGTTTTTACTCAAAGTATGGGAAGCCGAGCTCTATCCAATTGATCTTTACAATTCTTAGTAGTAAGCTTTACAAAACTCAACAAACTCATGACATTGGCAGTAGAGGCTATTCACACAAAAAATCCATCTACTACTACTTCCTCTACTAGGACTGTTACTGATATTGATTTAGTGCGCTCATATTTAAGAGACATTGGAAGAGTTCCGTTGTTGTCACACGAACAGGAAATAACTTTAGGTAGACAAGTCCAAGATCTCATGGTGCTTGAAAATCTTGAGTCAGAATTGGAGAGTGATTTAGGTGAAAAACCTGATCTTACTTTTTTTGCTGACAAAGCCGGACTTTCTACTGTTCAGCTCAAAAAGAAGTTGAAAAGTGGTAAAAGAGCAAAAGAGAGAATGGTCGCGGCTAATCTTCGTTTGGTGGTAAGTGTTGCGAAGAAATATACAAAAAGGAATATGGAATTACTTGATTTAATTCAAGAGGGGACTATTGGTTTAGTCAGAGGTGTTGAAAAGTTTGATCCTACTCGAGGATATAAGTTTTCAACCTATGCCTACTGGTGGATACGTCAAGGAATTACCCGAGCAATTGCTGAAAAAAGCAGATCTATAAGACTACCCATTCACATTACTGAAATGCTTAACAAACTGAAAAAAGGCCAGCGAGAATTAAGTCAAGAGCTTTCTAGGACTCCAACTTTGAAAGAACTTTCTGAATATGTTGAATTGCCTGAGAATGACGTTAAGGATTTAATGAGCAGAGCTGGGCAGCCAGTTAGCTTAGAGACTAAAATAGGTGACGGAGAAGACACAATTTTGCTTGATTTGCTCTCTAATGAAATTGATATGCCTTCGGAGCAAATAGAGAGTGATTGTATGAAAGGAGATTTAGAGACTTTACTTGAACAATTACCTGAGCTTCAAAATAGAGTATTAAGGATGCGTTATGGCATGGATGGTGATGATCCTATGAGTCTGACTGGTATCGGAAGAGTCCTAGGTATTAGTAGAGATAGAGTAAGAAATCTAGAGCGAGATGGATTGAGAGGCCTTAGAAAAACAGGGGAATCAGTTGAAGCCTATATGGCTTCTTGAATTAGTTTTTCAATAATAGGATTTACTTTCTCTGGCATTTCGTCATGAGGGCAATGTCCAGCATTTTCAATAATATCTAACGATTTTACACATTCAAAAGTTTTAAACCATTTCTCTGCTTCTTTTACAGGTTCCCATGGGTCTTTTTCTCCCCAGATTAAATTAACTGGTATTTTCGATTGTATAAGTAAATCTGGGGCAAGATAATCATCAAAAAGATTAATAAATCCTCGAAAAGCTTCTCGAGCGCCTTTCCCTTGAGTTGGTTGAAAAAGTATATCTATCAATTCTTTATCAACATTGTTTCCACTTGGGTATGCCAATTTTAAAATTTTTGCAATAAAAGATCGATTGGCTGCATTTTTGAAAATGTTGGAACTTAAAATTCGTTGTCTTACTAAAGTTTTAATGACTGGTCTAAAAAATCTCATCAATAACGATTGCTCAGCTAGACGCTTGTCGTCCATTGTTCTCTGAGCACAATCAATTAATATTATTCCTAGACATCTCTTTGATAATTTTTTTGAAGTATTTAATGCAATCACTCCACCAATTGAATTTCCTATTAAAAAGACAGGTTTTTTAACTATTTCGTTACAGAAATCATAAACTTGCTGACTCCAATTATCAAAACAATAATTAAAATTGTCAGAGGTTTTCTTTTCAAATGAGAGCTGTGAATTTGGCTGACTACTTTCTCCAAATCCCACTAAATCTAATGCATAGCATGGTGCAATTGAACTGATATTCTTTTGATTGAACCTCCAATGATCTTTGGATGCTCCAAAACCATGAATTAAAACTATTGCAATTTTGGAATTATTATTTTCTTTTTCTACTTGCCATGCAATTTGATAATTTCTCCAATTCCAGAATTGCTTCATAATTTTTATAGGAATAAAAATTATTTTTACTTAAAGTTATATCTTTAGTAAAGTAAATAATTTTTTATTCATATTATTATATGTATTAGCTATTCAAAAAGTTTTAATTTAATTGGATTAAATAATCAAAATAATGATATTATTAAAAAACTTTTTTTTAATTTTTTATTTATTTTGATGGGTATTTTTGATTCTCCTCAAGATATCCAAAATTCACTTCTAGAATGGTTTAGAGAGAATGGTAGACACTGGATACCATGGAAATTAAAGAAAGATGGTTCTATTCCTCAATTAGGTGAAAGCATATCTCCTTATGAAATTTGGATCGCAGAGGTAATGCTTCAGCAGACTCAGTTGAAGGTCGTTATTCCTTATTGGGAAAAATGGATCAAGGTTTTTCCATCTTTGATTGATCTAGCAGAGGCTGATTTAGAGAAGGTTCTTTTGATATGGCAAGGTCTTGGCTATTATTCACGCGCAACTCGCATACATCAATCTTCTAAAATATTAATTGAATGTGTTGGTGAAAATAGTGTTGAAAATCTGCATTCATGGCCTGTTGGAATAGATCAGTGGATGTCTCTTCCTGGTATTGGTAGAAGCACTGCAGGAAGTATCATCTCATCTGCTTTTGACTTGCCTACACCCATATTGGATGGAAATGTAAAAAGAATTTTTTCTAGATTGCTAGCTTCTGAAAAAACATCTATCAAAAATGAGAAAAGATTGTGGGAATTGAGCTCTTTATTGATTGCAAATGTCAGTCCCAGGGATTTGAATCAGGCTTTAATGGATTTAGGATCAAAAATTTGTACTCCCAAAAAACCAATTTGTTCTTCTTGCCCATTACAAAACTTTTGTGTTGCTCATACAAAGTACGATCCTGATGATTTTCCAAAAAAAGAAATGAAGAAAATCAAGCCTCTTCAAGAAATTGGCATTGGGTTGGTTTTTAATAAAAATGGTGAATTGCTCATAGATCAGCGCCTGGAAGGTTCGAGTATGGGTGGAATGTGGGAATTTCCAGGAGGGAAAAAAAATTCCGACGAATCTATTGAAAAGACTATCGAGAGAGAATTAAAAGAGGAACTTGGGATTATTGTCAAAGTTGGAGTAAAGCTTTTATCTTTTGAACACGCCTATACACATAAGAGACTTTTTTTTACGGTGCATATTTGTGAATTGATTTTAGGCGAACCTAAACCTTTGGCTAGTCAAAAATTACTTTGGGTATCTCCATACAAGCTAAGCAATTTTCCTTTCCCTGCTGCTAACACAAAAATTATTTCTGAATTACATAAACATCTAGCTTATGGGAATAAAAAACTTTAAATCGCTAATAATAACTTTATTGATAGATAATTAAAAATGACTGCAGACCGTGTAATTGCTTTTGGAGAAGCCTTAATAGATCGACTTGGTCCTCCTGGCGGAGATCCTTCATTTGATTTGCCAGTAATAGATTGTTTTGGTGGCGCCCCAGCGAATGTTGCATGTGCATTAGGTCGCTTAGGAGTAAATGTATCTTTTGTTGGTTCTCTTGGAAATGATAATTTTGGCAAAAATTTTAAGAAGCTATTGATAGAGAGAGGAATTAATACTGCTGGATTACAGCAGGATAACCTTCGTCCTACAAGGGTTGTATTGGTTCGCAGAGATACTGGAGGAGAAAGATTTTTTGGGGGATTTGAGGGTGATAAAGGTCTTGGATTTGCCGATCAAGCCATATCGCGGGAGCAAATTATTCACGATTGGCCACTGATGACAGAAAAGGCGAGGTGGTTAGTTTTAGGGACTATTCCTTTGGCTTCGAAAATTTCATCAAGTGCATTTATGTGGTGTATTGAAAATGCAGTGCAGTCAGGAATCAAGATTGCATTGGATTTGAATTGGCGTCCAACTTTTTGGCGACAAAAAGTGTCAACTGTTTTAGAGCCAACTATTAATGAAAAAAATGAAATAATTTCTATTTTAAAAAACGTTTCATTAATCAAGCTTGCAAAAGAGGAGGCGGAATGGTTTTTTAATACATCTAATCCAATTAAAATTTCATCGTCTTTTATTGATAAACCATCTGTAATTATTACTGATGGATCAAATCCTATTTCATGGTTGCTTAATAATCATATTGGAAAGTCATTTGCGATTTCCCCCTCCTCTGTAGTTGATACGACTGGCGCTGGTGATGCATTCACTGCTGGATTAATTTATAAACTAATGTCAATTGAATTGAATCAAATAAATCAACCAATAGCTGAAGAAATTATTCAATTTGCAATTGCATGTGGTTCTTATGTATGCAAAGGATTGGGAGCAATAGATGCACAACCTTACCTTGGAGATGTTGAAAATTTATTGTCTTTATCTAACGGAGGTATGAGTTGAAAAAATCGGGCTTCATTTTTCGAGGAATATTCTAGTTTTCCTATCCACGCATCAGGCATTGAAAGAGATAATCTTTCTGGCCATTCAACTACCATTAATGCGCCCATGGCTTTGGATTCCTCTTCTTCTTGTAAAAAAAATTCGTTTGCTGCATTTTTTTCTTCAATTCTGTAAAGATCAAGATGTATTAATGGAGGGGATCCCAAAGGATAATGTTGGGACAAGGGAAAAGTTGGTGAAGTTATGGGCTCTTGAATGTTTAGACTTTTTGCAATTCCTTTAACTAATGTGGTTTTTCCTGCACCAAGAGGACCATTTAAAAGAAGAATGCTTAGTTCAGGAAATTTTTTTGTTAATGTTGAACCCAATGACATTGTTGATTCAGGTTTGTCTAGAGTCCAGCAGAAATTATCAGTTTGCTGAGCAAATGAATTAAAAACCTCGAATTTTTTTTTAGTATCCTTTTCCACAATCTCCCCTAGGGTGTTTAGTTATGTTTGCAGCAACTAAGTCAAATCTCAACAGTATTGAAAATAATACTGATTATGTAGTTAACGATATAACCGAAGCAGAATTTGGGAGAAAAGAACTTTTGATAGCTGAAACAGAGATGCCTGGGTTAATGGCACTTAGAAAAAAATATGGATCCCAAAAACCATTAAAAGGAGCTTGTATTGCAGGCAGTCTCCATATGACTATTCAAACAGGTGTATTAATTGAGACTCTTGTTGCACTTGGTGCAAAAGTTAGATGGGCTTCTTGTAATATTTTTTCTACTCAAGATCATGCTGCTGCCGCGATTGCAAATTTAGGTGTCCCAGTATTTGCTAAAAAGGGTGAAACCCTAGACGAATACTGGGAATACACACACAAAATTTTTGAATGGAAAGATGGTGAATCTGCAAATATGATTCTTGATGATGGGGGTGATGCGACTGGGCTACTTATTTTAGGGAGCAAAGCAGAAGAAGATATTTCAGTTCTTGATAAACCTTCAAATGAAGAGGAAATCGCATTATTTGCTTCTATTAAGACAAAACTTTCTCAGGATCCAAATTTCTATTCAAAAGCTAAATCTTTTATCAAAGGAGTTACTGAGGAGACTACCACTGGTGTAGCGCGTCTTTACCAAATGGAAAAAAGTGGGGAACTTGTCTTCCCAGCTATTAACGTAAATGATTCTGTTACTAAAAGTAAGTTTGACAATCTTTACGGTTGTCGAGAATCTCTGGTTGATGGCATTAAAAGAGCCACAGATGTAATGGTGGCAGGCAAGGTAGCTCTTGTTATGGGATATGGAGATGTAGGAAAAGGTTCTGCGCAGTCTTTAAGGGGTTTAGGAGCGACAGTAATGATTTCCGAGATAGATCCTATATGTGCTCTTCAAGCTGCAATGGAAGGCTTTAGAGTAGTGAGATTAGATGAGGTGGTTGAGAATGTAGATATTTTTGTTACTGCCACTGGAAACTTTCAAGTCATACGTCATGAGCATTTGATCAGGATGAAGAATGAATCGATAGTATGTAATATCGGCCATTTTGATAATGAAATTGAGGTTTCCTCTTTAAAGAGTTATGAATGGGAAAATATTAAACCTCAAGTTGATCACATAACACTACCAAGCGGTAATAAAATTATTCTTTTAGCCGAGGGAAGATTAGTCAACCTTGGATGTGGCACGGGTCATCCAAGTTTTGTTATGAGTAATTCTTTTACTAATCAAGTATTAGCTCAAATTGAATTATTCAAATATGGAGTTAAATATTTAAATAAAGTTTATGTTTTGCCAAAACATTTAGATGAAATGGTGGCCATTCTTCATTTAGATAAGATAGGAGCAAAGTTAACTAAGTTAACTCAAGAACAAGCTGAATATATCAATGTACCAATAGAAGGTCCTTATAAGACAGATCAATATCGCTATTGATTTTATCTAAAAAATTTCAACAAAATGGAAATTTCAGAATTTATATCTTCTTTACCAATATTGATAGGAAATGCAGTGGAAACTAACCAGTGGATTGGTTATGTGGCAATTTTACTTGCAATGTTTTTGGAAAATCTAATTCCGCCAATTCCTTCGGAATTAATAATGCCTCTTGGAGGTTTTTATGTTTCTCAGGGGCAATTAGATTTTTTTCCTGTTATTTTGGCAGGCTTAATAGGAACTGTAATTGGCGCCTTGCCTTGGTATGGAATTGGCAGATTAGTTAACGAAGAAAGACTTGAGCAATGGCTTGAGAAGAATGGACGTTGGATTGGGATTAAACCTCTTGAACTTGCTCGAAGTCGTAAATGGTTCAACAGGTTTGGGGTCCCTTTAGTCTTTTGGGGGAGATTAGTACCGGGAATCCGGACTTTGATTTCAGTGCCTGCAGGAGTTGAGTTAATGCCCGTAACTCCATTTTTGATTTGGACGACTGCAGGAAGCCTTATTTGGACCTTGTTCTTAACAATTACAGGCTTTTATTTAGGGGATAATTATGCAAACATTGAAACATGGATTAGTCCTTTCTCAACTATCTTTAAAATAATTATTATTTCAATAATATCCATCGCTTTGATAACTTTAATTTATCGAACTCTACGTAAACTAATTAATAATTAAAAACGATATTTTTTAAAATGGGATTTCATCATTACTTGGCTGTTGATTAAATGAATTGTTGTTTTGGAAATTATTATTTTCTGAATCTCTTTTGGATCCTAATAATTCAAGACGGTCAACTCTAACAACTGGCTTATTTCTATCTTCTCCTGTATTACGATCCTTCCAACTATCCAATTTGAAGCTTCCAGTTATACCGATTAAAGAACCTTTTTTGACATAATCGGCTGCGACTTGGGCTTGTTTACCCCAAATTTCCAGATTGAACCAATCTGGTTCATCATCTCGATTTCTTCTATTTACGGCCATTGTCAAATTTGCTACTACAGTTCCAGACTCAAAATATCTAACTTCAGGATCCCTCCCTGCTCTGCCCACAAGAGTGACTGAATTTATTGCCATCATTACCTCCTCTGTTTACTGGTTGCTAAATAATATATTTATCTTAGTTCAACTCTCTTTATGATGGCTCAAATGATTGAAATCCGTGTTTTTTAACCGTTTCAAATTCTCCCGAGATATTGGGATTGATTTAGGTACAGCAAATACCTTGATTTATGTGTCGGGCAAGGGAATTGTATTGCAAGAACCTTCAGTTGTGGCAATGGATTTAGAAGAAGGAGTTCCTCTTGCTGTGGGCGATGATGCAAAATTAATGTTAGGGCGAACACCAGGAAATATCCGGGCAGTTAGACCCCTTAGGGATGGTGTGATAGCGGATTTTGATGCAGCTGAGCAAATGCTTAAGACATTTATTCAAAAGTGTAATGAAGGTCGTGGAATCATTGCGCCCCGATTAGTTGTTGGTATACCTAGTGGCGTGACGGGTGTAGAAAGACGAGCAGTTCGTGAAGCTGGTCTTGCGGGAGCAAGAGAGGTGCATTTAATTGATGAACCTGTCGCTGCTGCGATTGGAGCCTCTTTGCCAGTGACAGAGCCTATCGGAACAATGATCGTTGATATTGGAGGTGGTACTACCGAAGTAGCTGTTTTAAGCCTTGGCGGAACAGTTTTAAGTGAATCAGTAAGGGTTGCAGGTGATGAACTTAATGATTCCATAGCTACCTATTTAAAAAAAATACATAACTTAGTAGTTGGTGAAAGAACAGCTGAAGAGATAAAAATTAAAATCGGATCAGCTTTTCCGTCTAATGAATTCGATTTGCAATCAATAGATGTAAGGGGATTGCATTTACTTTCAGGTTTGCCTCGTTCAATAAATTTGAAAGCAGGCGATTTACGTGAAGCCATGTCAGAGCCTCTGAATAAGATTGTTGATGCTGTAAAAAGAACTCTAGAGAGAACTCCACCTGAACTAGCTGCAGATATTGTTGATAGGGGAATAATGCTGGCAGGAGGGGGAGCACTTGTTAGAGGAATTAGTGATCTGTTAAGTCATGAAACAGGAATTTTCACTCACGTAGCTGAGGATCCATTGTTGTGCGTTGTAAATGGATGTGGTCTGGTTTTGGATGATTTTAAATCGATGCGAAGAGTCTTGGATACGCCAGATTTTGCTAGAAATGTAATTAGAGATTGAACAATGATTCAAGCCCGAAGGAAAATAGGGTTTCATTTGCTTTTGAAAAGTAAATTCTGGTTAACTGTTTTATTTGCAGCTTTATTATTTGGGATTCGTTGGACAAAAGGAGCAGGGTATTTAGATTTATACTCTATTTTATTAAAACCTATACTCCCTGGTACGGCTCAAAGAGAATGGATTCAGGAAGGAGAGAATATTGAAAGAAATATTCGATTAAAATTACTTGAGGAAGATAATACTCGTTTAAGAAAAGCTCTTGGTTTGCAAGAGTTTAATAGTGATCAAAGAATTTCAGCTGCTGTCATATCTAGATCCTCTAGAAATTGGTGGCAACAGCTAGAAATTAACAAGGGAGCCAGAAATGGTGTTTTGAAAGGGCAAACAGTAATTGGACCGGGAGGCTTAATTGGCTTGGTTGACAGCACAACATTACTTACTTCAAGAGTGAGATTATTGACTGATCCTGGTCATCAGGTAGGAGCGTGGATTGATCGAACTAAGCGCCATGGGATTTTGACTGGGATGGGTACAAACAGACCAAAACTAATTTTCTTAAATAAAAATAGCTTGGCTAAAACTGGCGACGCTGTAACTACTTCTCCAGCAAGTACTTTATTACCCCCAAATTTGACTATCGGAATTGTTCAGTTCGTGAACGAAAAAGCTTTGCCATCTCCATATGCAATAGTGCAGTTAACTGCATCTCCAGAGGCAATTGATTGGGTGCAAATTTTGAAAAATAATGACTAAAAAGTTATTCATCTTCTTTACTATAATTTGTTTACCAGTTTTTATAATTATCAGTCCTGACTGGCTAAAAATAAATGGAATAACTCCATGCTGGCCTGTTATCTTGTTGTTGCCATTTTCACTTAAGAATAGTCCTTGGAAGTCTGTTTTTGCTTCAATTTTATTAGGAATTTTTATAGATTCTTTTACAATTGGGAATGTTTCTTATATTCCCTCTTTGGTCGTTTTGTCTTTAGTTTGGAGTACATATGGATTGCATAATAAAAAAATCAAATTATTTTTAAATATCGGTTTGATGGCTATCTTTGGAACTTTTTTTGTTGGCCTTTCTATTTGGGTACAAAAGATTATTTTATATAGTGTTTTGAGAAATGATTGGTTTCATTCTTGGTCATTTTATGTGTTAATTTCCGAGGTCATAATTACTGGATTAGTTGCTCCATTTTTCTCCTCTTGGCTTCTCCTTGCTTATAAAAAAATCTAATGAGAAAATTTTTAAACCTTTTAAAATAGGATAAATACTTATTTATTAGTGGTGACTCTGTCTTTTAAATTAGTCAAAGGGCTTTGAATACCTGACTTGAAGATGATATCTTCATATAACAAGAAGCCATTTCGACATAAAATTTCGATGGTTTTGTCACTAAGGCAACAGCTAATCTCATGACCTGCATTTTGGTTGTAGATGATGAACCAGCAGTATTGAAAGTCTTGGTCACAAGGCTTAATCTTGCTGGTTATCAAGTTTTATCTGCACAGGACGGAGAGCAAGCACTCGAGGTTTTTCACAAAGAAGCACCAGACTTAGTGGTGCTGGATGTAATGCTTCCTAAGATGGATGGCTTTGCAGTTTGCCGAAGAATAAGAGCAGAGTCTTGTGTTCCAATAATATTTTTGACCGCTCTTGAAGCAATTTCAGAAAGAGTTGCAGGTTTGGACTTAGGAGCTGATGATTACTTGGCTAAACCATTTAGCCCTAAGGAGTTAGAGGCAAGAATTGCGACTATTTTGAGAAGAGTTGGACCTGCCCCGACTGTTGATGAGCCCAGAGAAGTTCCATCAGGCCAAGGAGTGATGAAGCTTGGAGATCTTGTTGTAGATACCAATAGAAGGCAAGTCAGCAGAGGAGGGGAAAGAATAGGTCTTACATATACAGAATTTAGCTTGCTGGAATTATTATTTCGTGATCCTGGTCGTGTTGTTCCTCGAGCGGAGATTTTGGAACAGCTTTGGGGTTATCCGCCGAGGAGAGCGGCGGATTTAAGAGTTGTTGATGTCTATGTAGCTCGTTTAAGAGGCAAGCTTGAGCCAGATCCAAGGAATCCGGAATTAATTTTAACCGTAAGAGGGATTGGCTACGCTTCTCAAAGAATGGGAGAATTTCCTACGGCTATTGCCAGTTAAAGATTAATAGCTCAAAATTAATAGGTTTTTCAATTGAGCTGGTTTATTTCTGTCGTATGTATGAATTGCCTTGTCTGAATTAAGAGATACCCGCCTTGAGAAGGCTAAAGCACTAAAAAGCCTGGGGCTAGGTCCCTATGGTTTGAATTTTCGGACTACTAACTTTGCTGATGATTTACAGCAAAAATATGCAGACTTGCCAAATGGTGAAGAAAACAAAGACGAAGTATCGATCGCAGGGCGTGTAACTTCTCGAAGAGTTATGGGAAAACTTGCTTTTTTTACTATTGCTGATGAAACAGGAACAGTTCAACTTTTTTTGGAAAAGGCGACCTTAAATCAGAATGAAAATAGCGAAAAGCCAAAGAATAGTTTTGAGAACATTACCTCTCTTGTTGATTCTGGGGATTGGATAGGAGTAAGTGGAATATTAAGGAGAACTGATAGAGGTGAGCTTTCTATAAAAGTTTTCGAATGGTCAATGCTTTCCAAATCATTACAGCCTTTACCAGATAAATGGCATGGACTTGCTGATGTAGAAAAGCGATACCGACAAAGATATTTAGATTTGATTGTTAATCCGCAGTCAAGAAAAACTTTTCGCACTAGGGCTTTATTAGTTAGTTCAATTCGTCGATGGTTAGATGAAAAAAACTTTCTTGAGATTGAGACACCAGTTTTACAGTCAGAGGCCGGTGGTGCAGATGCAAGGCCCTTTATTACCCATCACAATACGCTTGATTTGCCTTTGTATTTGAGAATTGCCACAGAATTGCATCTGAAAAGATTAGTAGTTGGCGGCTTTCAAAGGGTTTATGAACTTGGAAGAATTTTTAGAAATGAAGGAATTAGCACTCGTCATAATCCCGAGTTCACTTCTGTAGAAATTTATGAAGCTTTTGCAGACTATTTCGACATGATGGAATTAACAGAAAATTTGCTTTCTTCTGTTTGCGAAAAGATTTGTGGATCGACCAAAATTATTTATCAACAGCAAAAAATAGATCTTACACCTCCGTGGAGAAGAGTAACGATGCACCAAATAGTCCAGGAGTTTTCGGGGATTGACTTTGAACTGTATGGAGATAATTTTGACGATGCTAAAGCTGCAATGCTTCTTCAGGGCCTTCAAGTGCCAGATAAAGCTGATAGCGTTGGAAGACTTTTAAATGAAGCTTTTGAACAAGTAGTAGAGCCTAATCTGGTGCAACCTACATTTGTTATGGACTATCCAATTGAGATTTCTCCATTGGCTAGAAAACACAGAACTAAGAAAGGGTTAGTTGAACGATTTGAACTTTTCATTGTGGGAAGAGAGACTGCTAATGCTTTTAGTGAACTAATTGATCCAATAGATCAAAAAGAACGTTTACTTTTGCAGCAAGCAAAAAAAGAAGCCGGGGACCTTGAGGCGCAAAGTGTGGATGAAGATTTTATCAATGCACTTGAAGTAGGAATGCCTCCAACAGGAGGTCTAGGAATAGGAATAGATAGGTTTGTAATGCTATTAACTGACAGCCCTTCGATAAGAGATGTCATAGCTTTTCCACTTTTGCGACCAGAATCAAATTTAAAACAAACTGGAAAGTGACCCATCACAGTGGATAATAGGCGAGTAAGGATTTTGTTCAGATGAGTGGTGAGAGAGTTGGTTTTCGTTTCAAGCATGCCGATGCTGTTGTGAAACGTAATCCCCAAGGGCGTTCAAGACGTGGTTGGGTCATGGAACCTGTTGAGCAAACGACAAGTAGGGGGACAAAAATGCCTGCTTATCGCATTAGATGGAGAGATAGTGAACGTCCAGAAATTGTTTTGCAGCATATGCTCATTGCAGATCCTGATCCAACACCTCCACCAGATAATGTTAGTTTGGATGTTACCTGATATTAATAATTAAAGTCATCGTTTTCTGAAAAGAATTTCCTGGGAAATATGAAACTATTTTTTCTTTAAAAACGTTTTAAAGCATTCGCTACATCTCTTTTGGAATCATTGATTTTCTCTTGATTCCTTTTGTCATATAACTTTCGGCCTTTACCTACTCCTATTCTTAGCTTGATCCATGAGCCTTTGAGGTAAAGACTTAGAGGTATTAATGCTAAACCTTTTCTCTCTAAATTTATTTTTAATTTTTCGATTTCTTTTCTATGTGCAAGAAGTTTTTTGATTCTTAGAGGTTCATGATTGAAAAATTTACCGGCATGATTATGAGGTGATATATGAACATTGTGAAGTTGAATTTGATTTTTTTTAATTAAACAAAACCCATCTTTCAAGTTAACTTTTCCAGCTCTAATAGATTTAACTTCGGTCCCAAGAAGCTCTAAACCAGTTTCAAGGGTTTCTAGGATTTCATATTCATACCTTGCCTGTCGATTTTCAGCTAGGCGACGATTTCCATCAACTGAGGAATTTTTTTTTGATTTTTTCTTTCCTTTTTTGCTCATTTTTCTATTTACCTACATTATTGTTGAGATGCCACTACCCTTCGGTCATGGCAATTGTGTCTTCAATTAATAATCATTCTTCTCTTCCTAATGATAAAGGAGAGGAAAGATTAGTTGGATCCACTCCCTTAAAGGAGGAGTTGAAATTATCTAAGCAAGATTCACTTAGGCCTAAATCTTTTGATGAATTTGTAGGTCAATCTGAATTAAAGAAAGTTCTTGAAATTTCAGTTAAAGCATCATTAAGAAGAGGAGAAGCCCTTGATCATTTAATGCTTTATGGGCCTCCTGGATTGGGAAAAACAACCATGGCTTTGGTTATTGCTGAGGAATTAGGAGTTAAAGCCAGAGTTACCAGCGCTCCCGCCCTTGAACGTCCAAGGGACATTGTTGGATTGTTGATCAATATGGAGCCTGGTGAATTAATTTTTGTTGATGAGATTCATAGACTTAATCGTATATCACAGGAACTTTTGTATCCAGCGATGGAAGATAGAAGGTTGGATTTAACTGTGGGGAAAGGCACTTCCTCGAGAATGCGATCAATTGAAATTCCTCCTTTTACCTTGGTAGGTGCGACAACGAAGCCAGCAGCTTTGAGCTCTCCTATGCGAGATCGCTTTGGAATAACTCAGCGATTAGATTTTTATAACTATTTGGATCTTGAAAACATAATTAAAAGATCTGCAAATCTTATTAATTTATCGATTTCAGAAGAAGCATCTCATCAATTAGCCAGAAGAAGTCGAGGTACTCCCCGAATTGCAAATAGGCTCATAAGAAGAGTGAGAGATTATGCAGAAGTACATTCGTCCTCAAAAATGATAGATGCTCAAGTTGTAAATGATGCACTTGATCTACATCGTGTAGATCAACGAGGATTAGATGCAACAGATAGAAGTTATTTAGATTTGCTAGTTAATCAATATAAAGGTGGTCCAGTAGGACTTGAAACGTTGGCTGCTGCGCTTGGAGAAGATTCAACCACTCTTGAAACTGTAGTTGAGCCTTATCTAATGCAAATTGGTTTTTTGCAAAGAACTGCTAGGGGGAGGGTTGTTACACCAGTAGCTGAAAAACACTATCTGCTAACTTCAACAAATAAAAAAGTTAAATGATAAGAATAAGAGTTTTGAAAGTTTTACTTTTACTTTTCATCGTTTTTGTTTTTGTACCATTTCCATCTCAAGCTAAGGATTTTCCGAAATTTTTATTCGAAAAAGCCCTTCAAGAAAGTAATGATGGTGATTTCATTCAAGCTGAAAAAGATTGGAGCCTTTACTTGAATAATAATCCAAATGACGCCGCTGCATTGAGTAATAGAGGTAATATTCGTCTTGCGCTGGGTGATCCTCAGGGGGCTATTAAAGATCAAACTATGGCCATTAAAATTTCGCCTGAAGATCTTGATCCTTACCTGAATAGAGGAATTGCTGAAGAAGCTTTGCAGCTTTGGGAGGACGCCAGTCAAGATTATCAATACGTTTTAGAGAAGAATCCTAAAGATGTTTCAGCTTTGTATAACTTAGGTAATGTGATGGGATCTTTGGATAATTGGAGTGAAGCGAAGAAATTTTTTTCTCAAGCTGCATCGTCAAATAATGCCATAGCCATGTCTAGGTCGAGTGAGGCGCTTGCTATTTATCAATTGGGTGATCTTGAACTCGCTGAAAATAAAATTAGAATATTAATTGGTAAATATCCTTTATTCGCAGATGCGAGAGCAGCATTAAGTGCACTTCTATGGCGTAAAGGCTTTTCAGGTGAAGCTGAAAGCAATTGGGCAGCGGCTGCTGGATTAGATATTCGATATCGTGATAAAGATTGGTTGTTGAATATTCGCCGTTGGCCACCAATACCCACAAACGATTTGATTGCATTTCTTGCGTTGGAGGATAGATGAAGGATTTAGGAAAAGAAATTAATGACTTGTCTAAGGAGTTAATGCCTGAATTGATTCAATTACGTCGTCATCTTCATGCTCACCCAGAGTTAAGCGGTCAGGAATATCAAACTGCTGCTCTTGTTGCCGGGGAGCTTAGAAAAATAGGTTGGGAGGTAAAAGAGGCAGTTGGTAAAACGGGAGTGGTTGCTGAAATGGGTAATAAAAACTCACCTGTTGTTGGCTTACGAGTTGATATGGATGCCTTGCCAATCGAGGAGAGAACAGGTTTAGATTATTCTTCTTCAATTCAAGGCTTGATGCATGCATGTGGCCATGATCTACATACTTGTATCGGGTTGGGAGTGGCTAAAGTTTTAGCGAAAAATAAATTTACAAATTCTCGAATCCGAATCATTTTTCAACCTGCTGAAGAGATTGCTAGAGGTGCAAATTGGATGAGAGCTGAAAAAGTTCTGGAGGGAGTTCAAGCGCTTTTTGGTGTGCATGTTTATCCAGACTTGCCAGTTGGCAAAATTGGCATAAAAAATGGTACTTTTACAGCTGCTGCAGCTGAATTGGAAATAGATATTATCGGTAAGGGAGGGCATGGAGCTAGACCCCATGAAGGCATAGATTCAATTTGGATTTCTGCAAAAGTTATAAGTGGACTTCAGGAGGCTATTAGTAGACGTTTAGATGCTCTAAAGCCAGTAGTTATTAGCTTTGGAAAAATATCAGGAGGTAATGCTTTTAACGTTATCGCTGAGAGGGTTAAGCTTCTAGGTACAGTGAGGTGTCTTGATAGCAACCTTTATGAAAAATTGCCTCAATGGATTGAAAAAATAGTACAAAATATAGCCTCCAATTATGGAGCTCAGGCTAAAATAAAGTTTAATTCAATAGCGCCTCCTGTTTATAACGACCCTGAGTTGACTAGTTTGTTATCTACCTGTGCAAAGAACTTTATGGATGAAGAAAATATTGTTTATTTAGAAAATCCGTCATTAGGTGCTGAAGACTTTGCTTTCTTTTTGCAAGATGTTCGCGGGATGATGTTTCGATTAGGAGTTGCTGGAGATCAAGGTTGTGCTCCATTGCACAGTGGACATTTCTCTTTGGATGAAAGGAGCCTGGAGTTAGGAATAAAAATTTTGTCTCAAACAATAGTCATGGCATCTAATACTCCTCTAGTGATTTAGTCACTTAATTTTATGAACAGATTGGGTAACCCATTAATTTCAATTTCAGCGCCTTTGCTAATTTTATTGGCCATCACTGGCTTTTTACATAGAGAGGGCAAAGATAAAATTCAAGCAATACCTGCTTTAGTAGTTGGAAGTGGATTGGTTTTGACTGGGGCGGTTAGAAGATTTCGGCGACGACGAATGTTGTTTCTAGAGATGAAAAAGGATATCAATAATCAAAATTTTTAATTCGAAAATTTTTATCTATAAAAACTTTAGGGTTGAGTTGAGTATTTCGAGCTAATTTGTATTTATCACTAGGGGTGCCATATGGCGAAGCTATATGGCTGAGATCACACCCTCTGAACTTGATCTGGTTTGAACCAGTGTAAGGAAAGTGAAATCTTGTGATCTTTGCATATTGCTCCTTGTTTATTCAATAGCTTTTTAATTCATGCGGAATTCATGGGTTGCTTCCAGGCAAGGTAAAACAAATGTTTCTCAGATGCATTTTGCCCGTAAAGGTGAAATTACTGAAGAAATGGTTTATGTGGCCAACCGTGAGAATCTTCCTGTGTCTCTAGTTATGGAAGAGGTTGCGAGAGGTCGAATGGTTATTCCGGCAAATATTAATCATACAAATTTAGAGCCGATGGCAATTGGTATTGCCTCAACATGTAAAGTCAATGCAAATATTGGCGCTTCGCCTAATGCTAGTGATATTAGTGAAGAATTAAAGAAGCTTGAGCTAGCAGTTAAATACGGTGCAGATACACTTATGGATCTCTCTACTGGAGGGGTTAATTTAGATGAGGTAAGAACTGCAATTATTAATGCCTCCCCTATCCCGATTGGGACAGTTCCTGTTTATCAAGCTTTAGAAAGTGTTCACGGTTCTATTTCAAGGTTAACTGAGGATGATTTTTTACACATAATAGAAAAGCATTGTCAGCAAGGAGTTGATTATCAAACTATTCATGCTGGCTTATTGATTGAACATCTACCCAAGGTTAAAGGGCGTATTACTGGAATAGTTAGTCGTGGAGGAGGAATTCTTGCTCAATGGATGCTTTATCACTACAAGCAAAATCCATTGTTTACGCGTTTTGATGATATTTGCGAAATATTTAAAAGATATGACTGTACTTTCTCTTTGGGGGACTCACTAAGGCCTGGCTGTCTGCATGATGCATCAGATGAAGCTCAACTCGCTGAGTTGAAAACACTGGGTGAATTGACTAGACGTGCATGGAAACATGATGTGCAAGTGATGGTTGAAGGGCCTGGTCATGTGCCTATGGATCAAATTGAATTCAATGTTAGGAAGCAAATGGAGGAGTGTTCAGAAGCTCCTTTCTATGTACTAGGTCCATTGGTTACAGATATATCTCCTGGTTATGATCACATTTCAAGTGCTATTGGTGCTGCGATGGCAGGATGGTACGGGACTGCGATGCTTTGTTATGTAACACCTAAGGAACATCTTGGTTTGCCAAATCCTGAGGATGTCAGGGAAGGTTTGATTGCCTATAAAATCGCAGCTCATGCTGCAGATGTCGCAAGACACAGATCAGGAGCTCGTGATCGTGATGATGAATTAAGTAAGGCTCGGAAAGAATTTGACTGGAACAAGCAGTTTGAATTGTCCTTAGATCCAGAGAGAGCTAAGCAATATCACGACGAAACTTTACCTGAAGAAATTTTCAAAAAAGCAGAGTTTTGTTCAATGTGTGGTCCTAATCATTGCCCAATGAATACAAAAATCACAGATGAAGATCTTGATAAATTAAACGATCAAATAAATTCAAAAGGTGCAGCTGAATTAACTCCAATAAAGTTAAACAAAGAAAATTAGTTCTTTGTTTAACTTTTTTCTTTGGATTCAATATTTGGGACTGAAATGATGAATTTTATTTGTTGAGAAGCTTTCTAGATTTTTCTAGTACGTTATCAACTGTAAACCCAAATTTTTCCATACATAATCCACCTGGAGCAGATGCTCCAAAGCTATTCATAGTTACACTGTCGCCATCTAGACCAATATATTTATGCCATCCGAAACTCTCTGCGGCTTCAACTACGAGACGTTTTCTGATGTTAGAAGGTAACACTTCTTGTTTATAACTTTCGCTTTGTTCTTCAAAAAGTTCAACGCATGGCATAGAAACCACACGCACTTTTTTTCCTTCTGAAGTTAGCTTTTTCGCTGCTTGCACACATAAATCAAGTTCAGTTCCAGTTCCTATAAGTATCAGTTCAGGTGTACCATCGCAATCTTCAAGTATGTATCCACCTAAAGCAACTTTATCTACTGATGAATTTTGTTGATTGACCATACCCTGCCTACTTAGGCACAAGGAACTTGGTCTTTTACGATTTTTAATTGCAACTTTATAAGCACCACTGGTTTCATTGCCATCGCCTGGACGGAAAACCATCATATTTGGCATTGCCCTCAATGATGGAATGGTTTCTATGGGTTGGTGAGTTGGGCCATCTTCTCCAACACCGATGGAATCATGGGTTAAAACATAAATCACTCCAAGCTCACTAAGAGCGGAAAGACGCATCGATCCTCTCATATAGTCTGCGAAGACTAAGAAGGTTCCACCATATGGAATTAAACCACTATCGTGATAAGCAATACCATTCAATATTGCTGCCATAGCATGTTCTCTGACACCAAAATGTAAGTAACGTTTTTCAGGACTTTCATATTGAAAAGATCCAGTTTCACCTTTTATATCTGTGTAATTTGAATGCGTTAAATCTGCAGAACCTCCTATTAGTTCTGGAATATTCGGACCAAGAGCTCCTAGACATATTTGAGAATGTTTTCTGGTAGCGACCCCTTTATCATCGGCTGTATAGGTCGGTAAATCTTTATCCCAGCCTTGAGGGAGTTCGCCTCTCAACATACGCTCAAATTGAGACGCTTCACTAGGGTATTTTTCTTTGTAAGAAACAAGGGTTTTATTCCACTGTTCTTCGAGTTGTGCTCCTTTTTCAATGGCTTGACGATATTGATCGTAGGCATCTTGGGGAACCTCGAAAGGTTTATATGACCAACCAAGTTGTTCTCTTGTTAGTTCTGCTTCTTCTTCACCTAAAGGAGCACCGTGAATACCGGCAGTATCACTTTTATTGGGTGAACCGTAGCCAATGGTTGTAGTTACTTTGATAATTGATGGCTTGTCTGTAACTCCTTTTGCATTCTCAATAGCTTTCGATATCCCTTGTATGTCTGTATTTCCCTCAGGAATTTCTTGTACATGCCATCCATATGCTTCATATCGTTTTAAAACATCCTCAGTAAATGAGACGTCAGTTCTTCCATCAATAGTGATGTGGTTGTCATCATATAAAGCTATTAATTTTCCAAGTTTTAAATGACCCGCAAGAGAACAGGCTTCAGAAGAAATACCCTCTTGATTGCATCCATCTCCCATGATCACATAGGTGTAATGGTCTACAACTGTTGAGTCAGGCTTATTGAATTTTGCAGAAAGATGAGCTTCCGCAATGGCCAAACCAACTGCATTAGATATTCCTGCTCCTAGAGGTCCTGCAGTTACCTCAACTCCAGGGGTTTCAAAGGTTTCTGGATGTCCTGGAGTTTTTGCGCCCCATTGTCGAAATTCTTTTATATCTTCAATAGTTACAGAGTCATATCCAGTTAAATGGAGAAGAGCATACAAAAGCATGCATCCATGTCCTGCTGAAAGCACAAATCTGTCTCGATTAAACCATTTTGGGTTTTTTGGATTGTGACGTAAGTGTTTGTCCCACAATGCATAACCCATTGGTGCACAACCCATAGGGAGCCCAGGGTGACCACTTTTGGATTTATTAATTGCATCAACAGCGAGCATCCTGATGCTATTGACGCAAAGTGTGTCTAGGGAAGTAGTCAAGGCAACCATTTTGAATTAGTGAGTGGGGGAAAAGAAATTTTAGTGGGAAGTGAAAATGAAATTGATTAGGTCATTTGTCGAAAAGCTAGACAGACATTGTGACCGCCAAACCCGAATGAGTTAGATAGTACGACGCCTAATTTCTTTTCTCTTGCTTTGTTGGGCACATAATCAAGATCACAATTTGGGTCTGGATTTGAATAATTAATTGTTGGCGGAATTATTTCATGTTTTATTGCCAGAGCACAAGCAACAGCTTCAATCCCACCAGAACCTCCAAGTAAATGCCCAGTCATAGATTTGGTTGAGCTTGTAGGCACTTGATACGCATGATTTCCTAAAGCAGTTTTTATTGCGGCTGTTTCATTGCTGTCATTAGCTGGAGTGCTAGTTCCATGGGCATTTATGTAATCGACTTCTTCTGGATTAATATGCCCATCACTTAATGCCAGTTTAATTGCTTCTGCACCTCCTAGTCCTCCTGGGATAGGAGAGGTGATGTGGTGGGCATCACATGTAGTTCCATATCCAATGAGTTCTGCATGGATTGTTGCATCTCTTTGTAAGGCATGATCAAGACTTTCTAAAATTAAAATCCCTGCTCCTTCGCCAATTACGAAACCATCTCTTTGAGAATCAAAAGGTCTACTTGCTGTTGATGGATCGTCATTTCTAAATGATAGGGCCTTGGCACTAGCAAAACCTGCTACCCCTAAGGGAGTGATACTAGCCTCTGCACCACCGCAGATCATTGCATCTGCTTTACCTAATTGGAGCAGTCTGAATGCATCACCAATAGCATTTGATCCAGCGGCACAAGCAGTTGAGACTGAAGAACTTGGACCTTTAGCACCTAGTGCAATTGCAGCGAGTCCAGTAGCCATGTTGGGAATCATCATGGGAACAGTAAATGGACTAACTCGACTAGGTCCTTTTTTATCTAAGACATGAGCTTGAGTTTCCATAGTTAGCAATCCGCCAACTCCAGAACCAATAATTACACCAATTCTTTCTGCATTTGAATCATCAATTATGAGACCTGAATGATTCAGTGCTTCTTTTGCTGCAACGACTCCAAATTTTGAGAAACGATCCCATCTTTTGGATTCTTTTGGTTCTAATTTTCCTGTTGGGTCAAAACTTTTTACCTCTGCTGCAAATCTACATGCATGGGATGAGGCATCAAATAGGGTTATTTGATCAACCCCATTTTGCCCAGATTCAAGACCTTTCAGGTAACTTTCGAGGTTGTTGCCAATTGGAGTTATTGCTCCAAGACCTGTAATAACAACTCGATGGAGTTTCTCCATCATGTAAACCTCAAGACTGTTTGTCTTCGATGTATTTGACTGCATCCCCGACAGTGGCAATGCCTTCAGCAGCCTCGTCGGGAATTTCTATGTCAAATGCCTCTTCAAGAGCCATAACTAATTCGACAGTGTCGAGAGAGTCGGCTCCAAGGTCGTTTTGGAAATTTGAATCCGGTTTTACTTCACCGGCTTCAACACTAAGTTGTTCTGCGACAATAGAACGAACTTTTTCAAGGATTGCTTCCTGGGACATAACCTTCTTAGACCTGACTTCCAATACTACGGGTTAGAGTGTCGAGTTAACAAAAGTGACGGCATTGCAACTATTTTTTTTTATGTAGCGAAACGTAGGTATAGTTTTATACATCAAGGAAATATGGGTTGGTAATTTGTCACACGCCGTCAAAATCTATGACACCTGTATTGGCTGCACCCAATGCGTAAGGGCTTGTCCACTGGATGTTCTTGAAATGGTTCCCTGGGATGGCTGCAAAGCTTCACAGATTGCTTCATCTCCAAGAACTGAAGATTGTGTTGGATGTAAGCGGTGTGAAACTGCTTGTCCAACTGATTTCCTCAGTATTAGAGTCTACTTAGGTGATGAAACAACTAGAAGTATGGGTTTGGCTTACTAAAAATTAGTATTTTTCTTAACTAAGGTTTATTTTAAATAAATAATTTTTGATATTCATTTAGATATATGTGTGGCATATTTGCTGTTATTGGATCAAGAGAGGTTTCCTCTTTACTTATTGATGGATTAAGAAAACTGGAATATCGGGGATATGACTCTGCGGGGATAGCAACAATTAATAATTTAAATAACGATCAAATTGGACAACTAAATGTCACTAAATCAGAAGGAAAGCTGATTAATCTCTCGAATTTAATTAACAAAAAACCTCCTGAGGGGCATGTGGGTATTGCGCATACCAGATGGGCTACTCATGGTAAACCTGACGAAAGGAATGCTCATCCTCATCTTGATTCGTCAGGGCAAATTGCAGTTGTGCAAAATGGAATTATCGAAAATTACAGAGACTTATCTCAAAGCCTTAAACTTAAAGGAATTAAACTTATCTCGGAAACTGACACTGAGATAATTCCTCATTTAATCGGGCTAGAAATAGAAAAGTCTCTCGCAAATGGACAGTCCCCTAATGAACAAATATTATTAATTGCTGTTCAAAAGGTTGTGCGTGTATTAGAGGGGACTTATGCAATAGCAGTGATTTGGTCCAAGGCCCCCAATGCACTGGTAGTGGCTAGGGGACAAGCACCATTAGTACTTGGCTTTGGTGAAGGTGAGTTTTTTTGTGCTAGTGATACACCAGCATTAGTGGGATTTACCCGAACATTTTTACCTTTAAGGGATCATGAAATTGCACTTTTAACTCCCTTAGGAATTGAACTTTATGATGATCATGGACATAGGCAGCACAGAGCACCATCGCTTTTAAAGGGCACAGAACTTTTTGCAGATAAAAGAAATTTCCGTCATTTCATGCTTAAAGAAATTTATGAGCAGCCAGAGACGGCACAACAATGGATAGATAGATTTTTACCTATGGATTTGCCTTCTGCAAATTCATTTGCTTTGCCGATATCTAAACATATCCTGGCGAAGATAGAACAAATACAAATACTTGCCTGTGGTACAAGCAGGCATGCAGGTATGGTGGGTGCTTATTTATTGGAACAGTTTGCAGGAGTTCCTACAAAGGTATATTTCGCAAGTGAATTTCGATATGCTCCCCCTCCACTTTCCCCAAATACTTTGACAATAGGAGTAAGTCAATCGGGCGAAACGGCAGACACTTTAGCTGCATTAAGAATGGAAAAGGAGAGAAGAGATTCGACTAAAGATGCTAATTTTTCTTTTCATCAATTGGGAATTACTAATAGAGTAGATAGCTCATTAGGTCGCGAACTAGATAATGTAATTGATATTGGATCAGGTATTGAAATAGGTGTTGCTGCAACTAAAACCTTTCTTGGTCAAATGTTGTCCTTTTATGGTTTGACACTTTTATTTGCTTCTCAAAGACAAAAAAGGACTCCTCAAGAAATTGTAGATCTTTCTAATGATTTGAGATTAATTCCTAAACAATTAACAGATCTTATAAAAAAACATGACTCTCTCTCTCAAGGAATAGCACATTTGTTTGTTGAGACTAAGGATGTAATTTTCTTAGGTAGAGGGATAAATTATCCAATTGCACTTGAAGGTGCTCTTAAATTAAAAGAAATAAGCTACATACATGCTCAAGGCTATCCAGCTGGGGAGTTAAAGCACGGACCAATTGCACTTTTGGACCAACACGTTCCAGTGGTATCTGTTGCTGTTCCTGGGGTCGTTTATGAAAAGGTGCTCAGTAACTCGCAAGAGGCTAAAGCTAGAGATGCCCGTTTAATTGGGGTATCAACAATTGGACCGGAATCGGAAATTTTTGATGAATTATTTTCTATTCCAAAAGTTAGTGAATGGGTTAGTCCTCTATTGACCGTTGTACCTTTACAGTTATTTAGTTATCACATAGCAGCTCATAAAGGTTTAGATGTGGATCAGCCCCGAAATTTAGCAAAAAGTGTCACTGTGGAATAAAAAATTTGAAACCTAATGATTTTATTTAATTAATTTCGAGCAGCTTTTATTAATAAACGATGGTTTTTGATTAACTAAGGGTTTTTGTTCTGCCATAAGAATCTTCAAAACGAATGATATCTTCTTCATCTAAATACGTTCCGCTTTGAACTTCAATAAGCTCAAGTTTCATTCTTCCTGGATTGCTTAATCTATGCTTGCATCCTAAAGGAATAAATGTACTTTCATTTTCACTTAAAAGTTGTTTTTCTCCATTTTTTTCTATCAATGCGGTTCCGTTAACTACAACCCAATGTTCAGCTCTATGATGATGCATTTGTAAAGAAAGTGAGGCATTTGGCTTTACTTCTATTAGCTTTACTAGCCATCTATTTCCCTCAACTATTGTAGTGTAATTCCCCCAAGGTCTATAAATTTTTCTGTGCATTTTACCTTCTGGAAAGTCTTCTGAACTTAGACTCTTTACTATATTTCCAATATTCTGAGATTGATCTCTATTGGCTACTAATATAGCATCATTTGTATCTACAATTATTAGATTCTCTATCCCGATTCCTACAATTAAACGTTGTTCACTTTTTAAATAACAGTCTTTACTTTTTTCAACTATTACTCTTCCATTTATATAGTTTCCATCATTATTTTTTTGACTAATATCCCATAAAGATTTCCAACTTCCTATATCATTCCATCCAGCATTTAAAGGAAGAACGGTTCCTAATTTTGTTTTTTCCATAACTGCAATATCTAAAGAAATTTTTGGACATTTCTTAAATGATTTGGCTTCTAATCGTAGAAAATCAAGATCTTCTACATCTTTTTCAATAGCAATTTTGCAATAATTGATTATTTCCGGAGAGAATTTTTCTAATTCACTTATTATTGAGCTCGCTTTAAATAAAAACATACCACTATTCCATGTGTAGCGGGAATCTTTGATTAATTTCTCAGCTATATTTTTACTAGGTTTTTCTATAAATTTATTTATTTCTAAACCAGTTATTTGATCTTCTTCAGTAGGGAATTCTTTTGCTTCAATATAACCGTAACCAGTCTCTGCGCATGTTGGAACAATACCAAAAGTCACTAGTCTCCCTTGATTTGCATATGCTTTTGCTGAATTAATTACTTTTTGAAATTCAACTATATCTTCTATTAAGTGATCGGCTGCCAAAATTAACAGCAAAGGATCTTTTCCTAAAGAAATTGCTTGAAGGGCAGCAACTGCAATTGCTGGAGCAGTGTTACGTCCTACGGGCTCAAGAATAATTGCTTGAGGATCAATGTTGATCTCTCTAAATTGCTCTGCGACTATAAATCTATGATCTTCATTACATATCAATATGGGATTTTCAAGTCCCTCTAAACCTAGAAGCCTCTCATAAGTTTTCTGCAAAAGAGTTTTCTTTGTTCTTGAATCTAATGCTAGAAATTGTTTAGGATAACTTTCCCTTGAAAGTGGCCAAAGTCTTGTTCCTGATCCCCCACTGAGAATTACAGGAATTATAGGGTTATCAATTATTTTCATAAAGAATTTTGTAATCCATATTTGAAGCTCTGATTTAAAACCTGAATGATTATTAGAGTTCCAATAAACCAGGGGGTGGAGTGATTAGCAGCCATTTTTCTTTGATTTCTATTACTGGGACAATTTCTTTAACAAAAGGTACCAAAACTTTTTTACCTTCTACCAACTCTATCTCTAGAAGGTCGTTCCCTCCCTTGATTAAGTCAGTTACATAACCAATTAGAGTCTTTTTTTTGCCTCTTCTTGCTTCTAAACCAATTAAATCAAAGTAATGGTACTCATCTTTATTCAATTTTGGTCTGCTATCAACTGGTATTACTAATTTCCAACCAATAATTTCCTCTGCAGCACTCCTATTAGATACTCCCTCTATGGAAATTATATAGATTGATTTACCTGGAATAAGCATTCCTTTTAGTAATTTGATTTCAGTGGGCAATTCGTTAGCGTTCTGAATCCAACGTTTTCCAGGTTTGGTAAATCTTTCAGGAAAGTCACTGCTAGGTTTAAGTCGAATAGCACCTTTTAAACCCTGGGGAGCCACAATCTCACCTATTGACATCCATTTATCTTTTTCGACCATTTTTATGGGTAGACTTTTTCAATAGTTTATTTGAATATGTTTAATTATGGATGATTCAAAAGATCCTATTCTCCCAGGTACATCAGTAACTGTTAATAACCAAGAGTCAATTTATAATGGTTATGAAGGGTTTGTTCAACGAATAAGTGGTGATCAAGCCGCAGTTCTTTTTGAAGGAGGTAATTGGGATAAATTGCTTACACTTCCTTTAAAAGATTTGTTGAAAAGCTAATTACAAATTTTTGTAAAATCAATTTCTTACTTATATATTGAATTCTCATCTAAAGACTTTAAAGCTTTACTGGCTGCATTTTTTTCTGCTTGTTTTATGGACTTTCCCCAACCTTCAGCTATTGATTGATTTTTGATATTAACAGTACAAAAAAATCTCTTTGGATTGTCATGTTTTTGATCTATTTCAATGGTTGTGTATAAGGGAATTGATAAGCCTTTGCTTTGAGTCAATTCCTGAAGTGCCGATTTGTAGTTTTTTCTATATGGATCAGATAAGATTTCTTTGCTTGTATCATCCCAAAATGGAATAAGCCAATTTTTTATAGGCTCTAAATTAGTGAGACTTTCATACAAAGCTCCTATTAATGCTTCAGTTGCCTCTGCTTGAATGGTTGTGTTGGCTGATTTATCTTTAAGTGCTTTTTTTCCGATAATTAATACACTTTTGATGTTAATTTTGTTGCCAACTTGAGCTAGCCATTGATCACTTACAAGATGTGAACGCAGTTCAGACCTTTCTCCAACTTCCATGTATGGATATCTTTTTTTTATAAAATCTGATGCAATTAGTCTTAAAACTGCATCTCCAAGGAATTCAAGCTTTTCATAATTAATTTCACTATTTGCTGAACTATGAGTTAATGACTCATTGATGTATGAAAGATTATTTGTTTTTTCATTAGTAAATTCCTTTTGATAGCTTTGATCTAAATTCAGACCTCTAATAAAATTTATTATTTCTTCTGCTCTATGATTGGAGATATTCATAATTATTTAAAGGATACACATGAATTGATTAAGTAATAAGATTTTTGTCTAATACCTCTGCGTAAAATTAATAAAGTGAAAGCAGGTCGTAAGCCGGGTTCTGTTCATTCTTCTTTGGTTAGAAAGTGAATGGGTAATCATCTATCTGGGACTATCGTTACCGATAGCCTCAAGCGGCTCTGCTTAGGGACAAGGTCTATGGCCATCCAATGTCCCTCGCCTTGCTCCTAGCCGGGGTTTACCTAGCCAGCACCTCTCGATGCTGCTGGTGCGCTCTTACCGCACCTTTGCACCCTTACCATGCATGTTGGGATTTCCCCATGAAGCATTAGGCGGTGTATTTCTGTGGCACTATCCTCACGGTCACCCGCACTGGGAATTACCCAGCAAGCCTGGCCAAATAGGAGTCCGGACTTTCCTCAATTGAATTCCTCAGCTTTTGCTGAACTTCAATTGCGATCACCTCCCCTGCTTTCAACTCCATCATGCCTCAAGGCATAATTAATTTCAGGGGGCTGTAGCTCAGTTGGATAGAGCGACGGTTTCCTAAACCGTAGGTCGTGGGTTCGAGTCCCGCCAGCCCCGTGCGAAAAACGAACTAAAACAAAAAAAATGTAGTCCTATATGTGGTGGGTGTGCAAAATTCATACTCTCTCGCTAGCGTTGGTGTAGTGAATAAGTCAAGATGGCCCAGCTTCACGATCTTCGCTTGCGATTGCTTGTTCAACAGGAAAGTGAGCACATATCTAAATCCCAACCGAGTGATTTAGATTTATCAATTGTTCAAGCTAGATGTTTATGTTGGTTAACACTTCTAGCAGAAGCCCATGAAGACCAAGCTAATGATGCAGAGGGAAGAGCTGATACAGAGCAAGCTATGGGATGGTTTGCAGACTCCATGAGATTACGTGATGTCATTCAAGTGGTTACTAGCATTGAAATACCTCTTCCTGAGAGCTCTGATCTAGATATTAAAGAATCTGGAGAAGACTTATTTAATGGTGAGCCCCCTATGACGGCCTAATAAATGCAATGATGGTTTCTAAGCTGCCTTGATTAAGGTGCCTGAAGAACCATGCCAATGTCCAGATTGCCTCAGATTTTATAGGGAACATGATCGTTTGATTAGAGAGTTCCCCACTCTGCGTCAACAACAAGAGATCAGTTGGGCTGCACTTCAATCTTTTAGAACTTTGTGTGGACGAGTTTTAGAAGATTTACAAAAGCAAGTTAACTCGAATTCATCTAATCAATCTGAAGAGAATTCTCAAACGGGAACCATTGAGAAAAAAGAAAAATCTATTACACAAGTAGTCTCTGATCTTGAAAATATTAACGCTCATCTGTACTCTATAGAAGCTTTAATGGAAAGAATTTTCGATGTTAAAGTTCCTAATGAAGTTGAAGATAAATTTAAAGAGATAGCAGGTGAACTAGCTCCAGATCCATTAAATATTGATCGCTTAAGATTAAATAGATTATTACATCAAACACCTGACTTGCCAGATAAGTAGTTATTTATTTTTCACAACTAATCTCTACAGGTAATGGTTTAACTTTCCATATAGATTTACAATATTCTCTTATTGATCTGTCTGAAGAGAAAAAGCCTGATCTTGCTGTATTTAGAAGTGCCATTCGATTCCATTTTTTACTTTTTTTCCAAGCTTTACTAACCTCATCTTGTGCACGAAGGTAATCATCAAAATCAGCCATAACAAAGAAAGGATCGTTCCCTGTCAAAATATTTAATATTGGTCTAAACAGCTCACTATCACCGTTACTAAAGTGCCCAACTTCTATTAACTTAAGAGTTTCTTGCAGTTCATTTGACTCAGCAATAAAGCTATTCGGACTATATCCTTGATCTCTTAATTCCATGATTTCTGATTCTGTTTTACCGAACAAAAAGAAATTTTCAGAGCCAACTCTTTCTCTGATCTCTACATTAGCTCCATCAAGTGTTCCAATTGTTAATGCACCGTTCATTGCGAATTTCATATTTCCAGTTCCTGAAGCTTCTTTACCAGCAGTTGAAATTTGCTCAGAAAGATCAGTTGCGGGATAGACTTGCTCACCTAATTTCACATTGTAATCTGGAAGAAAAACAACCCTCAGCAATCCATCCATATCAGGATCTGCATTGACTACATCTGCGATTCCATTAATAAATCTAATCATTAATTTAGCCATGAAATAACCTGGCGCAGCTTTACCCCCAAAAATGATGGTACGTGGTGCAATATTTTTCGTTATTCCATTTTTAATTCTTAGATATTGAGCGATGACTTGCAAAGCATTCAAATGTTGTCTTTTATATTGGTGAATTCTTTTAACTTGCACATCAAATAAACTAGAAGGATCTACAAGAACACCGGTTTGTCTATGTATGTAACCAGCTAGTTTCCTTTTCCCAGACAACTTAGCTGATGCAAAAAGATCTAAAAAATTAGAGTCATTTTCTTTTTTTTCTAACTCTAGTAACAGGTCCATATTAGTAATCCAATTAGGACCAATCTCTTTATCAAGAAGTTTGGAAAGTTCAGGGTTTGCTAAAGCTACCCATCTACGAGGTGTTACTCCATTGGTTACGTTAGTGAACTTTTCAGGCCAGAGTTCTGCAAATTCTGGTAATAATTGTCTCTTGATTAAATCTGAATGAAGTGCAGCTACTCCATTTATATGATGTGCTCCAATTGTCGCTAAATGTGCCATACGAATAGCTTTTCCCCCTTCTTCATCAATAATTGAAAGCTTCCTCAGAATTGAGTCATTTCCTGGATACTTAAGTCTTACTTGTTGCAAGAATCGTCTATTAATTTCATAGATAAGTTCTAAATGTCTAGGTAATAAATTTTTAAAAAGGCTGAGGTCCCATTTCTCGAGAGCTTCGGGTAACAAAGTATGGTTCGTATATGCTACAGATCTATTTGTGATTTCCCAGGCTTTATCCCAATCCAATCTATATTGATCGATTAAGAGTCTCATTAATTCTGCAACTGCAATAGCTGGATGAGTGTCATTAAGTTGAACTGTCCAGTGATTTGGAAACTCTTCAACAGCTATTGAGCGCTTTTCTAAACTTCGAAGCATGTCCTGCAAAGAACAACTTACAAAAAAGTGTTGTTGTTTTAAACGTAATCTTCTTCCTTCGTCAGTTCCATCATTGGGGTATAGAACTTTTGAGAGAGTTTCTGATGCAACTTTCTCTTCAACAGCACCGTAGTAATCGCCAATATTAAAAGCGTAGAAATCAAAACTTTCGGTTGCATCAGCTCTCCATAATCTCAACCGATCGCAGCTATTTACTCTGTAACCAAGAACAGGCACATCATGTGGAACACCTATCGCATGTTCGCTTGGAATCCATCTAGAGCGATAATTTCCATTGTCATCCGTATAGCTCTCAGTTTGACCTCCAAAGCCAACTAAGCAAGCCTCATCTGGTTGGGGTAATTCCCAGGGCCATCCACCTTTGAGCCATTTATCAGTAACTTCAACTTGCCAACCATCTCTTATTAATTGGTTGAAAATACCAAATTCATATCTTATTCCGTATCCCACTGCAGGGACTTGAAGACTTGCAAGTGATTCCATATAGCAAGCTGCAAGTCTCCCTAATCCTCCATTACCAAGCCCAGGTTCTTCTTCTACTTCTAATATTTCATTTAAAGATTCAATACCAAACCTTTTAAGGGCTTCTTCTGCTTCTTTTTTGATCCCTAGATTTAATAAATTATTGTTTAGTTGAGGTCCTATGAGGAATTCAGCTGAAAGATATGCAACTGTTTTTTGAGGTCTTGCTCTTATTGTCTCTTGACTAGTTAAATATCTACTCATTAATCTGTCCCTAACAGCAAAGCTCAAAGCCATATAGAGATCTCTCAGACTTGCCGACGTAGCGAGTTTGCCAAGAGTAAAAAAGAGATGCTCAGTCATTCCATCGAAGACTGCATCAGCATCCATGCCAGCCCTTACAGGATCTGCATAACATCCTGGGGTCGGCAGACGCAGGTCTAGTGACTGGGAGCTGCTCATAAAGGCATCAAATGTTTCTGGACGCTAGCCAATAAAGTCCTGGTAATCAGTTAGTAACTTCAGATCCACACCTTAGTAATTAAGTCACCTTTGATACTTAAGCCAAATATGCCCTGTGATTAGGTAATTTATGTCTTAAAGAAAAGGCATTTCTAGAAAAACTGATGGTATTAACTCCTTTAGTCTCAGCCCTAAATACTCATGATGTTGAGGTCGCGGAAACACTTATCGGGGTCATTAATTTCTTAATGATCTTTGTTGCGGCAAGGACTTTGGCTGAAATCTTGGTTCGACTAAGTTTGCCCACAATCGTTGGTGAACTTCTTGCCGGAGTTTTAATTGGTGCCTCAGGATTGCATCTTCTCCTGCCGCCAAGTGCTCATGCTGAGTTGAATCAAGGTTTTGTTTCTGTTATTAGCACTCTTGCTTCAGTACCTAAAGAAGCTGTCCCGGATATTTATTTTGAAACTTTTCCATCATTACAAGCCGTAGCAACTTTAGGACTATATGCTTTGTTATTTCTAACTGGTCTGGAAAGTGAATTAGAGGAACTTGTAGCAGTTGGAGCGCAAGCATTCACTGTTGCAATGGCAGGTGTGATTTTGCCATTTGCTTTTGGGACTTTTGGATTAATGTTTATTTTTCAAGTAGACATAATTCCAGCGATATTTGCTGGTGCATCTATGACCGCTACGAGTATAGGTATTACTGCAAGTGTTTTTGGGGAGCTTGGTTACTTGAAAACTCGTGAGGGACAAATTGTTATTGGTGCAGCAGTACTAGATGACATACTTGGAATTGTCATTCTTGCCGTTGTAGTAGCTCTTGCTACGGGAGGGTCATTGCAAATTGCCCCCATTGTAAAATTAGTGTTAGCTGCAACTGTTTTTGTATTTGCTGCAATTGCTTTGAGTCGAACAGCTGCTCCAGCCTTTGATTGGTTGCTTGAAAGACTCAAAGCTCCGGGAGCTGTTGTTGTAGCTTCTTTTGTGATCTTAGTTTTAAGTTGTTTTGTGGCTACTGCTATTGGTTTAGAAGCTGCTTTGGGTGCTTTTGCAGCCGGTTTGATACTGAGTAGTTCAAAAAATAATCACGCAATTCAACAATCTGTTTTGCCATTGGTATCACTATTCGCAACTATTTTCTTTGTGCTTGTTGGTGCTGGTATGGATCTTTCTGTAATAAATCCTCTTGATCCACAGAGTCGCTCTGCACTCATCGTGGCTGGTTTCTTATTTATTGTGGCAATTGTTGGAAAAATTGCAGCTGGTTGGTGCTTTGTAATTGATAAACCAACCAATAGATTAGTAGTTGGCTTGGGAATGATGCCTCGAGGTGAGGTCGGATTGATTTTCTTAGGATTGGGAACAAGTGCTGGTTTGTTAACCCCTTCACTCGAGGCTGCAATATTGTTAATGGTTATTGGAACAACATTTTTAGCTCCTGTTTTGCTAAGAGTTGTTTTGAAAGATAAACCCCCTTCAGGAGGTAATTCAATCCCTGATGAGATAGCCGCTGATCCAGTTGGATTGGTTTAGTAATCATTGAAAACTCTTTTTCAAAAAGGTGAGGAAATTTCGAAAAAAAGAAATAAAATCACTAATCTTTTTCGATCAATGATTTACTAATATCAACGGGTGTGAGTTTATTCTTAAATGGTTTCCTCAGTTGTAGAAACAAATCTTTCTGATTGGAAATTCTCAGGTCATTCTGTTCATAGTGTGAGCATTATTCCTGAAGCTCATAAAAGCAAGACTAATGAAGAAAAAGGGCCAGCAATTCTTTTAATTCATGGCTTTGGCGCCTCTACATCTCATTGGAGGCACAACTTACCAGTACTCGGAAAGCACTATGAAGTTCACGCTCTAGATCTTCTTGGCTTTGGTAAAAGCTCTAAACCTTTTGGTTTGGCTTATGGAGGTCCACTTTGGAAAGATCAAATAGTTGCCTACGTTAAAGAAAATATTGGGAGACCTACAATACTTGTAGGCAACTCTTTAGGTGGATATGCAGCGCTTGCTAGTGGTGCTGCTTTGGGTAGTGAAGCTGCAGGCGTGGTTTTATTAAATGCTGCTGGTTATTTCAGTGAAGACAAGAAACCAACTAAAGGATTTTGGGCTACAGCTAGAAAAACAGTTGCTGGCATCTTTCTAAAAAATGCTCTATTGCAAAGAATAATTTTTGAAAATCTTAGACAGCCTGCAACAATTAAACGTACATTAAATCAAGTTTATATTGATACATCAAATGTTGATGATGAACTAGTAGAAGCAATCCGAAAACCATCTTTAGATGCTGGTGCTTTTAATGTATTCAAAAGTGTTTTTGATCCCGCAGGACCTCAGGGAAGACCACTGGATGAGTTGTTTGCTCAGTTGAAGGCACCATTGTTATTGCTTTGGGGCAATAGAGATCCTTGGATGAATGCACCTGGTAAAAGGGCTACTTACCAAAAACATACTCCTGAAAATACAAAAGAAGTTGTTTTAGATGCTGGCCATTGTCCACATGATGAAGTTCCTGATCAGGTTAATTCGGCTCTTTTAGAATGGATTGATCAGCTTTAATCGATGACTGTTAGTTTCGAAAAAAAGACAAATCCTTATTCACACTGGGAATATTCAAATACTGAATTCGATTCTTTAATAAGAATTGTCCCTGAACGAGGAGGGTTGATTACTGAATGGAGAAGCGAAGGGAAAGAACTGTTGTACTTTGATTTAGAGCGTTTTCTAGATAAAGATAAAAGCGTTAGAGGAGGAATCCCTATTCTTTTCCCAATATGCGGTGATCTATCTGAAGGCTATTCAACTGGTGGTAAGAAGTATTTTTTAAAACAGCATGGTTTTGCAAGAGATTTACCTTGGTCAATAGATTTATTGAAAGACGAAGTAGGAATAAGGCTAAAACTTAGTGATAGTAATGATTCACGTTCTTGTTTCCCTTTCTCCTTTACTCTTTGGATGGATGTTATATTGAAAGAAAAGAGTCTTGAAGTATCTGTTAAAATTTACAATCAGAGTCAAGATTCAATGCCTTGCAGTTTTGGCTTGCATCCATATTTCCAAGTTTTAAATACACAAAAAATAAAGATAGAAGGTTTGCCTGAAAAATGCATTGATCAAACTAATATGAAAGTTACTAATGCCTCTGATCAAATAAGAATTTTAGATAAGGGAGTTGATTTTCTTTCTTATCCTTCTTGTTCGGTTAAACTTTTCGATTGTTTATCTAGGAATGTAATTGAATTAATTCATGAAGCGCCAATGGATACAACAGTTATATGGACTGATCCTTCAAGACAAATGGTTTGTCTTGAGCCTTGGACTAGCCCAAGGAATTCATTGGTGACTGGAGATAGAAAACTTGAAATTAAACCAGAAGAATATTTAGAATTATTTACCACTTTTAAGCATAATTCTTTTTAGTTATTTAAGTTTTTGAGGAGTATAATATGTCACTAATTATATTTAATTAATAACTTTTTGCATGGCAAATATTTCAATATTTTGTTAGTTTTTGCATCTATGATCAATATATTATAGATTCATCATTCATGAATTTGTGATGAATAATGTTAGGAGCAGATGTTTCCTCTCCAGGAGTACTTAATATTGATGACCTCAGGTCTAGAGCTAAAAATCGCCTACCTGCAATGGTTTTTAACTATATAGATAGTGGTGCAGATAGAGAACAAACACTTTCACAAAATTGCAACGCATATAATGAAATTTTATTTAGACCTAGATGTGCAGTCTCTGTTCCATCGTGTGATCTTGGAATCTCTGTTTTAGATCAGAAATTTCAACTTCCTTTCTTGTTAGGACCAGTAGGGAGTAGCAGAATGTTCTATCCTCAGGGAGAAGTGGTTGCAGCTAGAGAGGCAGGAAAAGCAGGGACTGGATACACTTTGTCGACTCTCTCAGGTTGTTTGTTAGAAGATGTTAAAGCTGCTACAAACGGTCCAGCGTGGTATCAGCTTTATTTACTAGGTGGTAAAGAAGTCGCGTTAAAAACAATTGCTAGAGCTAAAGAAGCTGGATTCTCAGCAATAGTTGTAACTATTGATACACCCGTATCTGGTTTAAGGGAAAGAGATATGCGATCAGGAACCCAACAGCTTTTATCGATGAATCCTTTTGAGATGCTTCCCTATATACCTCAAATATTAGTTAAACCATGCTGGATGACTCAATGGTTAAGTGATGGAGGCTTAATGAGTTTTCCAAATGTTCAGCTTGATGATGGCCCTATGGGATACACGGCAATTGGTCCTGCTTTAGAACAATCAGTTGTTACTTGGGAGGATCTTCAATGGATTCGCGAGGCATGGGGTGGGAAAATTATTGTTAAGGGTATACATATTGGTGATGACGCAAAAAAAGCGGTAGAGCTAGGTGCTGATGCCATCGTTATTTCTAATCATGGAGCTAGGCAACTTGATAGCGTTGCTCCCACGATCCGGGTTTTGCCTGAAATTTTAGCTGCAGTTGATGGGAAAACAGATGTGTTGCTAGATGGAGGTATTCGCAGGGGTAGTGATGTTGTTAAAGCATTATGTCTTGGCGCGAAAGGAGTTTTGATAGGTAGAGCCTATGCGTATGGACTTGCTGCGGCAGGAGGGAAAGGCGTTGCCAGAGCTATAGAAATTCTTAAAACAGATATAGTGAGAACTATGAAGCTATTGGGATGTGGGTCTGTTGCCGATTTAAATAAATCTTATATTCAAGTACCTGAAAATTGGAAGAGATTCGAATAAATTGTTGATTAAAAAAATAGATTAAGTTTTTATGAAAATAATTATTTTTGATGATGATCCAACTGGATCTCAAACTGTTTATGGATGCCCATTATTATTAAATTGGGATGAAAAAACTCTTGAGAAAACATTTATAAAATCATCGCCTTTAATATTTATACTTGCGAACACAAGATCTTTATCTTCTGTTTTGGCTGTTAAGAAAATCAGAGAAATATGTTCATCTATTAAGAAGTTTTTTTTAATACAAGGATATTCTAAAGATGATTATTTTTATATTAGTAGAGGTGATTCAACATTACGTGGTCATGGTGTTTTGGAACCCGCAATTCTTGCTGAAGAATTAGGACCATTTCACGCAACATTCCACATTCCAGCTTTTTTGGAAGGTGGAAGAACAACTGAAAACGGTATTCATTATCTAAATGGGATACCTGTTCATAATACTGATTTCGGTCGGGATAATATTTTTGGATTTTCTACTAGTGATTTAGCTAAATGGATTGAAGAAAAAAGTTTTGGAAAGATACAGGCGGAAAATATCTTACACATTGAAATTAAACAATTAGATATGGCTTTTAATAATAAAGATGGCTTTAAATCTCTTTTAAGCTTTTTGTTTGAATTAGAAAATAATATTTCAGTAGTTGTGGATGCTAAATTACCTCATCATTTAGAAACACTAGCTAGAGCGATTAAAGTAGTTTCTAAAGAAAAAAGATTTCTTTTCCGAACAGCAGCAAGCTTTATTAACTCTTTATCTGGTTTACCACCTAACCCTAAAGATACGTCAGATTTAGTATCTTTAAAATCGAAAAATAATCAGTTTGAATATAAGCCAGGATTGATAATGGTTGGCTCCCATGTGAAATTAGCGACAGATCAATTAAAGGTTTTATTAAAAGATAATTCCTGTGAAGGTTTGGAAATACCAGTCAGTCAATTAGCTGGTATTTTTGCTTTAGAAGATTGTGAACAAGAAATCTTAGAACTGGAGAATATTTTATTGTCGAAAATAGATAATATTTTGGATACAAAAAAAATACCTGTTTTATTTACTACTCGAGAAGAAATGAAGTTTTCTTCTGACTCTAAAAGAATGAATTTTGGACTAGAACTTGCAGAGTTTATGGCAATTCTAGTTGGAAAAATAACTAATAAGTTGGGTTACATTATTAGTAAAGGAGGTATTACAACACAACTCTTGCTTCAAAAGGGGTTGAAGTTTAATCAAGTAGATTTAAAAGGCCAGATATTACCAGGATTGTCAATAGTAACAAGTAATTCTGATCAATATGATTTACCAGTAGTTACTTTTCCAGGTAATCTAGGCAATGAGAAAACTCTTCTAGAATCATTTAGATTGATGGAGTCAAATCCTTAATTGTTGAAAGACTCTAAACAATGTTTAGTTAAAATCTTTCAACAATTGATTTCGCAAAATCACTACAACTGAGAGGCTCTACGTGTGGTTCCATTAATCGTGCTAGATCGTAAGTAACTCGTTTATCTGAAATAGATTTGCTCAATCCATTTGTAATTAATTTTGCTGCCTCATTCCAACCTAAATATTCCAGCATCATTACCCCACTAAGTATTACTGACCCTGGATTGATTCTGTCCAAACCTGCATGTTTTGGAGCTGTTCCATGGGTGGCCTCGAAAATAGCCGCCTTATCTCCAATGTTTGCACCTGGTGCCATTCCAAGTCCACCAACAATTGCTGCGGCCGCATCTGATATGTAATCACCATTTAGATTGAGAGTTGCAAGGATGGAATACTCTTGAGGACGAGTTTGAATTTGTTGAAAAATACTATCTGCTATTCGGTCATCAACCATTACCATGTCCTTCCATTTCCCATTGCCATGACTACTTCCAATGGATGTGAGAACTGAATAAACTTCATCACAAATAGCTTTCTTTTTCTCTTCTGTTAAAGATGAATAACCTGGATCAATCAACTCAGCGTTCTCCTCGTAAGAAATGCGAGGATTTTTTTCTAAGTTATCTAAAATCCAACTTTCTCTCTCTGTTACGCATTCATTCCTAAATTCTGTAGTGGCTAATTCATATCCCCAATCTCTGAAAGCTCCTTCAGTAAATTTCATGATGTTTCCCTTATGCACTAAGGTCACATGTCTTTTGTTCCCCTCAAGGTTGAGTGCATGTTTAATCGCTCGTCTGATATGTCTTTGACTACCACTTTTGCTAACTGGCTTAATTCCTATTCCTGCTCCGTTAGGAATTTTCCTGTTTTTTAGTTTTTGGCTGGCCGGAATTATTTCATTATTGAGTTTATCAATCAATTTGATGCATTCGGGATCATCAGATTCCCATTCAATGCCCATATAAATATCTTCAGTATTTTCTCGATAAACAATTACATCTAAATCTTGAGGCTTTTTATGAGGGCTTGGAGTCCCTTCATAATATTTGCAAGGTCTAACGCATGAATATAAATCAAAAATCTGTCTTAGAGATACGTTTAAAGATCTGATTCCTCCCCCCACAGGCGTGGTTAAAGGTCCTTTGATTGCTATTCCGTAAGTTCGTATTGCTTCAAGAGTGTCGTTTGGTAAGTATTGATAAGTTCCATATAAGTCGCAAGCTTCATCACCTGCATAGATTTTGAACCATTCAATGGATCGATTTTTTCCATAAGCTTTTTCAATAGCTTTATCAATTACTAATTGTGTAGCAGGCCAAATATCTATGCCTGTTCCATCACCTCTGATAAATGGAATAATTGGATGGTCTGGGACTACTGGGTTTCCATCTACAAAAGTAATTTTCTGGCCTTCTGATGGAGCAATGAGCTTTTCAAAATTTTCCATAATTTTTATTCAGCGATTAATAGATCTAATGTTGAGCTTATGTCTAAGTGGTAAGTTTTGATTAAATGATTTTGAACTCATGGCAGTAGCCTTGGCTAGGCAACTTCGTGAAGGGACTAAAAAGTCTCATACGATGGCTGAAAATACAGGTTTTATAAGTTGTTTTCTGAAGGGAGTAGTTGATAAGTCCTCATATAGAAATTTGTTGGCTGATTTATATTTTGTTTATTCTGCAATGGAAGAAGAGATAGAAAAACTTTGTGAAAACTCTCATCCGATAATTTCTCAAATTGGATTTAAAGAGCTTTTTCGTAAGGAACAGTTGGAACAAGATCTGTCGTTCTACTTTGGTAGCAAGTGGTCTGAATTGATAAAGCCCTCTAAGCCAGCTATTGAATATGAAGCTAGAATTAGAGAAATTGCTAAAGATAATCCTGAACTTTTAATTGGGCATCATTACAGCAGATATATAGGTGACTTGTCTGGGGGACAGTTGTTGAAAACCATCACTCAAAAAGCCATGAATCTGCCTGGTGATGAAGGATTGAGCTTTTATATCTTTGAGAAAATTAGAGATGAAAAAGAATTTAAAATCAAGTATCGCAATACTTTAGATAGTCTTCCTATTGATCAAAAGATAGCTGATTCAATTATTGAAGAAGCTAATAGATCTTTTAAATATAATATGGATATTTTTAATGAATTGGAAGGAAATTTAATTTCGGCTATAGGAAAAGTTTTATTTAGATTTTTTGCAAATAAAAAGCGAAAAGGTAGTACCGAGTAATGAAATTGATATTTTCACAAGAATATTCCTTTATTTATATTCAGTATCTATTAAGATATCTATTAGAATAGTATAAAAGGTTTGTATTTATTCTTTGTAACTGATTCAATTACTTTAATGGAGAGAAAATTATTAAATTCTCTAAGGAGATGACTTTATATGTTTGAAGATCTGTTTAGTGAGTTAACAAAAAATATTCTTGAACATGGCGGTAAGAAGTTGATTGTTCCTGATGAGTTTTGTGAGCGCGTTTCTAAAAAAGGCAATTATAAGCTGAATAGCTGGTTATGGGACGTTCCTGAATTTAGACGATGGAGAGTGACGCGATTAGACGCAGGAGACCGTCTGCAAGTATTAAATTCAGTTGCTTATCCTCATTATCAAAATGATATGCCAATTATGGGTATTGACCTATTGTGGTTTGAGAAAAAAGAAAAGCTTGTTGCGATTCTTGATTTTCAACCTCTTATTCAAGATAAAGAATATTTTGATAGATACTTTGATGGCTTAAAAAGCCTAAAACAATGTTTTAATGAGTTTAATTCTGATATGAAAAGTAATATATATGATCCAAGTAAGTACTTCTCTCCATGGGCTCTTTTTTGTAAGGGTGGAAATTTTGAAGCGGAAAATATTTTACCAAAAGTTTTTAGTTCTTTTCTTAAATGTTATTGGGCAAATCTTAGTTTATCTAAAGCTAATGAAAATCATATTAAATCTCAAGAGGTCAGCTTATTGCATATAGATTATGATAAATATAGTGCTGAAAAAGATCCTGCTCATGGTTTATTCTCTGGTTTTTTTGGCAAAGAATGGTCAGAGCAATATATGAAAGAGTTTTTATTTCCTTTAAGTCTTAGAAAATTTAATTCTTCATTTTAGTTTTTAAATGCAACTTAACAGAAATAATAGTCTTGATCCTATTTCAATAAGTAATTGGCGTTGGGCTTCTTTCTTAGATGAAACTATTAAGAAGTTTTCTATTTTTCAACCTAGTCCTTATCCGATAGAGAATGATTTTCTTTTTAGAGAATCTTTTTTTGGTTCCAGTTCTAATCCTAAAAAAGTTGTTTTGGAAACATGGGGTCTAAAGACGAAAAAAATACGCCAGGCTCGATGTGTTTGCCTGCAAGCTGGTGAAATCACTTCTGTCATGAATTTGGTAATTTCACCTTTAAATCATTATGACTTACCTTTTTTTGGAGCTGATTTTGTAACACTTCCAAATGGACATCTTATTGCTTTAGATCTTCAACCTGCATTAAAAGATGACATGATTCATACTCAATATGTTTTAGGAAAGTTAAAATCTATCCACGCTAATTGGCAATCTAAACTTCCTTCAGGAGGAGATATACCATTGGAAGCTAGACAATATTTTTCTCCAGGTTTTCTTTGGTCTAGACTTCCCCTAGGAGCAGAAGGTGATAAATTAATTTGTCAAGTAATTAAATCAGCTTTTGATGAGTATTTGAATTTATTCTTGGATTTAGTGAGTAATGCAAAAAAGATTTCAACAGAAAGATCTTCAAAGTTGCTAAATGGTCAGAAAAAATATATGCGATATCGAGCTGAAAAAGATCCTGCAAGAGGAATGTTAAGTGGCTTCTTTGGTAATGAATGGACTGAACGCTATATAAATAAGATTCTTTTTGACTTACAATAATGTTGAAATTTGAAACCTATGGTAAAAAAAATTCTCTTTGTTTGTTTAGGAAACATTTGCCGTTCTCCGGCAGCCGAAGGTGTCTTTAAGCAAAAAATTAAAGATAGGGATTTAGAAAATCTTTTTTTGGTTGATTCTGCAGGAACTGGCGGTTGGCATGTTGGAAATCTTGCTGATCCACGCATGCGTGAAACAGCATTATCAAGAGGTATAGAACTGACTAGTAGATCAAGAAAAATAGAAGAAAGTGATTTATATGAATTTGATCATATCTTGGTTATGGATAATGATAATCTTGACGCTGTTCAATCATTAACTAAAGATCATAAGAATCCTGTAAATTCAAAAATAAAACTGATTCTAAGTTACTCAAAAAACTCTCAATTAGATGAAGTCCCTGATCCATATTATGGGGGTCAAAATGGATTCGATAAGGTTATAGATTTACTTGATGAAGCTATGGATGGATTAATAGACAGTCTCATCGATTAGGAGTTGGCCAGACTTCTTCTGGAATCTTTGATCTGAAAATATAAATCATTTCTTTTAATACATCTTCAATATTCATCCCATCTGTTACGAGCTCTATTGCATCTAGAGCTTTTTTTAACGGAGCGATTTTTCTTTCACTATCTTTTTTGTCTCTTTCTTTAATTTCTTTTTCAAGATCTTCAATGCTGGAGAATTCATAACCTCTTTTGTTTAAATCAAGAGCTCTTCTTTTTGCTCTTTCTGTTGGAGAGGCAGTAAGAAAAATTTTTACATCTGCATCTGGAAATACAGCTGTGCCGATGTCTCTTCCTTCTGCAACCAGGCCCCCCTCATTTCCAATGACTTGTTGTTTTCGCGTAAGTAATTCTCTTACAAATTGTTGTTTGGCAATCTCAGAAACCATTGAAGTCACTTCTGGGGATCGTATCTTCTCTGTTACGTCAATATGATCTATGAATATTTTTTGCTCAACAAAGCTTGAGTTTTTAAACTCTAATTTTGAATTTTTCAACATATTTTTGATTTCTGATTGATCACTTGGATCAATCGAATTGTTGATGATTAACCAAGTCACCGCTCGATACATTGCGCCTGTATCTAAATAAATAAAACCAAGTTTTTTGGCAAATGCTTTAGTTACAGTGCTTTTCCCGGCGCCAGCTGGACCATCAATCGCAATAATTGGTTTTCGTTGCATAAGAAAAGTGTGATCAATTAGCCTCGTTGACCCACACTTTACTGCTGCTGCCAAAAGGCATAGTCCATTTATATTTGAGGTTTCTTTTAATGAAAATGGATCTACGATTTTTAGATATTCAATTTTTAAATTATTTTCTTTAAGTCTAGAAGCTATTTTTGTGAGATTTATTACTTTATCTTTATCAAATTCTGTTTTTGCTTCTTTAAGTGCATTAGGTAATGATTGAGCATTTATCTTTTCCGAACTACTCAAATAAGAATTTCTTGAACTATAAGCAAATCCACTTTGATCTCTTTGCGTGGAATAAGATTCAATTTTTATGGGTATGTATAGTTCTTGAAATAGCTTTCTAATAATAATCAATTGTTGCCAATCTTTTTCTCCTAGGATTAGTTTCTCTGGTTTGATTATTTTGATGAGACGAATAATAACTGTTGCAACCCCATCAAAATGCCCTGCTCTCTCTGCACCACATAATTGATTGTGCAATATTTGAGGAACTTGAATTTTAAAATGTGAATTTTCTCCCCCAGGGAAAACCTCAAAATAATCTGGTGCCCAAATTGCATCTGCGCCTGCTTTAAACGCTAATTCAGCATCTTTGCTTATATTTCTAGGATATTTTTTGAAGTCTTCATCCTTTCCGAATTGCAATGGATTTACAAAAATGCTTACAAGAATAATTTGTTTTTTTTGTGTGTTATTGGCTTTTGCTTTCTCAATTAAATATTGATGGCCAGGGTGAAGTCCTCCCATCGTAGGGATGAAAATTATTGCTGAATTTTGTTCACTAAGCCAATCTTTTAATTCAGCATTAGTTTGAAAGATTTTTTGTACCACTATGTTGGTAAATAAATTAATTTCATCAACTTATGATTGAAATGAAATAAGTTGATTGCATACTGATCCCATATGGATTTCATATTAGGATTCATATCTTTTGAATAAGAAAGCTTTTTACTGATGGATTACAAAACTGCGGGAGTTGATGTTACTGCTGGAAGAGCCTTTGTGGAGAGAATTAAATCATGCGTTGAAAAAACTCATAAAAGTGAGGTCATCGGTGGGTTAGGAGGTTTTGGAGGATGCATAAGAATTCCAAAAGGCTATGAAAGTCCAGTCTTGGTATCTGGGACGGATGGTGTTGGTACAAAATTAGAATTAGCTCAGCAATATGGCTGTCATTTTGGAGTGGGAATAGACCTAGTTGCAATGTGCGTCAATGATGTAATAACTAATGGGGCTCGGCCTTTATTTTTTCTTGATTACATAGCAAGCGGAACTTTGACTCCTGATGCTTTAGCTGAAGTGATAGAGGGGATTGCAGCAGGCTGTGGTCAATCGGATTGTTCTCTCTTGGGAGGCGAAACTGCTGAAATGCCAGGTTTTTATCCCAGTGGAAGATATGACTTAGCAGGCTTTTGTGTTGGGATAGTTGAAAATCATCAGTTAATAGATGGCACACAAATTAATTGTGAAGATCAGATTGTTGGGATTAAAAGTAACGGTGTTCATAGCAATGGTTTTAGTCTAGTTCGTAGAGTTCTTTCCATGGCGAATGTGGATAAAAATACTCTTTATGGGAAAGATAAGAGGAACTTGATTCAATCTTTGCTGGAACCTACCGCGATTTATGTTCAACTTGTTGAGAAATTATTGAGAGAAAATTTACCAATTCATGGCATGACCCACATCACAGGTGGAGGTTTGCCAGAGAATCTACCTAGAATTTTCCCTTCTGGATTGTCCCCACATATAGATATATCTACTTGGGAAATAACTGAAATCTTTAATTGGTTGCAGAATGCTGGAGATATTCCTGAAATCGATCTTTGGAATACTTTTAATATGGGGATAGGTTTTTGTCTAATTGTTCCTAAAAGTGAAGTGGATTCTGCATTAGAAATTTGTATGATAAATGATTTTGAAGCTTGGCATATAGGTCAAGTTGTTGAAAGTCAGAACAGTACGAAGCATGTCGATATTTTAGGAATACCTAGGTGAGGTTTTAAGGGGAGTTTTATAAAATCAAGTAGTACAGTTTTTTGAATAAATTAAATGAAGGTTAAAAAAGATTTTCTATAACGGTAAAAAAACAGTAAGATGTAAAAAAACGCAAGCCGGATATTAGTTCGGGTAATGCGAAGTTAGATCTTAATTAGCTCTATGCCATTTGAAAATCAACAGCGTCTAACGCGTAGGAGAAGTTCTGCAGGTCCAACACCTCCAAAAAGGCCTTTAGGAGGTCAAGCAGATTTGGGTATGCGACAAAATGCTGGCCCAAGACCGACTTTTTTAACTCTTAGAGATCATGGAAAAGTTTATGTAGCTGATTTGCCAAACTTGTCTGATGGACAACTTTCTCATATTGGGAAAGAAGCTGATGAAGTGCTTACAAGTTTGGAGAGTAGAATTAATGACCTAGAACAAGAAGCAACTAATGGGCAAAGAGATAACGATACTTTGATTAAAGCGTCGACTAAGCATGAAGTTACTCTCAGATTTATTCGAGCCATTCAGGACGAACAAGAGCATAGAAAAAATAATCCTGCATTAAAAGATGCGGCATCCGAGTCTTTACCTCTAACATTCCTTGAGGTCGCTAGGCATAGATTGCCAGGTGCAACCTTTGACTCCTTGCTGAGAGAAGCATTAGAAGCTTGTGCTAAAGATGAGGAAGAGCCTGAAAAAGAAATAATTGAAAAAAGCGTAAATTCTCAGCCCACTCCACCAGCCAAAGTGATTAGTCTTCCTACTTCCTCAGATTCAATGAAGGTTATTGTCAGCCCGGATAATTGAATTTTTATTAGGGACTAGTGAAAGGGTTTAGAGGCATATTTGTTAGACATTTATTTCTCTGAAAATCCAGACTTTCTTTTTCACTTTTAGTTAAAGACCAATTAAGTGCAGAAATTGCATCTTTAGCTTGCAATGGATTACGAATACCGACTATTGGTTTAGCTCCATGAGACCTTACCCAATTCAAGGCAACTTGTGCCTGGGAGGCAGAATATTTTTTACCAATATTACTTATTAGTGTTCTCAATTCTATGGTTTTTGGAAGTAACCTTTGGAATAACTTTTGTCGCAAAAATGTTTGAGGCTTGGGAGATTTATTAGGTGGAACTGTAAGGGCTCCTAGCCCTAATGGACTATAAGCTAAATATTCAATTTCATTCTTAGCGCATATATTTTTTATTTTTTCATCTTCTATAGTTGGTTTTGTTAATAACGAAAGTTGCATTTGTATACTATTAATTTTAATTCCTCTTTTTTTCAGTTTTTGGAATAAAAAATTTAATCTTTTTGGACCAGTATTAGAGAGCCCAATTTCTTTAATTAACCCTTCTTCGTATAAATCTCCTAGACCATTTAGTAATTGCTCTTCTTGCCAAGGTGCATAGCGATATGTACTCCAATGCAGTTGTACTCTTGTCATATTCCCTTTCAGGCGCTGATTACTTTCTTGAAAAGCTTTATTTAGACCATTTCGACCAATTCTCCATGGAAAGGGTGCGAGCTTTGTTGCGATAGTGATTTTTTTGAGCTTTCTCTTGGGTAACTCTTCTAGGCAATCACCGATCAGCTTTTCGCTTTGTCCAAATAAACTTCCAGAACCATATGAATCTGCACTGTCAACAAGATCTAATCCTCCATCTATTGCATCAAAAAAAGTTTTTTTAAGTAAGATATCATCTGTTTCAGCTTTGTAGCCCCAAACAAGCTTATTTCCCCAAGCCCAAGTTCCAAAACCAATCCCAATTTTTTTCTTAGTCATGATTTCATTTATGTTATTTCAAATAAAAAAAACTAATATCATTATTTTACATGAATAAATTAAATAGTTTTAAAAATTCTTTTTTTGAGGAAAAACACAGTAATGAAGAAAATAACAAAAACCATGAAAGTAAAGTTCAGCAAGAAAAAGTTCTATGTAATCATTGTGGAAGAACTTCTAATAACGGAATAAGATGTCTAGGTATTTGTGTGGCAGATAATGATTATTAATTCATCTATTTAATTATCTTATAATTAAATAGATAAATTAATATAATGCTTCAATCTGTATTTAGTATTATTCAATTACATCAATAATACCTTCAGTTATATATCTTGCCATTTTAGTTATATGCTTTCTTATTTCACCTTCTTTAACATTCCACTTGTCCGACATTTCCTTTACTTTTTTATTTTCTTTAATATACTTAATCATTTTATTTGCTAGGTAAACAGGTAATTCTTCTTGATTTGTAGTAGATAAATTTTCCCACCCTTCTTTATCGATGAGTCCAATTTCCTGGAGATCGTTTGTGTTTGTAAAATTATATAATTCTGTAATACCTATAGAGAGATAAAGGGATCCTAATTCATCAAGAAAACTTTTCGAGTTATTACCATTTTTGAATTCATTAATTTTTTCATCAAGTAAAGATATTTGTTCAGAGTCACCTTCCTTTATTGAATTTAATAATTTATAAAAAGAACTAAATTCAATTTGATCAGACACTTTTCTTATTGGTTAATATGATTAATATTAATTCATGAATAATGTTTCTATGTGAATTCTTCTATTTAATTGTAATGAAAAAAAACCTTCACAACATAGACAATTAATATTCAATCAAGTAGTGAAAAGAAGATGTAAGTATTTGTCATCCTTATTACCTATAACCTTTTCGCTAGTGGTTCTTTTAGAGGCTAACTGTAAGAATGGATATATGATCAATATTTAGATCTATTACTAAAATCAATTTATTAATTTCTGAATCTTCTTGAAACTTGCTACTCGCTACACATGGAGCATTGTTCTGGAAGGCTTACTCAGAAAAATTAAACGAATGATAATTAAGGCGGCACCCAGATTCGAACTGGGGATAAAGGATTTGCAATCCTCTGCCTTACCACTTGGCCATGCCGCCGAAAATGAGATTTTCATTCCCAATTCAGATCGTATCAGTCAAACCGAACAAAATCTTTTGTTTCTTTGTAATGGACATGGAGAAGACCTGATTGCTTTAAGGGTTATAGAAGCTCTCCATGAAATTAATCCTGATATTTCCAATGAAGTTCTCCCGATGGTTGGAGATGGGAAAGCATTTTCAAGGCTTGTCAAAGATGGCTTGCTTGCCAAAATAGGTGCCTCAACATTTTTGCCAAGCGGGGGATTTAGTAATCAGAGTTTTAGTGGTTTAGTCTTAGATTTAAAAGCTGGATTATTAGGAAGTCTTTGGAGGCAATGGATTTTAATTCATAAGTCAGCAAAAGAAGGAAGAATTATCGTTGCAGTTGGGGATTTATTACCTCTGCTTTTTGCATGGGCTAGCGGGGCAAATTATTTTTTTATTGGCACTCCTAAAAGTGATTACACATGGGTCAGTGGGCCAAGATCCGCTTTGAGTGATTGTTACCATCGATTGAAAGGAACTGAATGGGATCCATGGGAATATTGGTTAATGCGATCTAGTCGTTGCAGGATGGTTGCAGTAAGAGACAAAATTACTGCTAGAGGTTTGAGAAATCATGGCGTAAAGGCACTATCGCTAGGTAATCCAATGATGGATGGAATTTCTAAGAGAGAGTGTCCAAAAGACTTTGAAAAATATAGACGTTTGATTTTGTTATGTGGAAGTCGTTTGCCAGAGGCATATCAGAATTTTAAAAAACTTTTAACTGCAATCCAGTTAATTCAAAGTACTTCTTCCATTGCAGTATTTGTGCCTTTAAGTTCTTTTGCAATGAGAAAAAAAATAGAATTAATATTGATGAACTTAGGTTTTAAACCTACTTATCAGTCAACAGGTAACACTGGGATTTCGGAAATATGGAAAAAGAACTCATTTCTTATATTGATTGGCTTTAATCAATTTTCTTGTTGGGCTAACTGGGGAGAAGTAGGAGTAGCTAATGCAGGTACAGCTACAGAACAATTGGTAGGTTTAGGAATACCATGTGTGTCCTTGCCAGGCGAAGGACATCAATTTAATTTCAGTTTTGCTAAGCGTCAAAGTCGTTTGTTAGGAGGTGCAGTAGCTATCGCTAAGGGTTATGAAACACTCGCAAAACAAGTGGAGTTTTTACTGAACTCTGATTTCGATAGAGAGATTATTGGCTTAAGAGGGGCTAAAAGAATGGGTTCCGAGGGTGGAAGTCAAGGTATAGCTTTTAGTATTTCGACTTACTTGTCCAAGGGTTTATAGTGCAATGTAATCTAGTTGAAGATTTTTCATGAAGATTTTCTATTCAAGCTTCTGCATATGCCACTAATTGAAGATCATCATTATCTTAAAATTTGTGCTCAGTTAGCATCTTCTTTAAGTATTAGTATTTCAGCAGCTCGACGAAAAGTGGAGGTCGTGGCAGCTAAAGAAGGAAAAAAAGATTTGCAATCCAGAAAAGAAATTGCTCATAAAATCCTTGAGCAAACTTTGAATGAGGATAAAAAACAAGGTTTATCAGCCTCTGCATCCTTTGATCAATTATTAAAGGCTCTAAAAGAAGAAGAGAATTTTATGCTTGAGGATTAATAGATCATTAATTTGAAAAAATTAATGATCAAAAATACTTGTAAATCGCCTTCTATCAAGCTCAGACAAAATTGGTACGCATTGGAAACATTTTTTTGCTAATTCCCATCTTTCTTCACGTTTCAACATCTCTTCAAGTTTATGTTTTGCTTCTAGTAAATATCTAACATCATTTGCTGCATAGATAAGTTGTTTTTCAGTTAAATCACCAACTTTTCCCCAGTCACTACTTTGAGCTTGTTTATCTAATTCCACTCCAACAGTTTCCATAACTACTTCTTTCAATCCATGCCTGGGACTGTAAGTTCTACCTATTTTACTTGCGATTTTTGTACAAAAGATTGGATTTACGTCAATATTTAGATTACTTGCTAAGGCAGCGACATCAAATCTTGCAAAATGAAAGACTTTTTCAATGGTTTTTTTCTCAAGAATAGATTTTAAGTGTGGTGCTGAACGCTGATTTCGTTCTATACGAATACAAATAACATTATCAAATTCATCACATATTTGTATTAAACATAGTCTGTCTCTACCATGAATTAATCCCATGGCTTCGGTATCAACTGCTAAAGCCATAGATGAGCTTAAAGCAATTTCAGTTTCATTATCTATGTCTTTATCAAAGATCTTGAATGTCGAGGGTTTATCAAGTTTTTTTTGCATAACAAATTTAATTGGAATTTAATTCATCAGTTATTTCTTTATGAAATAATTCTAATACCTTAAATGATGAAAAATGTTTAGTAAATTTAACTATTTTATCTTTTCTAATATCTTTTAATTTTTTTAGCTCACTTTTGTAGATATGTTTTCCAGAACAATTAAAATAAAAGCGATCGTATTTTTGAGATGCAATCTGCATTCTCCTCAACTTTATTTCTCACTATCCTATTGGCGATAGGCTTGGGGTTTTTTCTGCGAGCTGCTAGTAAGGACCGCACAACAGTTGTTGATGTTCAGTCTCCTTTGCCTCCTCTGGAAGTTTTGAAAGGCATTAGTTTTTGGTTAGAAGAACGTGGTTGGAAAAAAAATGGAGGTAATGCTGAAGAGAAATTGTTGATCTTTAATGGCAATGTTGCTTCTAGTACTTTTTTGGTGATTTTTTTATCTTGCCTCGGAGGATTGGGCTCAGCCTGTTTAGGTCTTGTTCTGATTCAGCTTTATCCCTCGTTGAGTTGGTGGCCTTTACTTCTTGCTGCTATTGGTGCTCCTCTATCTGGAATTATTTATCATGTTAAATCCAAACGAGAGGAATCATTAGAAGTTAAGTTATTAAGTTCAGATTTATCTGATATCAGTATTTTACGAATCAAAGCTCATCGTGATGAGCTGATAGCAATTCAGTTGGAATTATCTGAAAGGCTTGAGCTTAGTAGTGAAAATTCTCTACTTTCTTCGCCTATTTAATTCCTATTTGTGTTGAGAAATACAGTATTAAAAAGTTTAAAAATAATAGTATTTATAATTACTTTTTATGCTTTTTCTCAACTTTATTCCACTAGGAATTTAAATATTACTGAAGATCTTGATCGGATCATTGGTGAAAGGTCGAATCTTCCTGCAACTTGGGTTGGCAGTCTAGATGTAGATAAAAATATCCCTATTTTAATTTTAGCTGGCCATGCAGATTCTCAGGGATTGGCTGGCGCTGGCACATCTGGCGAAGCTGTTGACAAATTTGGTTTTAATCCAATGCATCCTGGAATGAGTGATGAACTTTTTTGGAATTTAAAATTACAAGAATCAATTGTTAAACTTGGAAAAAAGAAAGGTTTAAATATCAGGTCTTATGACCCAGGAATAAGAAATATAGATGACGCTAATGATCCAAGAACGAATTGGTCAGTGGGAAGGAGATTTGCTAAGCGAGGTGGATATGCGATTGAGATTCATTTTGATGCATATGGTAAGTATGGAGTTGGTTCAGGCTTGATCCCTCCTTTCTCAGAGACGCCAAATAAAATAGACGAGTCAATTGCAAGCACATTTGGAAGGTTTCCTGTTTTATTTAGAGGAGGCTTAGGTGCTCCAAGAAGGCAAATAAGGGTTCTTGAAATTGGAAAATTAGAGGGTTTGCTAGAAAAAAATCTTAGAAATTTAAAAACCAGGCAAAAAACAATAAAGCTCCTTACAAGTGAAATAGTTCAGGCTTTTTTAAATGGAATAAACTAGAAGTGCAGTATCTAATCCAGTGCTTGATGAGTTAAACACCTCTCTTCTAGAGATTTATCTGTAAACCAATCTTGAGGCTTAGTAAATAAATCAGTTAATAGAGCCTCACGTGAATTTTCTTCTGGCTTATATCCATACTCCCATCTTGCTAAGGGAGGCAATGACATCAATATTGACTCCGTCCTTCCATTCGTTTGTAATCCAAAAATGGTGCCTCTATCCCATACCAAATTGAACTCAGCATATCTACCTCGCCTATAAAGTTGAAAGTCTCTTTCTTTTGTTGAAAAGCTTTGATTTTTTCGCTTTTTTATTATTGGCTCATAGGAGGGGAGAAATGCCTGCCCGCATGCCTTAGCCAGTGAAAAAAGATTTTCCCAATTCAAAGAATAGTTCCCTAGCTCGTTTGATATGTTAGAGGCCTTCCCATTGGAATTTTGTCCTTTATAAAGCAAGCCGGATCCATCTTGATAGTCATAAAAAATACCTCCAACTCCTCTGGTCTCATTTCGATGTTTTAGAAAGAAATATTCGTCACACCAAGGCTTGAAAACCTTATGAAGATCTTCATTAATCGTGTCACATGCAGCTTTATGGCATGAATGAAAGTGACGAGTGTCAGATAAATATGGATAGAAGGGGGTTAAATCTGCACCTCCTCCGAACCACCAAACAGGACCTGCTTCGAAATATCTGTAATTCAGATGAACAGTTGGTATGAAAGGACTTTTGGGGTGAAGAACCATTGAGGTTCCTGTCGCGAACCAAGAGTGACCTTTTGCTTCTGGCCTTTGACTAATGATTGAAGGCGGAAGTTCATTGCCATGTACTTCAGAAAAATTCACTCCTCCTTGTTCAAAGATTTCTCCATCTTTCAAGACTCTTGAGCGTCCACCGCCACCCTCTGGCCTCTCCCAAGATTCTTCTATGAATTTCCCTTCACCATCAATAGTCTCTAAGCCAGCACAAATTTCATCTTGAAGAGCTAAAACAAGCTTTTTTGCTCGTTCTCTTGAGTTTTTTGCCGGTAAATTGGCTTGATCTTGTGAGGAGGACAAAATTAATTTTATTTTGCTTTCTTTAAAAAAATACTTTTAAATGATGCAAATTTCACACCAATATTGGAAAAGTTTGTATTGCGACTATTTTTTACTTATTACTAAAGGCAATATCATTGGATAATGAGGTGGAATATGTGTCGATTTTTTTACTATCATCGGATGTAATAGAAATTAAGAATGAAAACCAACGAGAAGGTTTTAAAAGCGTTTAATTCAGTCACAGATGTCGGAAGTAAGCGATCTATTGTAGAACTTGGATGGCTGGAAATAGTTGCAGTCAAGCCTCCGAAAATTATTGTAAGACTGTCCTTACCCAATTTCGCGATAGCGCAAAGAAGTCAAATAGCTAATGATATCAGGGAAAGCATTAAGTCACTGGATGATATAGAGCAAGTTCAAATTGAGATAGGTGATTCATCTTCATCTGATGAGTCTCCTATTGGTCAAGCAGGACATGGGGGGCAATCTCAGGGATTAACGCCAATACCAAACGTGAAAAATGTTATCGCAATAAGTAGCGGTAAAGGTGGTGTCGGTAAAAGTACTGTTGCCGTTAATTTGGCTTGTGCACTTAGTCAAAAGGGTTTCAAGGTTGGCTTACTTGATGCTGATATCTATGGACCAAATACGCCTTATATGCTTGGAGTTAGCGAAATAACTCCTGAAGTCAGTGGCTCGGGCGCGGAGCAAAAGATTATTCCGATTGAAACATGCGGAATGGGAATGGTTTCAATGGGATTGTTAATTGATCAAAATCAGCCAGTGATTTGGCGTGGCCCAATGCTTAACGGAATTATTCGACAATTTTTATATCAAGCCACTTGGGGTGAACGGGATTTTTTAATAGTAGATCTTCCTCCTGGAACCGGAGATGCTCAACTTTCTTTGGCTCAGGCAGTTCCTATGGCAGGTGTGATAATAGTTACAACGCCACAAAATGTATCTCTTCAAGACTCAAGAAGGGGTTTAGCAATGTTTAAACAAATGAATATTCCCATACTCGGTGTGATCGAAAATATGACGTATTTTATCCCTCCAGACCAGCCAGAAAAATCATATGAGATTTTTGGTTCAGGAGGAGGTAATCAATTAGCCAAAGAGAATAATGTCCCTTTACTTTCTCAGATACCAATAGAGTCAGATATTTATTCTGGTACAGCTAAGGATCTACCAGTAGTTCATACATCTCGCGAGTCAATAACTGCAAAAGTATTTTTAGAACTTGCTGAAACGTTATGTAAGACATTATCTGTTAATCAGTGATTTAAACTAATGCTGGGTTTTGGTCGCAATAAAATATCTACCTTAAAGCGAGCTAGAAGCACAAAATTTTGGAAAGATGTAGATTATGTGATTTGGTTTGTACCTTTTATTTTAGTACATTTATCTTCCTTCTTAATTGCAAGTACTCAAAGAAACCTTGAAATTACAGATTGGTTTCACCATGCAATTATTGCCTATATAGGTTCTTTAATTATTTATTTATTAGCTCAGTTTCCTTTGCAAAATTTAAGAAAATATATTGTTCCAATATATTTTATAGTTATTTTAATACTTTTATATGTAAACTTTAGTGGCACTTCTGCCCTTGGAGCTCAAAGGTGGTTTGGCTTTGCTGGGTTTTATATTCAACCATCCGAGTTTGCGAAAATAAATTTGATACTTGTCTTGGCTTCTATTTTGGATCGAAAAAGATTTTCTGAATTATCACATTTAATAAAACCATTATTAGTTACTTTTATCCCTTGGGTTTTGGTCTTTATACAACCTGATCTTGGTACATCTCTTGTTTTTGGAGCAATACTTCTGGGAATGTTATATTGGTCAGGAATGCCATATGAGTGGGCATTTATTATTTTGGCTACTTTAGTTACAGGATTGCTTTCATATTTGTATCAAATTGGACTTCTTATTTGGATTCCAATAATTGGTTTTTTATCTTATAAATCTTTACCAAATCGGAAAATATTAACATTATTAGTTATATGTTTTCATTCATTAATAGCAAAAATCACGCCTTGGTTTTGGGAAACAGTTTTAAGAGATTATCAAAGAGATCGACTAATTACTTTTCTTGACCCCAGTCAAGATCCTTTAGGTGGTGGATATCACATGCTTCAAAGTAAAATAGGTATCGGATCTGGTGGATTTATTGGCACAGGCCTAATGCAAGGCCAATTAACTAAATTAAAATTCATACCTGAACAACATACTGATTTTATTTTTAGTGCTCTTGGAGAAGAAACAGGTTTTTTGGGAACTTTATTGGTCATATTTTTATTTTTTATTCTTATTTTTCGATTAATAAAAATATCCGCTGATGCGCGTACTGATTTTGAATCTTTGGTTGTTATTGGAATAGCTTCAATGTTTATTTTTCAGATTATGGTCAATATATTTATGACTATTGGCCTAGGTCCAGTGACAGGGATTCCATTACCTTTTATGAGCTATGGAAGAACCGCATTAGTTGTTAATTTTATAAGTTTGGGTTTTTGTTTGTCGGTCTCTAGACGTGGACAATCAATAAGAAAAAATCTTTAATTATAAGCTTTTGCTTATGTCTTTGATAAACATGCTAATTAAGTTGTAATTGAGTTTCAAGACCTAGTTTGATTCCCTTGAAATACCATCTTGAGGTAAAGTTTGCCCATCAATGTAAAGGAAGGAATCCTCACTTCCTGCTAAAGCAAATAGTTCATTAGGATATTCACGTTTGACTTCTGAAATCTGTTGCTGTGATTAGTCCCTCTAATTCTCGCTGATAGACAAATTAGTTCTCCTGATATTAATTTGTTTAAACACAATTTTTTTGGCTTCTTAAATAGATTGATTGAGAAATCCTCAATTCAATTCGAATAAATAATATTCAGCTAAGGCACTTTCACGAGTTTAACTCTTCTTTTTTATGCTTTTTCATCCTTTAAAACCTAATCGATCAAATGGATTTAAAGGTTTGTATAAGGTCGGGAGGTTCTTGTGAGCAAACCTCTGGTAACCATCAAAGCTTTACAGAAAAGGATGGCTCAGGGAGTCCCCCATTCAACTTGTAGTGAATCAGCAGTAAGAAGAATGTGGTGGGCAGCCCTAGATATTCTCCAATCAGAAATCTTGCTACCAATGAACCTTACCCAAGGTTTGTGGTTGTCCTCCCCTTTGCCTGCACTATACGAACCAAAACTACTCAATAAATTTCAAGGATGGGTTTGGGCACCAAAGGATTTATTAAACCTTACTAATCCATCTATTGGCATGTTGCCACCTAGTCAATCAGTTTCGATGGATTTTCATAATGATTCTTTAGCGTATGAGCGCCTGACACTTCTCGAGGAGGATGGTAACGATCCACTGCTAATCGTTATTACTCCTGAAATTCAAATTGCTTTAGCTTTAGAAGGGGAAACTCATGAGAGAAAACTATTAATGCGTAGTGATCCTGAGACATTGAGTGATCTTTTGACGCTATTAGATAACAGATTAAATACAGAAAATGTTGAACAAGCAAATAGTCTTAGACATGCTCTTGGAAAGATGGGACAGCTTAAAACAAATGATGATTTGTCTAAAGTATTTTGGCCTTTATTGTCCCAACGACTTGCAGATATTGCACCAAGTTTAAATATTCAGACTTTGCCAGATAACATAATTAATGACCACAAATCAAGTGCAAAAAATAGTGAAATCTCTTTACTTGAAGCTTTAACCCATGAAATTCGAACTCCATTGGCAACAATAAGAACATTAATCAAATCTCTTCTTAGGAAGCAAGACTTACCTAAAGTTGTTGAAAGCCGTTTGAAACAAATAGATATTGAATGTACAGAACAAATTGATCGTTTTGGTTTGATTTTTAATGCAGTTGAGTTAGAAAGAAGCAAGCCTGAAAAAACTAATTTAGCTTTAACTGATTTAGGTAAAATGCTTACAATGCTCTCCCCCGTGTGGCGTAATCAGCTAGAGAGAAAAGGCTTGAAACTTATTCTTGATATAACTCAGGATTTACCTAAAGTTTTAAGTGATTCTGAAGGGCTTGAATTAATGTTGACCGGTCTTATTGATCGCAACAGTCGTGGATTGCAAACGGGTGGAGAATTAACTTTGAAATTAAGGCCAGCAGGGCAGAGACTAAAGCTTCAAATTTTAACTCAGTTCTCTTCAATTAATAACTCTGGAGTATCAGAAAATGTTTCTAATGAAGAAATTGGGCCAGTACTTAGTTGGAATCCATCTACAGGTAATTTGCAGCTTAGTCAGGCTGCAACTCAAAGGCTTTTGAAAAGTCTTGGTGGCCGCCTTACAAATAGAAGAGATAGTGGAATGACGATATTTTTTCCTGTTTCTGAATTAAAAGAACTTGATCTGCTGGATTAATGTTGACGCGTGTGAAGTTGACGAGAAATGAGTCAAAAGGCACAAAATAAAGTGCTAATTTAAAAATATAAAGAATAAGTTAGTTTAATTGAAAGCATGACTGAAGTATTACCTGGAGCACTTCCAAAGCACATTGGTAGCACTGGTGGACTATTAAACTCGGCTGAAACCGAAGAGAAATACGCAATTACTTGGACAAGTAAAACTTCTGAGGTCTTTGAACTTCCCACTGGAGGAGCAGCAGTTATGCATGAGGGTGAAAATCTTATGTACTTTGCTAGAAAAGAACAGTGTTTTGCTTTGAATACTCAATTGAGAGGATTTAAACCAAGAATTGAAACAAGTAAAATATATAGAATTTATCCTGGTGGAGATAGGGAATTACTTTTCCCTAAAGATGGTGTTTTCTCTGAGAAGCCAAATGAAGGGCGTCAAAAAGAAGGATACAATAATAGGCGAATTGGCGAAAATCCTAATCCAGCAAGCTTGAAATTTAGCGGAAAAAGAACTTACGATGCATGAGTGATTCAAATTTAACTTTTGCCCCCTTTGAATATATTTATTGGGCTGCCATTATGCAGTCATGCATAGTTTAGATAAGGAACAATTTCTTTTATCAGCTTCAAGAGGGGCAAACTACATTCCCTTGGCAAAAAGTTGGCCTGCAGATTTAGAAACCCCTCTTACAACATGGCTTAAAGTTGGTCAAGATAGTCCTCCAGGAGTCTTGCTTGAATCCGTAGAAGGTGGAGAAACTCTTGGTAGGTGGAGTGTGGTGGCATCAGATCCTCTCTGGAAAGCGACAGTCAGAGGTAATGAATTGACTAGATGCTGGAGAAATGGGAAACAAGAAAAATTCTATGGAAGTCCAATTCAAATACTGAGAAAAATGCTCGATCCTTATAAATCTGTCTCTTTGTCTGGCTTGCCTCAACTAGGACAATTATTTGGAATGTGGGGGTATGAACTAATTCAATGGATAGAGCCCTCAGTACCTACCTATCAATTATCAGATAAAGATTTGCCTGATGGTATTTGGATGTTTATGGATAAAATTTTAATTTTTGATCAAGTTAAACGTCTGATAACAGCTGTTGCATATGGAAATTTAAGTGATGGAGTTTCTCCTGAAAATGCTTATGAAACTGCCTTTGGTCAAATCAATGAACTTCAAGATCTGATGGCTGCACCTTTAAAGCCTATAAAGTCTTTAAGGTGGAATGAAAAAGGAAATGGATCAATTGATATGACTGCTAATACATCAAAAAACGAATTTGAAGATAGTGTTAAATCTGCAAAAGAATTTATTAGAAAAGGTGATATTTTTCAGTTAGTTATTAGTCAAAAATTGGAGTCGACTGTGATTCAAAAACCTTTTGAATTATACCGAAGCCTGAGGATGGTAAATCCTTCCCCCTTTATGGCATTTTTTGACTTTGGAGATTGGCAACTCATTGGTTCTAGTCCAGAGGTAATGGTTAAGGCTCAGCAAACAGATAACGGAATTCAAGCAAGTTTGAGACCAATCGCAGGTACACGTCCAAGAGGAAAAAATAATCTGGAAGATGTAACTCTAGAAAAAGATCTTTTAAAAGACCCTAAAGAAAGAGCGGAGCATGTGATGTTAGTAGATTTAGGACGAAATGATTTAGGTCGAGTTTGCACCCCAGGTAGTGTTTCTGTAAAAGAATTAATGGTTATAGAAAAATATTCGCACGTAATGCACATCGTCAGTGAGGTAGAGGGAACTCTAGAAATAGGAAAGGATATTTGGGATTTGTTAATTGCTTCTTTCCCCGCTGGGACTGTTAGTGGAGCTCCAAAAATAAGAGCTATGCAACTAATCAATCAATTGGAAAAACAACGTAGAGGTCCTTATTCAGGCGTTTATGGTTCTATTGATTTAAATGGAGCATTGAATACAGCTATTACTATAAGAACTATGGTTGTCAGAAAGAAAAATAAAAATGATTTTACTGTACAGGTCCAAGCAGGAGCTGGGGTCGTTGCAGATTCCATCCCTTGTAATGAGTATCAAGAAACTTTAAATAAAGCGAAAGGAATGTTTACTGCTTTAGCTTGCTTAGAAGCCCATGATTTATGACCAACTTTATGCTTTTAAAGGGTTTTGAAGTGGAGCTTTTTACTGGCACATTTGCTGGTGAAAATGTAGGTGTTGCATCTGCCATTACTAAAGATTTCTCAGATTTTGTTAAAGAACCGGATCAAAGAAATCTTGAGTATATAACTGTTCCAGATCAAAGATATGCAGTTTTAAAACATGCACTTTTACTACCAAGACAAAAACTTAGGAAATGGCTTGATTACAAAAAATTGACAATTCTTCCAGGGAGCACACTAAGCCTTGGAAATACAAAAATTTTTGAAAGGTCAGATTTAGAAAACGCATATCATTCCTTTATAGAAAAAAATTATGGAACAAATGTTGTAACTGCGAGCATACATATTAATTTAGGCATTGAAAATTTATCCTTACTTTTTTCTGCCCTTCGTTTGGTTCGATGTGAAGCATCATTATTTCTTGCATTAAGTGCTAGTTCTCCTTTTTTAGAGGGAAATGCAACGGGGGCTCATTCTCAAAGATGGATTCAGTTCCCTAAAACTCCTGCCAATGTTCCTATGTTTTTGGATCACTCACACTACGTGAAATGGGTTCAGGAGCAACTAGATCAGAGAAAAATGCAAAATGAAAGACATTTGTGGACATCAGTAAGGCCCAATGGCCCAGAAAGGCCGCATATTTTAAATCGATTAGAGTTAAGGATATGTGATTTGGTCGGTAGTGTTGATTTGCTTTTGGCCATAACTGCTTTACTAGAACTCAGAATTATTAATCTTCAAAGAAATATAAAAAAATATGATCCAATTGAAGCAAGCTCTAAAACGCAACAAGAATTGGCTGTAATGGCAGATGAAAATGATTTGATTGCAGCTAGATATAGTCTTGATGCAAATTTATCTCATTGGAAAAATGGGAAACAAATCCAGTGCCGTGATTGGATAAAAGAACTTCTGTTAGATGTCACTCCTTTAGCTAAGGAGCTTGATATCTTTGAGTTACTTCAACCTATAGAATCTGTTTTGTTAAATGGAAATCAATCAATAATTTGGCTTGATTCATATTCTAAGGGTGTATCAATTCAGTCTTTGCTTCAGAAAGGTATAAGTGAAATGGAACAAGAAGAGACAAATTTCCTTCAAATGAAATCAACCTACTAGTGACTAAGTCGGTGGAACTGCCTCATAATACATTTATGTTGAAAAATTCTCCTAACGAAAATATCTCTAATCACTCGACAGTAAGTGTCGAGGATCAAGATCCCGGATATTTATTGCAGCAAAGGCTTGAACTTGTTGAAGATCTTTGGAAAACAGTTCTCAAAAGTGAATGTCCACCTGATCAAACAGAGAGATTATTGCGTTTAAAACAATTAAGTGACCCAAGTAAGTCAAAGCAAGATAATTCCTCGCAAGCCATTGTCCAATTGATTACAGAAATGGACTTGGCAGAGGCGATATCTGCGGCGAGGGCTTTTTCACTTTATTTTCAGCTAGTAAATATTCTTGAGCAACGTATAGAAGAAGATAGTTATTTAGACAGTATGAAAAAAGGGAAGCTTGAGAATAGTAATGACAAAATAGATCCATTTGCTCCTGCATTAGCGAGTCAGACTGCGCCAGCAACTTTTAGACAATTATTTGAGCGATTACGTCGTTTGAATGTTCCTCCAGCTCAGCTTGATGCTTTGATGAGGGAAATGGATATTCGTCTTGTTTTCACAGCTCATCCAACTGAAATAGTTAGACACACTGTTCGTCACAAGCAACGTAGAGTAGCCACTCTTTTACAACAACTTCAATCTAATAATTCAATTTCTGAATCTGAGAAGGAAATATTTAGGTTGCAATTAGAGGAAGAGATCAGACTTTGGTGGAGAACTGATGAACTTCATCAATTCAAACCAACTGTTCTTGATGAGGTTGACTATGCGCTTCATTATTTTCAGCAGGTTTTGTTTGATGCTATGCCTCAATTAAGAAGGAGACTGACTACTGCACTCGCTTCAAGTTATCCAGACGTAGAGATTCCTAATGAAGCTTTTTGTACATTTGGGTCATGGGTAGGTTCAGATCGTGATGGAAACCCGTCCGTAACCCCTGAAATCACATGGAGAACAGCCTGTTATCAAAGACAATTAATGTTGGATAGGTATCTTGCATCAGTTCAAGAGTTAAGAGACCAACTGAGTATATCTATGCAATGGAGTCAAGTAAGTTCCCCTTTGCTAGAGTCATTAGAAATGGACAGAGTTCGTTTCCCTGAAGTCTATGAGGAAAGGGCTGCTAGATATCGTCTAGAACCTTATCGCCTGAAACTTAGCTATACATTAGAGAGGCTAAGACTTACTCAACTACGTAATAAGCAGTTGGCTGATGCTGGATGGCAATTCTCTCCAGAAGGAAAGCCTTTAATGTCTACAAATAATAGTTTTGATGAGTTTCTCCACTATAGATCTGTAGAAGAATTCAAGAATGAATTAGAGCTTATTAGAAATAGTCTAGTTAGTACAGATCTCAGTTGCGAACCTCTGGATACTTTGTTGAATCAAGTTCATATCTTTGGCTTTTCTTTGGCCAGCTTAGATATTAGGCAAGAAAGTACAAGACACAGCGATGCTTTGGACGAACTTACGCGCTATTTAGATTTACCTGAATCATATGGAGAAATGGATGAAAAAAACCGTGTTAAGTGGTTAATGAAGGAATTGCAAACTCGTAGACCACTGATTCCACCTGCATTTGAGTGGTCTAAAAGTACTCAAGAAACTATCTCAGTTTTTCATATGCTCCATAGGCTTCAGAAAGAATTTGGCACTCGTATATGTCGCTCGTATGTGATTTCAATGAGTCATACAGCATCAGATTTATTAGAAGTTCTTCTTTTAGCTAAAGAGTCAGGGTTGATTGATCCCACTTTAGGGGCTGCTGATTTTCTCGTTGTTCCATTATTTGAAACGGTTGAGGATTTGCAACGTGCTCCTTCAGTAATGGAGTCATTACTCCAGACAGATATTTATCGTGAATTACTTCCACGAGTAGGGGAGAAAATTCAACCACTGCAGGAACTTATGCTCGGATATTCTGATAGCAATAAGGATTCCGGTTTCCTTTCAAGTAATTGGGAAATCCATAAGGCCCAAATAGCACTCCAAGATCTTGCTAGTAGACAAGGAATAGCATTACGTATTTTTCATGGGAGAGGAGGGTCTGTAGGCAGGGGTGGCGGTCCAGCCTATCAAGCAATATTGGCTCAACCGAGTGGTACTCTTCAAGGCCGGATAAAGATCACAGAGCAAGGGGAGGTTCTTGCATCAAAATATAGTCTTCCAGAATTAGCTCTTTATAATCTTGAAACTGTAACTACAGCTGTTCTCCAGAATAGCTTAGTTACCAATAAACTAGATGCTACGCCTAGTTGGAATGAATTCATGACTAGGCTTGCAGCTCGTTCAAGGGAGCACTACCGAGCTCTAGTACATGATAATCCCGAATTGGTTCAATTTTTTCAAGTAGTGACTCCAATAGAGGAGATCAGTAAGTTACAAATTTCTAGTCGTCCTGCTCGAAGAAAAAGTGGTGCCAAAGATTTATCAAGTCTTCGTGCTATCCCATGGGTCTTTGGTTGGACTCAGAGTCGTTTCCTTTTGCCAAGTTGGTTTGGGGTTGGTACCGCTTTAGCTACTGAACTGAAGATAGACCCCGACCAGATGGAGATGTTGCGAATGTTGAATCAGAGATGGCCATTCTTTAGAATGTTGATATCTAAAGTAGAGATGACACTTTCAAAAGTTGATTTGGAGGTCGCCCATCATTACATGGTAAGTTTAGGTGGCAATGAAAATAGAGATGCTTTTGCTCGTATTTTTGAAATTATTTCTAAAGAATATAGTTTGACGAAGAAATTAATTCTAGAAATTACTGATAAATCAAAATTATTAAGTGCAGATCCTGCGTTGCAATTGTCTGTAAATCTTAGAAATAGGACTATTGTCCCCTTAGGATTTTTACAAGTTGCTCTTCTTAAACGATTAAGAGATCAGAATCGTCAACCACCAATTAGTGAGGATTTAAGTGTTGACGCTTCTCAAAGTTCACGAACATATAGCCGTAGTGAATTATTGCGTGGAGCCTTATTGACCATTAATGGTATAGCTGCAGGGATGAGGAATACAGGATGACATGCTTGGATTAAATTCATCAAATAAATGTCCTCAAATTCCTGAGGGCTTTGTTCTTTTAAGGAGTGAACTTATTTCTGTACGAAAAATCAATAACCTACTATCAAGATGTAATCAAGATACTCATCAACCAAGGAAGTTGGAATTAGCCTTGAAAAGTAGTGATTTTTATTTAACTCTCCTAAAAAAAACTTCTGATAGCCTTGTAGGTTTTGTTCGCGTAACTAGTGATAAAGGTTTAAATGCAAATTTGTGGGATTTGGTAGCGGAGCCCGGCGATCAACAAGAAAAATATATGTCTATTGTAGTTTTTAAAGCAATTGAAATTATTAGACGTGAGTTACCAGGTTGTAGCATTTCTGTTGCTGCACCTAATATTTCACTTCAAGCATTAAAAGCAAATGGATTTTTGTTAGATCCAAATGGTATCAAAACAATGGGATTTAGATTGTGAAAAATTAATTATAACGAGCATGGAGGGACTCGAACCCCCGACTCTCAGAACCGGAATCTGATGCTCTATCCAACTGAGCTACATGCCCAATAATGGGTTGTTATTAAAAAAGGCCAAATACTGAGACCTTATTAAAATTAGCTTACATACAAATCCCATAAAGAAACATTCAACTTCACCAGTTAGAACTTAACTATTTTCGAAATTATCAACGTTTTCAGGTTGAGTTTACTGAAAATCGTTTGATAGTCACAGGGCAAAATGGAATTGGAAAATCTAATCTACTTGAATCTGTAGAGCTCTTGTCTAGTTTACGTTCTCATCGATCCAACCGAAATCAGGATTTGATTTATTGGGATCAAGATAAAGCTTGTTTAACTGCGATAATTGAAGATGATCAAAAACTTTCTTTAGAATTGCATAGAAAAGGTGGCAGAAAAGCCTATAAAAATGAAAAACTTTTAACTCGTCAAATTGATTTGATTGGACCTCTTAGAAGTGTAGGGTTTAGTGCACTTGATCTAGAATTAATTAGGGGAGAACCATCTCAAAGGAGAAATTGGCTAGATAGAACCGTTCAACAACTCGAGCCTATATATTCTGATTTGATGGGAAGGTTTTCTAGATTGCTTAGGCAAAGAAGTCAGCTATGGCGAAATTTAAGTCTTGAATCGAACGAGGATCAAAATATTTTATTAGATTCTTTTGATATGCAAATGGCCTTGGTTAGTACAAGAATTCATCGGAGACGGAGGCGTATCTTAAATCGTCTACTTCCTATTGCTGCAAGTTGGCAACAACATCTAAGCAACAGTAAGGAAAAACTGAATATTCTATATTTGCCTGGTAGTAAACTTGAGGGTGAAGAAAGTGAAAGATTGTGGAGGGAGAATATTGAACGTCAACTTTTAGAAATGAGATCTGAGGAGGAGCTAACGGGTAATTGTCGGGTAGGTCCTCATCGTGATGATGTTCAGTTTTTAGTAAATGGGGTGGATGCTAGACGTTTTGGCTCTGCTGGACAACAAAGGACTATTGTGCTGGCCTTGAAATTAGCCGAATTAGAGTTGATTAAATCTGTGTATGGTAAATCTCCAATATTGCTTTTAGATGATGTTTTGGCTGAGCTGGATCCCAAACGACAATTATTGCTTTTAGATGCTGTCGGTCAAAAACATCAGTGTTTAATCAGTGCAACACATGTGGAATCATTTGAAGGTGAATGGGTAAGAAACTCGCAATTAATGCAATTAGATTCCTTTTGTTGAAACTATTGGTCGGTTATTGTGGGAATGATTTTTGAATAGATATGGAACCTTTTTTTCCAGAATTGCATCCAAATCCTGGATGGCATGACTCTTGCCAGTCAAATGATATAGAAACCTTACATATTAATTCTCATGAGAATATGGGCAGGCACTGCATACTTGAACTGTATCAATGTGATCGTGCGAAGCTTAATGATGAAGCTTTTATAAGGACAACCATCACATCATCAGCTAAAATTTCCGGTGCAAAACTCATAAATTTAGTAACACATAGTTTTCATCCTCAAGGAGTTACGGGACTAGCTTTGCTAGCTGAATCTCATATCTCAATACATACGTGGCCTGAGATTGGTTATGCAGCCATAGATGTATTCACGTGTGGTGATCATACGATGCCTGAAAAAGCTTGTAAGTTACTTTTTAAAGATTTTGTGGCTGAGCACTTCTCTTTTAAAAATATCGCAAGGGAGATACCTTCAGGAATTCAAAATTTGCATCGTGAGCCTTGATAAAATGAAAAGTGAAAGTAAATCAATAATCATTTCATAGTCAAAGTTTATTTGTAAGTAGTATTTAAGTCTCTAGTGAGTTTTCCACTAATCAAGCCCTCTAGGTCAAGACTTATTGAATGGAAACCTAAATCTAAAAAATATTTAATTAATTTATCTCTTTCAATAAGTTGAAGAAATTTATCTATTTCATTTGCGGGTAATTCAATTCTGGCTGATAGGCCTTGACTTCTCACACGTACTTGAGAAAAACCTTGATTAATAATCCACTCTTCTGCTAAGGCAATTTGCTCGAGCCTTTTCGAACTTATTTCCTCTCCAAAAGGGATGCGAGAGGCTAAACATGGTTGAGCAGGTTTATCCCACCAAGGTAGACCCAATGATTTAGAAATCGAACGAATTGCTTTTTTATCTATTTTGAGTTCAGCCAGAGGTGATATCACTCCTGCGTGAGTCGATGCTTTAATTCCTGGTCTAAAGTCGTGAAGATCGTCATAATTCACTCCATCAAGGACTTGAGCATGATGGAATCTTTTTGAAATTTGATTTAAATGTTTATGCAATTCCTGTTTGCACGCAAAGCATCTGTTCTCAGGATTTTTAAAGTAATTTGGTTCATTTATTTCATTCGTCTGGCATTCTTCATGACGAATACCAATCCAAGCCGCTTGAAGACGCGCTTGTTTAAGTAAATACGGAGCTAAGGAAGGAGAGACACCAGTAACGGCAAAGGCGTTTGAACCTAGTTGTTCTTGCGATATTGCCGCCACTAAAGAACTATCAACGCCTCCAGAGAAAGCAACACAGGCATGATTTATATCTTTAATAAACTCCCTTAACAATTTTAATTGTTTCAGTTCTGAGTCAGTTAAAGATTCAAGTTGACTAAAAAACACTTTTAAAAAAGATCATTAATTTGATGAAATTGATACTCCTATACTCTTTCATCTTTGTATGCATTTCGAATATTCTATGACGTCTAATGTAGAAGAAGTTAAGTTGCATGCATAAGAAGCAGAATTTTCGATCGTGGTATCAAACGGTATAGGAATTACGACAGCATCGGAAAGTCAGGAACGTAGTCACGGTCAATTACATGTTTATGACGGAGAGGGTAAAGGTAAGAGCCAGGCAGCTTTGGGGGTGGTTCTTAGGACTATAGGTTTAGGTATATGTGAGAAAAGACAAACAAGAGTATTACTTCTTAGATTCTTGAAAGGACCTGGTCGCTCGTATGACGAAGATGCAGCAATTGATGCTTTGCAGCAAGGTTTTCCTCACTTGATTGATCAAGTTAGGACTGGCAGGGGCGAATTTTTTAGCGCTGACCAATCCACCAAATTTGATTATCAGGAAGCTCAAAGAGGATGGGACATCGCAAAGGGGGCAATTGCTAGTGCTTTATATTCGGTTGTTGTCTTAGACGAATTGAACCCTGTTCTGGATTTGGGATTATTGCCTGTTGAAGAAGTTGTTAAAACACTTACTGCTAGACCAGATGGAATGGAAATTATCGTCACTGGAAGAGCCGCACCCAACCCTCTTATTAAAGTTGCGGAACTTCATTCTGAGATGAGAGCACACAGACGACCTGAGATTAATAACGATGAAATTCTTTTTGAAAATAATGTTGGAGGGATAGAAATTTATACCGGTGAAGGTAAAGGAAAATCAACCAGTGCTCTAGGTAAGGCTTTACAAGCTATCGGGAGAGGAATTAGTCAGGATAAAAGTCATCGTGTATTAATTTTGCAATGGCTTAAGGGTGGTAGTGGTTACACAGAGGATGCCGCCATTGCAGCTCTTCGAGAAAGTTATCCTCATTTAGTAGACCATCTTCGATCTGGTAGAGATGCGATTGTTTGGAGGGGGCAGCAAAAGCCCATTGATTATGTAGAAGCTGAAAGAGCATGGGAAATTGCAAGGGCAGCTATTTCAAGTGGTCTTTATAAGACTGTGATTTTGGATGAGTTAAACCCAACCGTTGATTTGGAACTCCTCCCCGTTGAGCCTATTGTTCAAACATTGCTTCGTAAACCTTCAGAAACTGAGGTGATTATTACAGGAAGATGCAAAAACCAACCTATATATTTTGATTTAGCAAGTGTTCATTCTGAGATGGTGTGTCACAAGCACTACGCAGAAAAAGGAGTTGATTTAAAAAGGGGGGTTGATTATTAGTATTAGTTTTAATTAATTTTTTTCGTTATTCCAGGCTTCAATACCTCCTTGAATATTAATACCTCTAATTCCAAATTTGTTTAAAAGCTTTAATGCACGCAATGATCTTTTCCCACTTTGACAAAATGCATAAAGAATTTTTTTTGCAGCAAGAATTTTAATTTCATTAATGGCTTCTCCACTTTCAATAGTGCTAAGAGGTATAAGCGTTGATCCTTCAATTGAATATTGATTGTATTCATTTTGGTTGCGAACATCTATTAATACTATTTCTTTTGAAGATTGGCTAAGAAGTATTTTTAATTCTTTAATAGAAATACTTTTTATATCATAATCTATCTCATTTTTAACTTTCACTTCTGAACAGAAACTTTTATAATCTATTAATTTATGGATATTTCTATTTTCTGAATTGGATTTTAATGTTAGCTCTTTAAATTGCATTTTTAAGGCATTAAAAATGAGGACCCTACCGTTTAGAGGATAACCAATATTTGTTATTATCTTTATGGCTTCTGCTGCTTGAATTGTACCAATAATTCCTGGAAGAATTCCCATAACGCCTGCTTCAGAGCAAGATGGAATTAATCCTTGAGGAGGGGGTGTGGGGATAAGATCTCGATAATTAGGGCTATCTTTCTTCAAATTAAATACACTTACTTGTCCTTCGAATCTTGCAATTGAACCATATATATTAGGCTTATTCAGTATTAGACAAGCATCATTAATTAGGTAACGAGTGGGGAAATTGTCTGAACAATCACATATCACATCATAATCTCTAAGTATTTCTAAAGCATTACTACTTGTTAGCTTTTGATTGAATAAATCGACTCGACAAGAAGGATTTATTTTGCGGATGTGTTGTTTGGCAGAATCTGTTTTTAATAGACCTATTGAATTTGTATTATGAATGATTTGTCTTTGTAAATTTGAGTATTCAACGACATCAAAATCAATTATTCCGATACGTCCAATTCCAGCTGCTGCAAGATAAATTAAAAGTGGAGACCCTAGTCCTCCTGTCCCAATGCAAGCAACTGAGCTTGTCTTCAATTTTTCTTGACCTTTGATACCTATCTCAGGGAGACTTATATGTCTTGCATACCTAGCAATTTCTTCAGAACTTAAATTTGCTTCATTCTGGCTTTGCTCCATTAATCAAACCTTTCCTGATTCATTTACGTTAAAGAAAAATTCTCAATTTTCACATTATGAAAGTTTAATTTATTTTTAATCCACCATGCTTTTAAATCTCCGTCCTTATTTGAGATAATCATAAGACCAGGAGATTGGTGTAATAATAGATCCATTTCTGAGGGTTTGTTTTCATCTGAAGGATGTGAGTGAGCACAACATAAAACTTCTAGATCATTTTTCCTTGCCCATTTGTTACATGCAATTTGGTCTTTAGCGTCAACTTCGAAGCGATTATTTTTGGATAATTGCATATTTTTTTGATTAGAAAACGCTCCTATATTTTGATCAATTAATTTTGATTCTTGTTCTCCCCAAATATTGCGACAATTCCAGATGTGAGTGACCTCCCAAATATTTCTTTTGTGATCTTTAGCTGAGCTGTTTGTTTTGCCAATCAACATACAGCAGCCTTCCTCTGGCTCTGCCGCCTTTAAAAATCTAGAGAGAACACAATTCGTTTCGTTATGAAATTCAATATATTTAGGAATTTTCATGGAAAAAATGATTTGATTCGGCATCCTCTCTATTTTGGTTCGGACTTATCTCTATTCAGCCTATGGCATTTATTAAATTAATTCGATACGCTCAGTCCATATTTGCTTAGTAGCTTGTGTTCATGTCTGATGTAAATCCTGATTCTAAAGATGAATCAAAGGTAGGGAAAACAGAAGGTGTTAATTTTTCAGAACGTTACAGTGATGTAATGGGAAAAGTTAATGAATCTTTGAGCAAAATTGATTGGACTCAAATGGGTAAGTATGGCAAGGCCGCTGGGATCATTGCCGTTGTTGTTTTAGCTCAAGTTTTAATCAAGGTTGTTATTGATACAGTTAATTTTTTCCCAATTCTTCCTGGTTTGCTAGAACTTCTTGGAATTGTTGTTTTAGGCCAATGGAGTTGGCAGAACTTAACAACTAGCGAAAAAAGAACAGCTGTATTTGACAAAGTTCAAAATCTTAAGAAAGAGTACTTAGGATAAATTGTTAAGAAACAGAACAAATGATCTGAGGTTTCGTTACACACGAGATCTCAGATCTTTTAGTATTTTTAGTGAATTTTCTTTGTAAGATCCACCAAATATATTTGCGTGATTAAGCAAATGGTAAAGGTTATAAATATCAGTTCTATCTTTTGAAAATTTATCTAGTGGCCAAATTTCCTCGTACCCTTCATAAAATTCTTCATTAAAACCACCAAATAATTTAGTCATTGAGATATCAACTTCTCTGTCAGCCCAGTAACTGGCAGGGTCATAAAGAACTCCTAAACCATTTTTAGTACTTCCACAATTACCGGACCATAGATCACCATGAACTATTGAGATACATGGGTGATGATCATTTAGATATGAGCTTAAATATATTAAAACATCCTCAAAATCATCTACTCTAACCCCCCATGCTTTTGCTTGTATAAGTTGTGGTCTAAGACGATAATTTACAAAGAATTCTCCCCAGTTACTGTCCCATCCTCTCTTTTGGGTGCTTGATCCTATAAAACCTTCTTCTTCCCATCCGAAATTGTTTTGGCTCGATTCACTCGAAGATTTATGGAGTAGTGCTAAACCTTTCCCAAGGAGATTTTGTTGAGATTGTTTGAGGTCTATCCATTCTAAAAAAAGTATTGATAAATTTTGATAACTTATTATATCAAGTGTTTTAGGTACGCAGATATACGATTTATTAGCAAATCTTTTTAGAATTGAAAGACACTCACGTTCAAACGTAAACATATTAATATTGTCAATGTGATTTGATTTGGCAAAAACTCTCTTGCCATTTTGGAAATGAATGCACCAGGCTTTATGGATACAACCTCCGCCTACGGGAATTATTTTTTCTATTAGTGAGTTTTTACTTATTTCATTTGAACTTGAGAGAGCCTTTTTAATTGATTCCTCCATTCACTGTATTCTCGCTTGATAATTTTTTATGTCTGAAGAATCTATCATTGTTGTTGGGGGAGGGATAGCTGGCTTAACAGGTGCTGCTCTTCTCGCTAAAGAGGGGTATCGTGTAACTTTGTTAGAAGCACATAGTCAATTAGGTGGCTGTGCAGGAACTTTTAAAAGAGGTTCATATACCTTTGATGTAGGCGCTACCCAAGTTGCAGGCCTTGAAAGGGGAGGAATTCATCATCGTTTATTTAATTATTTAGATATTCCGTTACCTGATGCAAAAATTTTAGATCCTGGATGTTCAGTTGTTCTTGGTGATGGGAGTAAGCCAATCAATCTTTGGCATGATCCATTGAGATGGCAGAAAGAAAGGCAAGAACAGTTCCCTGGGAGTGAAATCTTCTGGTCATTATGTTCTAAAATTCACGAAAGCAACTGGGAATTTGTCGAAAGAGAGCCAATACTTCCGGTAAGAAATTTTTGGGATTTAAGTCAATTAATTAGAGCTATACGTCCTTCAAATCTTTTAACAGGTTTGTTGAGTAAGTTGACTATTGCAGACTTACTTAAAATTACTGGTTGTCATAAAGATAAACGTTTACGAAGTTTTTTAGACCTACAATTAAAACTTTACTCTCAAGAGCCAGCAAGTAGAACGGCAGCTTTGTACGGTGCAACTGTTCTTCAAATGGCCCAATCTCCTAGAGGCCTATGGCATCTTCATGGATCAATGCAAATACTTAGCAATTTGTTGAAAGATAGTTTTTTGAGAGATGGAGGAAGCCTTTTGATTGGACATAGAGTGACTAAAATATTAAGTAAAAAAAATTCAAATATTTTTGATGTCAATGTGATTGATAGAAGAAAGAATTTGATACGGCTTAAAGCATCAGATATTGTTTTTAGCTTGCCTCCTCAATCTCTTTTAGATTTAATTCCTATTGATGGAGGTTTATCCACAAAATACCGTGAAAGTATAAAAAAATTACCACAACCTAGTGGTGCCCTTGTATTTTACGGGGCTCTTCGTCGTTCAGATTTGCCCGTTAATTGTCCAGGACATATTCAAATATTCGATGAGAATTTTGGCTCTTTATTTATTTCTATAAGTATGGAAGATGATCAGCGTGCACCAACTGGAATGGCTACTTTAATTGCAAGTGTATTTGTTGATATTAATCAATGGTCTAATCTGGATAGTCAATCTTATGCTAGGAAAAAAAATATTGTCTCAAAGCAGATTATCACTATTTTAAATAAAAAGTTTGATTTGCTTGAGACGAGTTGGGATCATCAAGAACTTTCAACCCCAAGAAGCTTTGAAAGGTGGACAGGACGTCCTGGTGGAATAGTCGGAGGTCTTGGTCAACATCCAGATCAATTTGGTCCTTTTGGCTTGCCAAGTAGAACCCCTCTCAAAGGTTTATGGCTTTGTGGAGATTCAATTTATCCCGGTGAAGGTACAGCTGGCGTAAGCCAATCAGCCATGATGGTTGTCAGACAACTAATGGAATGCAAAGGTAGACATTTGAATATCCCTATCTTTAATTAGTAGATTTTAAAATAAAATTCTGTCTTTCTTCCTGGCTATTGATTAGTATTTTTTCGAGCTCACTCCAGTTCTCTTCAAGTAAATATTTTTCAAAAAGATCTAAAGAATGTCTATAAGAGGCCAAATGTCTCTCTATATTTTTCTTGTTAAATTTTGCCATAGAGACTCCTAGCTCTGGGTTGCCACCTCCGACCCTAGAGGTGTCAGCAAACCCACTGGATGCAATACTTTTTGCAAGTGAATATAAGGAGGGCTTTGCATCTGCACTGAGTGTATTCAGCAATGCTGCGCTTATTAGAACTGGTAAATGTGAAATCAAGCCTACAGCTTCATCATGTATTTGAGCTTCAGAGATTATCCATTGACTCCCAAGTGACAAAGAAATTTGCTGCACTATTGCGAGGGCTTTTGGATCAGTTTTTTTACTTGGAGTGACGACCCATGGCTTATTTTTAAATAAATTATGTCGACCTGCGTTAATTCCAGATTCTTCTGTTCCTGTCATTGGATGACTGGCTACAAAATGTGGATGTAGCTCGTCCCAAGTTTTTAAAACAGGAACTTTTACAGATCCAACATCAGTAACAACAGCATTTTTAGGAATGGCATTGATTAAAGCTGTTGAAGGATTTAGGAGTTGCTCAAGTGGTAAAGCAATATAAATAAGAGAACAATTTTTTAATACACTCGGATCAGTACTAACAACTTGGGCTAGTTTTCTGGCTCTGGCTTTTTGTGCAGTTTTTTCTCGATGAGTAATCCCATACACTGTATGTCCACGCTTTTGGAGATCTAAGCCTAGGGAGCCTCCAATAAGACCTAATCCAACAATTCCAATATTTTCAGAGGTTTTTGTTTTAAGCTCCATAAATACTATTGTTCTATATCTTTATTGATAGGGCAACATGATTAAAAGAATTTATTGATAAAAGGTACTACTAATGCTTGAGGTGAATTCACATAAACATCTAAAAAAATACTATCAAAAGAATCTTGCTCAATGGCCTCATAATTTGACCTTAACAAGATTGATATCTAGAAGCTTAAGTCGTAAAGATAATACTTTTATTCAATTATCAAGTGACAGTAGAAATTTTTGGTGGCCTGGCCTATTGATTCCACTTTGTTTGCATAACAATAATATTGTTCTAATTCTTTCAGAGAGTAAATGTCGATTCTTATTTGAAGTCGAATTACCAAAGTTAAAATCTAGTCGACTAATTTTCGATTATGTAGAAGGAATTAATTTAACTCCCTCAGATGAAAAAGTTTGGGTTCTAAGATACCAAGATCTTATTTTTGCTCATGAAAAAGATTTATTAAAAAATCGCCAATTAATATTTCCTGAATCTGAGTTTATTTCTAGTGAGCTTAGAGAATCTATGTCTATTAAAATTACTCCAAAAGATTGGGAGGATTTAATTGCTTCTCACTCACGTTTTGAAGGTTCAATTATTGAAGTTCATGAGCGCCTAAGTCGAAGTCTTTTTAGTCATTCAGTGAGTTCTGATGCTGTCATAAGAATTGATTATAAAGAACTTTTAGCATTAAAAGAAATTCTCAAAGATGACTTACCTTCCTCAATGCCTTGGAAACGAGCTCTTAATGTGGTTAATAATGAATGGGTAACCTGGGCAAAACTAGATAATCGAAAACTTAGTTGGGATTGGTATGTTCAACCTCTGGTTCCTTTGAATAATCTCTCGGGTCTGTTATCAAAAAATACTATTTTAATGCTGACCAATTCAGGTCAAAGCGATTCTTTCTTTTTAGATTTAAATAGTAAAAAATTTACTTTCGCTGTGAAGGTAAATTTAGGAAATAAATTTGATCAAGAACCAATTCCTTTATTTGTGCCTAAAAGACAACCTTTGCCAAATACGTCTCATTTTTATCGTCATATTATAAGACAGTGTCAAAGATTAATTCTTGGTCTTACTCATCCAACTATTATTTTGGTAGATGATTCGCAACTACGACTTCAGATAACTAGTGAATTGGCTGGAGAATTTGGATTGAGAGTAGTTCATGAAACCACGAATATTGAGACAAATGGGATTATTTGTTGTAGTTGTAATTGGTGGATTATTAATCAGTACAATTTGCCAATACCAGGTCAATTGATTTTTCCAGTAATTCCATTGCCTACTTTAGAATCACCCTGGGTTGCCGCTAAAGTTGAGATGCTTAAGCATCAAGGTCGTGACTGGTTTCGAGAATTCCTTTTCCCAGAAACTCTTACTATACTTCTCAAATCACTTGTAATCATTAGGGGTAAAGATGTTCGAGTCGCTATACTTGACGGCCGGATGCACTATAGAAGTTGGGGAAAACTAATATTTGAAGCTCTTGAGCCGTGGGTAGCTCTAGAGCGTTTATTGCCTTATTAAAATCAATCTCTTAGATTGAAAAATATTGGTTTTTTATAATGGGAGAAGCACGCCGAAGATCTGAACAAGGATTAAAACCTCGTAGTAAGAAAAACTCTAGGAATGAGTCACCTCGTATTATTTCTTGGTTTCCTGTTACGCAAGAGCAAAGAGATCAATTTATACAATTAAGTATTCGTGCAGGATGGGTAGGTATTGTTGCTTTAGTTATTCTTTGGATTATTGTTCGTTTTGTTGGACCTGCTCTAGGGTGGTGGATTCCTGCAGACATCAGGTAAAGCTACGTATCTTTTTACCTTTAACCGTTTGCGGAAACTTGGCTTAGGTTTGGTCGTGATGAAGCATGTCGAGCTGCTGCTGCTAATGGTCTCATTGAATTAGCACTTACTTCTGAGCCCTCAGTTAATTTGTCTTTAACTAATTTTTCAATTATTTCTTTTGAGTCAGGGTTTTGTTCAAGCCAAGTAATTGTATTGTCTCTTCCTTGCCCAATATTGTCACCTTCATAGCTATACCAAGCTCCTTTACGAGTAACGATATTCGTCTCATCTGCCAAATCAAGAAGACAACCAAGAGTACTAATTCCTTTTCCAAAAAGAATATCAAATTCGGCTATTCGAAATGGAGGTGCAACTTTATTTTTTGCGACTTTCACTTTTGCGCGAATTCCATATTCTTCAGTTCCTCTCTTTAGCGTTTGAATACGACGAATATCTAATCTTACAGAGGCATAAAATTTAAGAGCGTTTCCACCAGTGGTTGTCTCTGGATTCCCATATGTAATACCAATCTTTAGACGTAATTGATTTAAGAAAATCACTGTGCAACCAGACTTGCCAATATTTCCGGTAATTTTTCTCATTGCTTGACTCATTAGACGAGCTTGAGCACCTACTGAATGATCACCCATTTCTCCTTCTATCTCTGAACGGGGTGTAAGTGCAGCGACTGAATCAACAACAACTAGATCGACTGCAGCAGATCTAATCAGTTGGTCAACGATTTCCAATGCCATTTCTCCTGTATCCGGTTGAGATACGAGAAGATTCTCTACATCAACACCAAGAGAAGCAGCATAGACTGGGTCAAGAGCATGTTCTGCATCTACAAATGCAGCAACTCCGCCGTTACGTTGAATCTCAGCTATTGCATGTAATGTCAGTGTTGTTTTTCCAGAGCTTTCGGGGCCATAAACTTCAATGACACGTCCTTTGGGATAGCCGCCACCAAGAGCTAAATCAAGCGTTAGAGCACCAGTAGAGATGGTTTCCACTCGCATCTTTGACGCGTCTCCAAGACGCATGATCGAACCCTTCCCGAAATTGCGTTCTATTTGCCCAACCACTAAGCTCAATGCTTTTTCTTTCTCTCCAGATTTTGCTTCTATTTTCTTAGTTTCTGTTGATTGGATTGACTTACCTTCGTTTGACATGACAAATAACGTTAATTCAGAGGGATAACAACAGACGTTGGGGTTGATGATGAAATACTCAGTTCCTCAACGAATAGCAATTAGACCGATAGTACAGACGTACGCCATTAAGTCAAGACCACTTTGTAATAGGTTCTCGTAAAATATCTAAATTTAATAATTTAATACCAGAAGGAAGATTATTTCGATCCTGAGGTTTCAAGTATCCCCAGCTTGCTAAGTAACAAGGGATAGATTTCAGCTTGGGATCTTCTAAGACTTTTTCTAAGGTAGTTCTACGATCTTCAATAAACCCTAGAATTATTCTTTTCTGTAAGAGTTGGTTCAAGACGCCGACTTTACTTCCTGATTCGTGACCGAAAACAAGCTTTGGCTGAAGATCGAAACAATCCAAAAGTTTTTTTGTGAACTCAATACTTTTTGTTGTTAAAACAGCAAATTCAATGCCTTCATGCTCAAGTGTCTTGAGGCGTTGAGTGACTAAAGAAAAAGGCTGATGAAAATTTAACCACTGATTGAAATTATTTGATATCGCTTCTCTTCTCGTTTGATTTAAAGCCTCTTGTAATTGAAAAGGTGTCCAACCCCATTTTTTAAGAGCTAAAGAGCATTCTATTTGATAATTTTTTGAGAAATTTTGTAAACCTTTTAAGTTTAATTGACTAGTTTTATTTGAACATTCAGCAGCCAGAATAACCATTTCCCAACCATGATGAACCCAGGGTCTAATGGCCTTAAAAGCTACGGGGATCTCACTAGGAAAAGAAATTATTTCTTTTTCTTTGGCAGAAATTATGTTTAGACAAGTTTTACTAGAACTTGACCAATACTCCTTAATGCCGTCAACGATGACACCATCAAAATCAAGAACAAGTAGAGGTTTCTCTGTCACTAACTGTTGAAAACTGGGCCGCTAGGATTCGAACCTAGGAATGTCGAGACCAAAACCCGATGCCTTACCACTTGGCGACGGCCCATTGTTCCAGATCTATGTTTGCAATTGAGAGCCACAGATTTGGATTCTTTCTATTAGATAATTGCATATTTGATTCAATCCTGTCATGTCTTGATCCAGTTTTTTTTTGTTAATCGGAAGATTTCTTCATTAATACAGCTCAACGTGGGCTTTCGAATGATTGATTTGGCTAGGAAAATACAATTATAAAGATTTTCTTAAAAGCCAAGGATTTATAAGTCGCTTTGCCTCTGAAAGAGCTGCCTCCCAGCCTTCAGGCCACTCTCTAAGACTAATTCCTTTTCGTTGAGCCTCTTCTAACCATGGTTGGATTATTTTTCTTGCTTTTCCTCCAAAAGCAACTCCTTCAGGTCCTTTAATCTCTGGAAGGTACTTTATGGTCGATTCATTAGTCCCTCCAGCAAGTTGTAAGGGGCCTGGCGGAGCTATTGGGCGTATTCTTTCCCAAAGTTTTACTGCGATTTTGGCCGCACCTGCTCCGAGATCTCCACTCATTCGACGCCCATCAATTTGCCATAAAGGTTTTTGATTATGAATTCTTAGGAATTTATGCCGCAGCCAAAGTTCTTCTGCTAATTGTTCATGGTTGATTCCATGCCCTTGTAAACCACAACTAACAGATAATCGCTTTAGCTGCAGGTCGACTTTGAAAATTTCCTTGATTGTTTTTTCAAATTCTTTGCCTCTGCCGGGAGCAGTATGAATCTCTACTGCATCTGGTTTGATAGTGGTTAACAATGGACCAAAATCTCTAAGAGTTAATCTTCTATCTTTTTCTTGAATGATACCTAACGGGCATGCATTAATACATCGGCCACATCCATAGCATTTTTTAGCGTTTACACCACCTGCATTTTTAATCGCGTGAGCTGGACAAATATTTTGACAGGGCCTCAAACAATTAGATGGACAAAGGTCTGGATTAAACCAAGCTTTGCGAAAATGAGCATCTTTCCCATCACTTAAACTGATCATCAACCATGGTTTTTTTCCATAAATTTCGAAAACCCAATCAATGGCATTTCGAGCTGCGTGGATCACAGCTTCGTCAGCAGCAAGGTCAATACAATGCACACCTGCAGCTCCGTAAATTGAGCAAAGATCAGTTATTGAAGGTAAGTCTTGATTACTTGCACCACAAATTAATTTTACCCAGTTACCTTTCTTGAGAGCTTCAGAATTACAAATCGAATTTTGAGTAATCACCTTGATGAATGCCTAATTTCCATTGATGAATTCATTTAACGGTTGCCATTTAATACTTCGAGCCCCTCCCATTTCAATAACAATTTTGATACGAGGTTCCTTTTGGCAGAGATTATTTATTGCTAATAGCTCTGACTTGGATAAGACTTGACCTTCTAATAACCATAGAACCAACGGTTTATCCTTTACTAACAATTCATTTAATTGAGGAATCACTTGTTGAACTTCTCCTAAGGCACCATTTCTCCCAACATTTTGATGTCCTAGATGTGGTGGTCTGATTCCATGTAATTGGGTCAGAAAGACAACAGGATCTCCCAACCCTCGAGCGGATGTTATCTGTGTTTGATATCCACTAGCTCTAAGTCTTCGAAGTAAACGAGTTTCTGCTCCCCCTTCCAGTGGACTAAGGATTGCAAGGCAGCCGAATGATTCAAGATCAGTGCGAAATTTCTGACCAGAGAGTAATAAAGGCATCCTTAAATCAAATTCTTTATCTTATTCAACTGAAGCATCACACAAAATGGGTGTTAATAGTGTAATCTTTTAAGTTGCTAAAGCTTTTCTATGCCCGCCCGCTAGCCGGGCCTCTAGATGCTTGAGCAGACTAAGCGTTTGCGTTTAGTCTTTTTGGCCAGTCCAGAAGAATTTATTTTCTTTTGTCGAGATACTGTTTGAACTTTTTGACAAGTTTGAAAAAGTCTCAGCCAGCTGATTGTCGCTAGCATTTTTCCAAATAAATTGAATTTCAATTGACTTCAACTTTTTTGGCTAGATAGGCGATTTAATTCAGGTACTCAAGTCTCTCTGTTTACAGATTGACCTTTTAGCTGGCGTTTATTTAACTCATGTCTTTAGGAATCTTAGGCAAGAAGTTGGGTATGTCCCAACTCTTCGATGATCAAGGCAGAGCCGTTCCAGTCACTTTGATCGAAGCGGGTCCCTGTCGAATCACTCAATTGAAATCTGCTGATACGGATGGCTATGCCTCTGTACAGATAGGCTTTCAATTGATTCGTGAAAAACTTATTAACAAGCCTTCAAAAGGTCATCTTGCAAAATCAGGAGATGATCTCTTGCGCTATCTTCGAGAGTACCGAGTAGAAAATTCTGGTGAATTTAAACTTGGAGCTGCAATAACTGTCGATGATTTCGAAAAAGGTCAAAAAGTTGATGTTAGTGGCGACACTATGGGTAGAGGTTTCGCAGGTTATCAAAAGCGACATGGCTTTAGCCGAGGTCCTATGAGTCACGGTTCAAAGAATCATCGATTACCTGGTTCGACAGGAGCTGGAACAACTCCTGGTCGTGTTTATCCCGGGAAAAGGATGGCTGGTCGTATGGGCGGTAAAAAAGTCACTACAAGAGGCCTTGAAATTCTAAAGATAGATACAAATTACAATCTGTTGGTAGTAAAAGGATCTGTTCCAGGGAAGCCTGGTTCTCTTTTAAATATTAGACCTGCCAAAAGAGTTGGCGTCCCTACCCAGCAAGGAGGTAAATGATGGCTAACTGTACTGTTCTTGATTGGCAAGGCAAAGAGGCTGGAGAATCATCCATTGATTTACAAACTGCCAAGGAATCTTCGGCAGCAGATTTATTACATCGTGCTGTTTTGCGTCAACAGGCACACAGTCGTCAAGGGACTGCAAGTACTCTGACCAGGTCTGAGGTTCAAGGAGGCGGGCGAAAACCTTACAAGCAGAAGGGGACTGGTAGAGCCAGACAAGGCTCAATTAGAACTCCTCTCCGACCAGGAGGTGGAATTATATTTGGCCCTAAGCCTCGCAAATATAACTTGGAAATGAATAGGAAGGAACGAAGGCTAGCTCTACGTACTGCTCTAATGAGTAGAATCTCAGACTCAAAAGTAATTAAAGACTTCGGTTCAAAGCTTGAAGTTCCTAAAACAAGTGAAATTATTGCTTTGCTCAAACGAATAGGAATTGATTCTGATGGGAAAATTCTTATTATTCTCAATAAACCATCTGAAATTATAAAGCGCTCAATCAGAAACTTAGAGAAAATAAAGCTTATCTCTGCCGATCAATTAAATGTGTTTGACCTTCTCAATGCCAATTCATTGGTTATAGGCGAAGACGCATTATCAACCATTAAGGAGGTCTACGGTAATGACTAAATTTTTTGATCAACGACTAACTGATGTGATTAAGCGTCCTTTGATAACTGAGAAGGCTACAAAAGCTTTAGACCTAAATCAGTACACTTTTGAAGTCGATCCAAGAGCAGCTAAACCTGACATAAAAGCTGCTGTGGAAAAGATGTTTGATGTCAAGGTTCTTGGAATTAGCACAATGAATCCCCCAAGAAAAAGCAGAAGAGTTGGTAGGTTTTCTGGAAAGAGACCTCAAGTGAAGAAGGCTGTGGTTCGTCTAGCAGAAGGCAACTCAATACAGTTGTTCCCAGAATCAGAGGAGGCTTAAGACAATGGCTATAAGAAGTTTCAAACCTTACACACCTGGTACTCGTACAAGAGTAGTAACTGACTTTAGTGAAGTTACATCCAATAAACCTGAACGCTCACTTGTCGTATCTAAACATCGAAAGAAAGGACGTAATAATAGAGGGGTAATTACTTGTCGTCATAGAGGAGGAGGGCATAAAAGGCTATATAGGATTGTTGATTTTCGTCGGAATAAGCATGGTGTTTCGGCCAAAGTTGCGGCAATACACTATGACCCACATCGGAATGCAAGACTTGCTTTGCTCTTTTACTCAGATGGTGAAAAGAGATACATACTTGCACCTGCGGACATAACAGTCGGGCAGGAAGTTATTTCAGGCCCAGATGCACCAATCGAAACTGGTAATGCTTTACCACTTTCCTCAATGCCTTTAGGTTCCAGTGTTCATTGTGTTGAACTGTATCCAGGTCGGGGAGGACAAATGGTCCGTACAGCTGGAGCTAGCGCTCAAGTTATGGCTAAAGAAGGTGATTATGTTGCGTTGAAATTACCCTCAACTGAAGTCCGTTTAGTTAGAAAAGAGTGCTACGCCACACTTGGAGAGGTTGGAAATTCAGAAATTAGAAACACAAGCCTTGGTAAAGCTGGAAGAAGAAGATGGCTAGGTAGACGACCTCAAGTTAGAGGAAGTGTTATGAATCCATGTGATCACCCACATGGAGGGGGCGAGGGTAAGGCACCAGTTGGACGTGCTGGTCCTGTAACACCTTGGGGTAAAGCCGCGCTTGGTTTGAAAACCAGGAAGAAGAATAAGCCCAGTAATAAGTACGTTCTTCGAAAACGACGCAAGGTATCTAAACGTAGTAGAGGAGGTCGCGATTCATGATTTCTATCTTTCTTTACCAATTCTTTTAAACCGTTATGGGACGTTCACTAAAAAAAGGGCCATTTATCTCAGATAGTCTGCTTCGTAAAATCGAGAAGCAAAACTCTAATGACGATAAAGCTGTCATCAAAACATGGTCTAGAGCCTCAACAATTCTGCCTATGATGATTGGCCATACAATTGCTGTTCACAATGGAAAGAGTCACATACCTGTTTTCATAACTGAGCAAATGGTTGGACACAAGTTAGGAGAGTTTGCACCAACTCGAACCTACAGAGGTCACATCAGAGATAAAAAAGGAGCACGCTAATCATGACTACTTCATCTACCAAAACGACAGCCCAAGCCCATGGGCGTTATATTCGCGGATCTGCTTCAAAAGTACGACGAGTTCTTGATCAAATAAGAGGAAGAACTTACAGGGATGCTTTGATCATGCTTGAATTCATGCCTTATCGATCAACTGAGCCAATAACAAAAGTATTGCGATCAGCTGTTGCGAATGCAGAAAACAATCTTGGTCTTGAACCTTCTTCATTGGTGATTAGCACTGCTACCGCTGATATGGGCCCACCAATGAAACGCTATAGACCTAGAGCTCAAGGCAGAGCATTTGCAATTAAAAAGCAGACATGCCACATCAGCATTGCTGTTTCGGCCACTCAATCAACCAATTCTGAGGACTCGGACTGATGGGACATAAAATTCACCCCACTGGAATTAGGCTCGGTATCACTCAAGAGCATCGTTCTAAATGGTACGCACCAAGTAAAACTTATCCTTTACTACTCCAAGAAGATGATCGGATCCGTACTTTCATCAAGAAAAAGTATGTAGCAGCGGGTATAAGTGATGTCTTGATTGCTCGAAAAGCAGATCAACTTGAGGTTGAATTAAAAACTGCTCGACCAGGAGTGATAGTCGGTAGGCAAGGAAGTGGTATTGAAGAACTCAGATCGGGTATTCAAAAAACAATCGGTGATAGAAATAGACAAGTACGTATCAATGTTGTCGAAGTAGAAAAAGTTGATGCAGATGCTTATCTTCTAGCTGAATATATTGCTCAGCAACTAGAAAAGCGTGTTGCCTTTAGACGAACTATTCGAATGGCTGTTCAAAGAGCACAAAGAGCGGGTGTCTTAGGTCTTAAGATACAAGTAGGCGGAAGGTTGAATGGCGCTGAAATCGCACGTTCTGAATGGACACGTGAAGGAAGAGTTCCTCTCCACACTTTGAGAGCAGAAATTGACTATGCAACCAAAGTAGCGACTACAACCTATGGCGTTTTAGGAATCAAAGTATGGGTTTTCAAAGGTGAAGTTCTTCCTAAGGAAGAACAGCCATTACCTGTTGGTTCTTCTCCTAGACGCAATAGGGGTAATCGAAGACCTCAACAATTTGAGGATCGTTCCAATGAAGCTAAATAAGGAGTTTTAATCATGCTTAGTCCCAAAAGAACCAAATTTCGCAAACAACAGAGAGGCCGTATGCGCGGCGTTGCTACCAGAGGAAACAAAATCTCTTTTGGTCAGTTTGCATTGCAAGCTCAAGATTGTGGTTGGGTTACCTCAAGACAAATCGAGGCAAGTCGACGTGCCATGACTCGTTATGTAAAAAGGGGAGGACAAATTTGGATTCGTATTTTCCCTGATAAGCCTGTAACTATGAGGCCTGCCGAGACAAGAATGGGATCTGGTAAAGGTAACCCAGAATTTTGGGTTGCAGTTGTCAAGCCTGGTCGAATTTTGTTTGAAATGGGTGGAGAAGAAATTACCGAGAAAATTGCAAAAGAGGCAATGCGTCTTGCTCAATACAAGTTGCCAGTAAAAACAAAATTTATTTCCCTAGAGGAAGATCTCAATAAGGGAAATTATAAACCTGCTAAAACACCAGTTACAGCAGATAATTCGGAGTCATAACTATGAGTAAAACAACTACAAAAGATGTACGGAATCTCTCTGATTCCGAGATATCAGAAAAGATTGGAAATCTTCGTAAAGAACTTTTTGATCTTCGTTTTAAGCAAGCTACTAGACAGCTTGCTAAAACTCACCGTTTCAAAGAGGCACGAATCGAATTGGCTCAACTTCTAACGGTTTCTAACGAGCGAAGCCGCTCAAACACATCATCTTGATTTTTTAGTTATGGCACTTAAGGAAATGGTCGGCACTGTTGTCAGTGACAAAATGCAAAAAACAGTAGTTGTGGCTGTGGAAAATAGATTTCCACATCCTATCTACCAGAAAATTATTAGTCGTACGACTAGATATAAAGCTCATGATGCAGAAAACCATTGCAAAGTCGGAGATAGAGTTCGTATTAAAGAGTCTCCTCCTATGAGCGCTCATAAACGATGGACGGTTACAGATGTTCTCGTTCAGGGTATGAAATCTAAGGAGGCTGCACAATGATTCAGCAAGAAACCTTCCTAACCGTTGCAGATAATAGTGGTGCTAAGCGTTTGCAATGTATAAGGGTCTTGGGATCCAATCGCCGTTATGCCCACGTAGGCGATGTGATCGTTGCTTCTGTTAAAGATGCGATGCCGAATATGGGAGTCAAAAAATCGGATGTGGTGAAAGCTGTTGTTGTTCGTACTAGAGCAACAATGCGAAGAGAGACTGGAAATTCAATTCGCTTTGATGACAACGCTGCAGTTCTTATTAATGATGATCAAAACCCAAGAGGGACTAGGGTATTTGGTCCCGTAGCAAGAGAATTAAGAGAGCGCAATTTCACTAAAATTGTCTCCTTGGCTCCGGAGGTTATTTAATCATGCCAGCAATTAACAAAACCAAAGCTTCTTCTGACCGGATCAAAATGAAGATCCGTAAAGGGGATACAGTTCAGATTATTTCTGGAAAGGACAAGGGTAAAACTGGTGAAGTCCTTCAAACACTTCCCTATGAAAATAGAGTTGTAGTTCAAGGAATTAATCAAAGAACAAAGCATGTAAAACCATCTCAAGAAGGAGAAACTGGTCGAATAGAGACTAAAGAAACTTCTTTACATGCCTCAAATGTAATGATCTACTCCACTAAGGAAAAAGTTGCTAGTAAGGTCGAGATTTTTGTAGATAAAGATGGATCAAAGAAACGACGATTAAAGAAGACAGGAGAATTAATTGATTAATTAATTCACTTTTCCTTTGTCTGAATTAACTCAAGCAGACTTTCTTTCCTAATTGAATTCTGACCAAGACCAGAATCAACTTTTTTTCAGCCATGTCACTAAAAACCCGCTATCGAGAGACAATTAGACCAAAGCTTTTAAAAGATCTTGGTTTAAAAAATGTTCATCAAGTTCCTAAGGTGCAGAAAGTCACTTTAAACAGAGGTCTTGGTGAAGCCGCATCGAATTCAAAAGCTTTAGAAGCTTCTCTAGCTGAGATGGCAACAATTTCTGGGCAAAAAGCTCTTGTTACAAGAGCCAAGAAAGCAATTGCTACCTTTAAGATCCGACAAGGAATGCCCATAGGTTGCTCAGTCACACTTAGAGGCGATCGCATGTACGCATTTTTGGAAAGGTTCATTAATTTGGCACTTCCAAGAATCAGAGATTTTCGTGGTGTGAGTCCAAAAAGCTTTGATGGCCGAGGAAATTACACCATTGGAGTCAAAGAGCAACTTATTTTCCCTGAGATCACTTTTGACAAAGTCGACACCATTAGAGGCATGGATATCACAATTGTGACCAGTGCCTCTTCTGATGAACAAGGTAAGGCTCTTCTTAGTGAAATGGGAATGCCCTTCCGTAAAAAATGAGTTTGATTAGCTAAATACTATGGCCAACCACGATCCAATTTCAGACATGCTCACTCGCATAAGAAATGCAAGTGAAAAGCGTCATGAAAAAACTAAAGTCCCTGCTTCAAGAATGTCTCTTAGTATCGCTAAGGTTCTTCAGCGAGAGGGTTTTATCGCAGAAATCAATGAAGAAGGAGAGGGCTTTCGAAAGCAGCTCATTCTTGGATTGAAATATACTGGTAAGCATCGCTCACCCATTATTCGTTCAATGCAGCGAGTGAGTAAACCAGGATTGAGGATTTATAAAAATACTCGAGGATTACCAAAAGTTTTAGGAGGCCTTGGAGTTGCAATAATCTCTACCTCTAAGGGAGTCATGAGTGATCGTGATGCTCGCAAGCAAGGAGTTGGAGGAGAAGTCCTCTGCTACGTATGTTGATTGATTAGGTATTTATTATGTCTCGTACTGGAAAAAAACCAATCTCCCTTCCTGAAAAGGTAGATGTAAAACTCGAAGGACTTTCCATCACTGTGAAAGGTCCTAAAGGGGAACTGAAACGAACTCTTCCTGATGGAGTAAGCCTTAGCAAGAATGACAACACAATTATTGTTAAACCCATAAATGAAAAGAGACAGTCTAGGGAAATGCATGGACTCTGTAGATCACTGGTTGCAAATATGGTTGAGGGCGTAAGTAATGGCTTTACAAAAAAACTTGAGATTGTAGGCGTTGGTTCAAGAGCCCAATTAAAGGGAAAAACTCTTGTTGTTAGTGCTGGTTATAGTCATCCTGTTGAGGTAGTTCCACCAGAAGGTATAACTTTTAAAGTTGAAAATAATACAAATGTGATTGTAACTGGACCTGATAAAGAAGTAGTTGGCAATGAAGCTGCAAAAATAAGAGCAATTAGACCTCCAGAACCTTATAAAGGCAAAGGAATTAAATACGAAGGAGAACAAATCATTAGAAAAGCTGGTAAGTCTGGCAAAACTTAATTTTGCTTATTTGTCTTTTAAAATTTTTTAAGCCATGTCAAAACTTTCTAGAAAACAACAGACCCAAAAACGACATAAACGCTTGAGAAGAAACTTAAGCGGAACAGAAGCTCGACCAAGACTTGCTGTTTTTCGTTCTAATAACCACATCTATGCTCAGATAATAGATGATGATGCACAAAACACTATATGTGCTGCATCAACCCTTGATAAAGACTTAAAAGCTTCTTTAACAGCTAATGCTGGTAGCTGCGATGCCTCTACAGCAGTAGGAGAGCTTGTTGCAAAAAAAGCTTTATCAAAAGGCATCAAACAAGTTATCTTTGACAGAGGTGGGAACATCTATCATGGCAGGGTTAAAGCTCTAGCCGAAGCTGCCAGAGTGGCAGGCTTGAACTTTTAATTATTGCTTTAATAATGACAGACTCTAAAAACCAGTCCCAAAATAAAAGAACTTCTGGATCATCAGATGCACCTCCCGCTGCAGATGGCAGGCAGGAAAACCAAAACCGACGCAATAGAGGTGAAAAACGCGGAGGGAGGAGAGATAGAAGAGGTCAAGACAGGGACTCTGAATGGCAAGAACGGGTTGTCCAAATTAGAAGGGTCTCCAAAACAGTTAAAGGGGGAAAGAAAATGAGTTTTAGGGCCATAGTTGTAGTAGGAAATGAAAAAGGGCAAGTTGGTGTTGGGGTAGGAAAAGCAGGAGATGTTATTGGAGCTGTTCGTAAAGGTGTCGCTGATGGAAAAAAACATTTAGTTCGTGTCCCTTTAACGCGGTCCAACTCTATTCCAACTCTCTCTAATGGCAGAGATGGAGCAGCAAGTGTGTTAATACGTCCTGCAGCGCCTGGTACAGGTGTAATTGCAGGAGGTTCAATTCGTACTGTTTTAGAGTTGGCTGGAATAAAAAATGTACTTGCTAAGAGATTAGGTAGTAAAACTCCTCTTAATAACGCTCGTGCTGCAATGGTTGCATTAAGTGAGTTGCGAACTCATAAAGCCACAGCAAAAGAGCGTGGTATTTCACTTGAGCAGATTTATTCTTAAAATCATGACTATTAAATTGGAATCCCTTCAATCAAACAAAGGATCTAGACGTAAGAAAATGCGTAAAGGTCGAGGTATTGCTGCTGGCCAAGGAGCTAGTTGCGGGTTTGGCATGAGGGGGCAAAAATCCCGATCTGGGAGACCTACTCGACCAGGCTTTGAGGGTGGTCAAATGCCTCTATACAGGCGAGTTCCAAAATTAAAACATTTCCCAATAGTTAATCAGAAAAATTTTACTGTTCTCAACGTTTCCAGTTTGAATAAATTGAAAGCCGGAACTGTTGTTGATCTTGACTTGTTGGTGAAGGAAGGTATTTTGACAAAGCCAAAAAATCCTCTCAAGATACTTGGTAACGGTACATTAGAAGTGAAATTGACTGTTCAAGCTTCAGCGTTTACAACGTCGGCCAAAAAGAAAATTGAAGATGCTGGAGGAACATGTGAGCTATACACCTAATTTCTTTTTCATTAAAAATTTAATTTTGTACTTTAACATTCAATAAATTTTTATAATTCAATGTTAATTAGTCGTGGTCGGAATCCAAGTGCAGGTGAAGTAATTACCCAGCTTTTAAGTAATGAGGAGCTAAGGGCAAGAGTTTTCACTACCTTAGGTTTATTATTAATTGTTCGATTAGGAATTTACATTCCTATGCCTGGAATAGATAGGGAGGCTTTTAAAACTTTTATTGACCAAGGCGGACAACTGATTGGATTTCTTGATATTTTTACAGGTGGTGGTATTTCAACTTTGGGTATTTTTGCCTTAGGTATATTGCCATTCATTAATGCATCTATAATTATACAGTTGCTCACTGCATCTTTACCTCAATTAGAAGATCTGCAGAAAAATGAGGGGGAGGCAGGAAGAAGGAAGATTGCTCAAATTACTAGATATGTCGCTTTAGGGTGGGGATTAGTCCAAAGTACAGTTTTTGCTCTAATTCTTAGGCAATATTCAGTCGAAGGCCTTGGTGAAACTGAGTTTGTTATTCAAACATCTCTGGCTTTAGTTACTGGATCGATGATAGTTATGTGGCTGAGTGAGATCATTACTGAAAAAGGAATTGGCCAAGGAGCTTCTTTAGTTATTTTCTTGAATATTGTTGCAACTTTGCCTAAGGCACTAAGCTCAACTATTGAAAAAGCTCAGACTGGTGATCGAGCAGATGTTCTTGGAATAATAATTCTTTTGATAGTTTTTTTAATTACAATAGTAGGCATTATTTTTGTTCAAGAAGGTGCTAGGAGAATTCCAATCGTAAGTGCAAAAAGTCAAATGGGAGGAACAGCACTTTTGCCAAGCAGACAAAGTTATCTTCCTCTTAAGTTGAATGCGGGAGGTGTTATGCCAATAATTTTTGCCTCCGCTCTGATTTTTCTGCCAATAACAATTGCAAATTTTACGCAAAACCCCTTACTTATCAAGGCTGCTAGTTCTCTTAATCCAGGTTCTTCTAATCCATGGCCATATGCGTTAACCTTTTTTGCATTGATTTTGGGATTCGCTTATTTTTATGCTTCCTTAACAATTAATCCGATAGATATTGCGTCAAATTTAAAAAAAGGTGGTGTAGCAATTCCAGGCGTGAGACCAGGAGGGCCTACTTCTAATTATCTCTCAGGTGTTCAAAACCGTCTTACTTTGCTTGGAGGATTATTTCTTGGCTCAGTAGCCATTGTTCCTGCTGCAGTAGAGAGAGCAACCAATGTTCAAACTTTTCAAGGGCTTGGGGCCACTTCATTACTGATTTTGGTAGGAGTAGCAATAGATACATCAAAACAAGTTCAGACGTATGTGATATCTCAAAGATATGAAGGATTAGTGCGTCAATAAAATCTTTACTATGATTTTTAAATGAAAAAGAAACTATTATTCCTTGGTCCTCCTGGCGCAGGTAAAGGCACTCAAGCAAATCTTTTTTGTAACAAGTACGGATTAAGTCATCTTTCAACTGGAGATTTGCTCAGGGATGAGGTCTCTTCTGGGTCTGTTTTGGGACTTAAAGCTGCTGAGATTATGAATAAAGGAGAATTAGTGAGTGATGAATTAGTTTTATCAATTGTTGAGGGAAGATTGCTAAATACCAATGATGGTTGGTTGCTTGATGGTTTCCCTCGTAACGTCAATCAAGCTAATTCTCTGAAAATTCTTTTAGAAAAAATCAATCAACCCTTAGAACGTGTGGTCCTAATAAAAATTGCCGACGATTATTTAATTAAAAGACTTTTAGGAAGAGGAAGGCAGGATGATAATGAACAAGTCATAGCCAATAGACTTCAAATCTACAGAGAAAAAACTTCTCCTCTTATAGATTTGTATAACAAGCAAGGAATTCTTGAGGAGATAGAAGGTAATGCTGACATAGATGTTGTTTTTTCATCTATTGAGAAAGCTTTAGGCGGATGATGTAGTAAGGTTGTAGTTTGGAAATAGGAGAGTCTCGCCCAATGAAGGTTAGATCCTCAGTCAAAAAAATTAGTCCTGACGATCAAATCGTGAGGCGCAGAGGCCGGATCTATGTGATCAACAAGAAAAGGCCTCGAAACAAACAGCGTCAGGGTTGATTCCTGACTTCTTAAGAAACCATGAACGATTATTTTCTTCTCGTTTGCTTCTTAAGCAAAGGTCATCATTAAAATTTGATGATTTTAATTGTCCTCTTCGATTTTGTTCCTAAGTGGCACGTATTTCAGGCATCGACATACCTCGCGAAAAGCGGGTAGAAGTTGCTCTTACATACATCTATGGCATCGGCTTAACCAGAGCCCAGAAAATCCTCGAAAAATCAGGAGTTAATCCTGATATTCGTGTAAAGGATTTAAATGATAGTGATATTCAGAAGCTTAGAGCTGTTACTGAAGAATTCACTCTTGAAGGAGACTTGAGGCGCCAAGAAGGAATGGCGCTGAAACGACTTCAAGATATAGGATGTATTCGTGGACGAAGGCATAGAATGAGTCTTCCTGTTCGTGGACAGAGAACTAGGACTAATGCTCGTACTCGGAGAGGAGCTAGGAAAACTGTTGCAGGAAGAAAGAAATAATTTCTTAGTCTCCTGTCACCACTTGTTAATTTACTAAATCTTTTTTAAATAAGGCACAGCCAAATGGCTACAACCTCAAAGAAATCCGGTTCTAAGAAGTCAAAGCGCAATGTTCCAAATGGAGTTGTGCACATTCAAAGTACCTTCAATAACACCATTGTCTCAATTACTGACACTTCTGGTGAAGTCATCTCCTGGTCATCAGCAGGAGCAAGCGGATTTAAAGGCGCTCGAAAAGGTACTCCTTTCGCTGCTCAAACCGCTGCTGAAGTTGCAGCCCGTAGGGCTTTAGAGCAAGGAATGCGACAAATAGAAGTGCTTGTAAGAGGCCCAGGCTCAGGTCGTGAAACCGCAATACGTGCATTGCAAGTAGCCGGTCTTGAAATTACTTTGATCAGAGATGTCACTCCTCTCCCACATAACGGTTGTAGGAGACCTAAACGCAGACGCGTTTAAATTCTATTCACTTAAGTGAACTTTTCTTTTTTTTCCACATCGCATTAGACCGTGTTGCAATACCAGATTGACAGGATCGACCATCAAGTTTCTAATGATCGTTCCCAAACAGGCGTCTTCCTAATTGGACCTCTTGAAAGAGGTCAAGCAACAACTTTGGGTAATTCTCTACGCAGAGTATTAATGGGTGGTCTCGAAGGCAGCGCAGTTACTGCCGTCAGGATTGCAGGTGTAAATCATGAGTATGCAACCATCCCTGGCGTAAGAGAGGATGTTTTAGACATTCTTCTTAATTGCAAACAAATTTCAGTTGATAGTCGCAGTCAAGAACTCGAAATAGGAAGGATTGTTGTCACAGGTCCTGCTGAAGTTAAAGCGAGGGATATTCAGTTTTCATCTCAAGTTGAAGTTGTTGATGGTGATCGTCCAATAGCAACAGTCCATGAGGGTCACAATCTTGAATTGGAATTACATGTAGAAAGAGGTGTTGGATATCGACCTGTTGATAGAAGAAATGAAGAGACAAGCGCAATTGATTTGCTTCAAATTGATGCTGTCTTTATGCCTATAAATAGAGTTAATTTTACTATTGATGAAACTGCCGTGGCTGAGGGAGGTTCTACTAGAGAAAGATTGAAAATGGAGCTTGTTACTGATGGATCTACCTCCCCTGATGATGCATTGGCGGAAGCTGCAAATCAATTAATCGAACTTTTTCAGCCTCTTGCAACTGTCTCAATGGTAGAAGAGATACCCGAGGAGCCAGAACCTGCTGCGGAGGCCCAAATACCCCTTGAAGAGCTAAACTTGTCTGTACGAGCTTACAATTGCCTAAAACGTGCCCAAGTGAACTCTGTTTCTGATTTGATGGGTTTCAGTTATGAGGATTTGTTGGAAATTAAGAACTTCGGTTCTAAATCTGCAGATGAAGTTATTGAAGCTCTAGAGAGAATTGGAATTTCTATTCCTCAAAGCAGAACTTCTGCATGAATTTCAGTTTTATTCCTACTACGTTTCAAAGCTAATCAAATGCGTCATCAACGTCGAATTCCACAATTGAGTCGCCCTGCTGATCAAAGGAAGGCACTTTTAAGAGGATTAACTACTCAACTAATTCGTGAAGGTAGAGTCACTACAACCAAAGCAAGAGCAAAAGCTTTGAGAGATGAAACTGAAAGAATGATTACCTTGGCTAAGGATGGCAGCCTTTCGTCAAGAAGAAGAGCTATTGGTTATGTATACGATAAGCAATTGGTGCACGCACTTTTTGAAAAGGCTCAAGAGCGTTATGGTGATCGCCAAGGGGGTTACACTAGAATTGTGAGAACTACACCAAGGCGTGGAGATAATTCTGAAATGGCTATTGTTGAGCTTGTATAGGTCATTAATTCCAAATAAATAGTAATTAAATATTTTCTAATTTGTTTACTGATCTGACGTTTTAGTTTTAATTTGACTAATAGAATTGCTCTAGTTATTCAATATAATGGCTCAGGTTTTAGAGGTTGGCAAAATCAAAAAGATTCAGTAACTGTTCAAGGAACCTTAGAAGAGAAAGTTTCAGAGCTTGATCCTATTAGACCAGTCAAATTAATAGCAGCAGGCAGAACTGATGCGGGTGTTCATGCTTCTGGACAAGTTGCTCATTTTGATTGTGCTGGTCCAATCCCTATTCATAAATGGCCGTCAGCACTAAATGGAAGGCTTCCATCATCAATTAAAGTTCTTGAAGCAGTAAGGGTGTCGGAGAATTGGCACGCTTGCTATTCGGCAAAGTATAGAAGATATAGATATACTATTTTCAATGGATCCTTTCCAAATCTCTTTCTTCAAAACATCAGTTGGTTTAAATATAGATTTAGATTAGATGTCGATTTAATGAATCAGGCTTTAAATGATTTATTAGGTTTACATGATTTTTCAGCTTTTCAAAAAGCAGGTAGTAATAGGGCTAATTCATTTACCACAGTGCAAGATGTTTCTATTTGCCGTGATGGGGACATAGTCACAGTTGAAATACAAGCTAGTGGCTTTTTATATGGAATGGTAAGACTCTTAATTGGACAATTGGTTGCTGTAGGGGAAAAACGACTTTCTCTTGAAAAATTTAAATACAGGTGGAGAAACGGTTTGCGTTCTGAAGTTAAGGAGGCTGCTCCGCCACATGGCCTTTGCTTAATTAGAGTTGGTTATGAGGACAAAATCTTTTCAAAAGAGAAAAGTTTTGACACTTTTCCTAATTTTTCTCTCCCAATATTTGATTCTTCAAAAGATTCACAAAATATAAATTATTACTAAATAAAAAAATGGAAATTTCTTAAATCAGCAATTTAAATTTTATGCCAACAAAAAGGTCAGTTTTCAGCCATTAAAGTGTAGAATCAACTTTCCGAAGAATCAGATCAATTATTTGACTTGATAACTTCCTTAAACAGCATTATTAAAACGATAATGCTAATTCAGTGTTAAAGGTGTTCAGGAAAAATGAACAAGACATCCGTTCCGTCTCTGGATTCCATAGATCGTCAATGGTTTCTGGTTGACGCAGAGAATCAAACTTTAGGTCGATTAGCAACTGAGGTTGCGAGTGTCCTTAGGGGTAAGACAAAACCAAATTTTACCCCTCACTTAGATACAGGTGATTTTGTTATTGTTGTAAATGCAGAAAAAATCAAAGTAACTGGCAAGAAATCTGATCAAAAACTTTATCGCAGGCACTCTGGACGTCCCGGAGGAATGAAAGTTGAAACCTTTAAGGCTCTTCAATCTAGAATTCCAGAGAGGATTGTTGAAAAGGCAATCAAAGGAATGTTGCCTCACACTAGGTTAGGAAGGCAATTATTTACTAAACTTAAAGTCTACAAAGGATCTGAACACCCTCATTCAGCCCAAGAACCAAAAATTCTCACTCTAAATTCTGATTCTGTTTCGAAATGACTAGTTCCACAAACCAAGTAGTTTACTGGGGAACTGGTAGACGTAAGACATCAATTGCGAGAGTAAGGTTAACCCCTGGAAAAGGTGAAATAGTTATCAATGGTCGGCCTGGTGATCATTATTTGAATTTCAATCCTGCATATATATCTGCTGTTAAAGCTCCTCTGAAAACCTTAGGCTTGAGTGAATCTTATGATGTTCTAGTTAACGTTCATGGCGGTGGATTGACTGGTCAGTCTGATGCAATAAAGCAGGGAGCTGCTAGAGCTTTATGTGACCTATCTCTTGATAACCGTAAGCCTCTTAAAGTAGAGGGTCATCTTAGTCGTGATCCCAGAGCTAAAGAGAGACGTAAATATGGTCTCAAAAAAGCTCGTAAAGCTCCACAATTCTCAAAGAGATAATTTCACTTTTTACTTTCTATACTGCTTTTTTTATCATGCCTAAATCAGATATACATCCAACTTGGTATCCAGAGGCAAAAGTTATTTGTAATGGTGAAGTTGTGATGACAACAGGCTCTACACAACCGGAAATACAGGTTGATGTATGGAGTGGAAATCATCCTTTCTTCACAGGAACCCAGAAGATTTTAGATACGGAAGGTAGGGTAGATAGATTTATGCGTAAATACGGTATGGCTTCATCAGACTCGAATGAAGTAAAAGATAAATCTTCAAAAGAAAAAAAGGAAAGTTGATAGTCGTTGATGTAAGTAGGGCATACAAAGAATGGATTCTTCAACCCTTATAAAACGTCTAGAAACAGCTAAAAGTAGTTTTCAAAATTTAGAGTTGCAACTTGCAGATCCTGATGTTGCATCAGATCCTAAGCAATTAGAGAAAATTGCTAGAGAGAGGTCTCGTTTAGAACCTTTGGTTAATGATTATATGAAACTCCAAATAATAGAAAGAGAATGCTTAGAAGCTAAAGGTTTAGTAAAAGAGAGCAGAGATGACAAAGAAATGGAACTTTTGGCTAGAGAAGAGCTCCAAAATCTTGAACTTTCAAAAAATGAATTAATTCAAAAATTGACTTTGGCTCTTTTACCCAAAGACCCTAGAGATGAAAGAAGTGTGATGCTTGAAATAAGAGCTGGAGCAGGAGGAAATGAAGCTTGTTTATGGGCTGGTGATCTAGCAAGAATGTATGAGAGATATGGACAAAAATTAGGTTGGAATGTAAAACCTATTAGTTCAACAGAAGCTGATATGGGCGGTTTTCGAGAAATGATTATCTCAGTAAAAGGCGAGTCTGTTTTTAGTCAATTAAAATTTGAAGCAGGAGTTCATAGAGTTCAAAGAGTTCCTTCAACTGAATCACAAGGGCGTGTTCATACTTCCACGGCAACTGTTGCTGTTATGCCAGAAGCTGATCCAGTAGAGGTAAAAATAGAATCTACTGACTTAGAAATTAGTACAGCAAGGTCTGGTGGGGCTGGTGGTCAAAATGTAAATAAAGTAGAAACAGCTATTGATTTATTTCATAAACCCTCAGGAATAAGAGTTTTTTGCACACAGGAACGTTCTCAATTACAAAATAGAGAAAGAGCTATGGAGATTTTAAGAGCTAAATTATTAGAACTTGAAATAGCTGAGGCTAATGCAAAAGAGAGATCTGCTCGATTGTCTCAGGTTGGAACAGGTGATAGAAGTGAAAAAATAAGGACCTATAATTACAAAGATAATCGAACCACTGATCATCGATTGGGAATTAATTTTCCCCTTGAACAAGTTCTAGCAGGTCAATTAGAAGATGTTATTGGAGCCTGTGTTGCAGAAGAACAAAAAAGGCAAATGGAAGAGCTCAGTAATCAATCTGAAGAGTAAAAGAAACTAAGCTGCCCATCCAATTACATATTTACTCCATTCTTTATGGCGACCAGAGTGAATTTGTTTTGTAGTTTCAAAACTCATATTATTTAAAGGTTTATAAGGTTTTGTTTTTAATGGCATCTTTGCCTCTTCAGGAGTTCGATTACCTTTCATTACGTTGCATCTCAGACATGCAGTAATAACATTCTCCCAATTGTCCATTCCACCTCTACTACGGGGTAATACATGATCAATTGAAAGTTTTTTATTTTTCTGACCACAATATTGACAGCAGTTATCATCTCTTTGAAATATATTTTTTCTAGAAAGAGGAATATCACGATATGGAACTCTAATAAATTGTCTTAATCTTATTACGGTAGGAGCTTTAACATCTTGTCTAATATTGTGAGCAGCATCTTCTTCAAGACTTTCAGCCTTACCTTTAAGCATTAAAACAGTCGCGCGTCGCCATGAAGTGATGTTCAATGGCTCATAGGACGCATTCAAAACAAGAACTTGACCCATGCAAGCAAGCTATTTAAGCGGCATGCTAGTGGTATTACGGCCTTGTTGCAGTTTCCCTTATTACATTGATTGCATGCTGAGTATGTCAAAGATCAATAGAAGTCAAAAACTTGTCACTTTTGATGGGACAACTCAAAATGTAATGAGACCTGACCCTCGAAGTCGCGCATGGGTTGAAGTGGATTCGAAAGCGATAGAAAATAATTCAAGAGTCTTGAAAAATTTTATTGGCAAAGATTGCTTATTAATGGCAGTTGTCAAAGCTGATGGCTATGGACATGGCTCAGAGACTGTCGCGAAGGCTGCTTTGATTGGAGGCGCTGATAGCCTTGGAGTAGCAACTTTAGAAGAGGGGATTCAATTAAGAAATGCTGGTTTGACGTGTCAGATATTAATTCTTGGGAATCTAATAAATGCAGAAGAACTTTATTCCTCCTTTTGCTGGAATCTTATTCCTACGATTAGTGGAATTCGCGAGGCAATAATTTGTAATAATATCGCTGAAAATAATCAAAAAAAATTTATTATTCACTTAAAAGTTGACACAGGTATGACAAGACTTGGCTGTGATTGCAATGAAGTAGAAGAATTAATTTCTAGAATTGATTGCTTAGAAAATATATCTTTAAAAGGTATATATAGTCATTTAGCAATTGCGGATAAAGATCTAGAAAATAATAATAAACTCAGTTTTACTCGGATTCAATTAAATAGATTTGAAAAGGTTGTAAAGGGTTTAGGCAAAAGAAAAGAGTTTTTATGTAGACACCTAGCAAATTCAGCGGGAACACTATCTGATAGTTGTCTTCATTTTGACATGGTTCGAGTAGGACTTAGCTTGTACGGTTACTTTCCCACAAATGATTTCGAGTCTGACTTGAACCTTAACCCAGCCTTGAAAGTTAAAGCTCGAGTTACTTTGGTTAGAGATGTTGAGAAAGGGATAGGAGTGGGATATGGACATTTTTTTAAAACTCAAAGAAAAAGTAAGCTTGCAGTAGTTGCTATTGGCTATGCAGATGGCGTAAGCAAAACACTTTCTGGAAAAATTTCTGCTTCGATAGATGGAGTTTTGGTTCCTCAAGTAGGTGCAATTGCTATGGACCAAATGGTTTTTGACATAACTGATAAACCAGATATTAAAACAGGTCAAGTTTTAACACTTCTTGGAACTGATGGTGCAGTTTTTCTTTCTCCACAGCATTGGTCTGATTTGTCTGGATCAATTCCATGGGAAGTTCTCTGCAGTTTTAGAAATCGACTTCCTAGAATTGTCACTTAAAATTTGTAGAGGAGAACAATCTAAATTTTTCGATCGTTGACTTGATAAGGTATTTGTAATGGAGAGGTGGCTGAGTGGTTGAAAGCGGCTCCCTGCTAAGGAGTTACAGGAGGTAACTTCTGTCGAGGGTTCGAATCCCTCCCTCTCCGTTTCTAATTTGGTTCAGGGTGCTTGATAAGGACTCAAATGCCATTCACTGACTAGATATAACGAAAGAGATTGATTCAGTAGTTTCCATACTGTTGCATACAGTTCAGTTTTTTTGGGTGGAATGTTGGGTGGTATGAGTTGTATTAAGTATTAGTTGGTAATTCCTTGAGATCCGTTTATTCGCTGCATGTAGTTTCAAAGAATCTGTTGTTGGTAGATTTTCCTTGAACCAGGAAAAATTATTTGAATTTATGTTGTTTTTGAATGTTGATTTGCACGAATATTAGAAGATATATTTTTTATAGAAGACATAGAAGATATATATTTTCTATGATTTAGCAAACTTCCTAACAAGATTCTTGGATATTGAAAATAAAGAATTTATCTCTCTTGATGGTTTCAACGATCTAGTCAAAATGAGAGATGGTTGGATGGTTCATAACAAGAATGATCAATATATAGGGAAAAGTATTAAAGAGTATGGGGAATGGTCGCAAGGAGAAATAGATATATGCAAACAGATTTTGCGTCCAAGTGATGTTGTAATTGAAGTTGGTTCAAATATTGGAAGTCATACTCTTGCTTTAGCAAAAACTGTTAATCAAGGTGCTGTATTTGCCTTTGAACCACAAAATGTAATCTTTCAAAATCTTTGCGCAAATATGTCTATTAATTCAATAACGAATTGTTTTTGCTTTAACTTTGCTTTGTCAGATCAACAGAATCAAGAGTTTTATTATCCTAATCTTAATTACAGCAAAAAAAGTAATTTTGCGGCAATGAGTCTATCTTCTGAAAAATCTAAAAACTTCTTACGAGCTAATGTTGATACTTTGGATAATAAATTTAATAATCTGCAAAGTTTAAAACTTTTAAAGACAGACGCTGAAGGAATGGAAGTGGATGTTCTTAAAGGTGGTTTTGACTTAATAAAGAGAACAAAACCTTTTTTGTATGTAGAGAATGATTCGAATTATATTGAGAAATCAAAAGAATTGATTGAGTTAATATGGTCTTTAGACTATAAAATATACTGGCATGTTATTCCTCTTTATAATAAAAATAACTTCTTTAAAAATGAAAATAATCTATTTGGTAAATTACATTCTTTTAATATGCTTGGAATCTGTAAAGATCAGAAAATTAGTGTAGATTTACCCGAAATTAAAGATAGTTCGCTTTATCCTAAAGTTATTTAACTTGCTTGCTAATTAGCATTTTTGTGTGTTGTTAGAAAGAAGTCATCTATATCAATCTATCTCAGCAATTTGTTGTGAGAAATATTGTAGTAACGAAAAAGTATCTTATTTTCGACTGGGAAGCAAAATATTTTATGCATTCAATGAAATCAATACACCAAATATTGTCATAAATGTTAGAAAAATAGTGACAATGTTCATTTTTTCACCCTCAGCTTTAGCAAATAAAAGAGATATTGCAGGAGCACAACTTAATAAGGTCCATCCTAATCCAACAGTTAAGAACTTAAATACTGTTTGTTGCAAAAGCAGTTCAATATTTGTTCCTAAAAATGAAGCTAATAATAGCTTTACTTTACTTCTTTTCGGTACATTATTATTGATTTTTATAAAGTCAATTCTTACAAAAGGAATTAAGATAATTAGTGAACCAAATAATCTTAATTCTGAAGACTGTAAAGGATTTAAATCTGAATTAGATAATACTAGCCTTGCTAAAACAGCTGCAAGCACAGTACATAAAACCGATATAATTGCATATAAGAATCCATATTTCGTTTTTAATCTTAGATCGTAATCATCGTCAACTGTCTTATCTATTGAAATACCAATTAAGGATAAAGTTACGATAACAGTACCTATCCATGCTTGTAGGCTAATACTTTCATTGATTAATAAAGATCCTAAGATATTGGCTAATATTGGAGAAAGAGCCTCAATGGTTAATGTTTTCCTTGTGCCTATTCTTTTTAAAGCACTTAAAAAAAATGTATCTCCTACCGCAATGCCTAGAAATCCGCTAATTATCAGAATAATTATATTTTTATAATTAGAAAATATATCAATAGTAAATAAGGCAGGAAAAAATATCAAGAAAGCTATTAGACTTTTTATTAAGTTGAGCTGGCTAGCTGAAAAATATTTCGTTTGTTCTCTAAAAAGAAATGATGCAAAGGTTCCTGCATAAGCGGCACCTAAAGCAGCAAATATACCAATCAATAAATTTCCTTATTTATATTCCTAACTTAGCATATTTAGAAATTTCTCTAAAGTTTTAAATGAGTTTGATGCATTTTATTGAACTAATTTAATCATTCTTTTTATCAAATGATTGAATTTCGAGATTTATTTCAGTATAATGATTAAATAATTTTTTTGGAGAGTAGTATATGGGAAAATTTTTTCTAAATAAGACATTTAATGCTGATAATGTTCTTGAGATCGAGATTGATATAGAAAAATTTAAAGAATTAGAAATAATAAAGAATTCTTATATTTGGAATACTAATAAAGATATATTTCCATCTGATAAATTCACATCTACTAAACCTGATTGGGGAGGAGATATGGAATGGATATCATCTAATAATATGGATACTTATAATCTGTTTTTGAAAGGATTTCAGTCTTTAGATCTTGATAAATTATTCAGGGAAAGGGGTATTATTGAATGTAAAAATCAGCTTCGCCTATATTCTGGTTTCTTTTTAAAAAGATCTTCCAGTGAGAAAAATTTTCATCGTGATTGGTCAGGTAGCCTTAAAAATAATGCTTTTACTTTACTAACTCCACTTTATCAACAAGAAGATGCTTTACATCTTCTCTATAAGGATCTTTCTGGGAAAGAATGTAAATATAAATATGAGATAGGTAAGGGAATACTTTTTGGTAGTGATTTCTATCACTCAACTGAAGCTGGAACATCATCAAGTTCTAGTATTCTTGTGTGCTTTCAATTTGGAACAGATTTGGCTGAATATAATCGGGGTGTTCATGAAGCGATGGGGACACAGACTCCTTTCATGATTCTTCCTGATGGACGATCAGCGAAACGTGTAAAAGCTAAAGCGACTGTCAAAACTTATTCAGTGCCGTTGGGTAAAATGATGTGAAATTCTAATAAATATCGTCTTCACTATTACTGAAGAGATAGAAGACGTTTTGATGGTTCCTGATTTTGGAGAGAAGGACGCAGCATGACCAACAAAAATATAGTGGGACTATCTGATTACATTGTCTTAAAGAAAGAGAGGGAAGTTGTTTTTTATTTGCATAATCCTTATCCAGATTGCTTGGAAATTCCAGCAATCATGAAGCAAAGGTTCCCTGATGATTACAAGAGCATAGTTACAAGTTCAATAGAGGAGTTCAAGAAATATAGAGGACAGGTTTGATGAGTTTTCCTCCGCATTTCGTAGATGAAAAGAAGAAAGAGGTTGTCTTTCATATCAAAGGTGGTTATCCAGTCACGATGGTAATTCCTACTTTTATGCAATCTTTTCCAAAAGGTTTTAAGGGTGTTACCTGTCGCTGTGAAGAAACCTTCTACAAGTTGAGAGCGAAAGTGAATGACTAAATTCAATGAGTAAGTGGAACCGGAAAATCTTTTCATTTAATCCTTTAAATGTATATTAGTCTCTATACTAATTTTCGTTATTTTGTTGTTTTAGAGCTCTAAATTTATTTTTCTAAAAGGTTTGATTATTTCTAATTGCCAAAACCCCTTAAACAATTTCTTCTACATATTGCTTAAATAGGAGTTTAAATTTTGTGCTACTATTAAATATCTGAATTGCTGGTTTTAATAGATCTCGATATTTTCTCCAGCTAGATATTTCATTTTTGTTTATTTTGTATGAATCAACATTCCTTTTTGTTTTTATTGTTGTCGGATCTAGATTAGGCTCTATATATTTACTCTCATTCCTCCATCCAAGCCAATTAAGAAGATGCTTTATTTCTTCTTCATTATTAGTGACGAGGTTATCATAATTTAAAAAATATATTTTAGAACTAAAACTTTTTTGATATTCCTTCATTAAAGAATGTACTTCTATATAAAGTTTTGCTGATTCAACTATAGAACAAGAGTATGTATGTCTACGATCCAGATTCTTTTTATAAATTTCTTTGATGTTATCCAAAGGGTTTCTATAACAATAAATAATCTTCGCTGTAGGAATTTGACTGGTAATTAATCCAGTGTAGATATAATTCATTGGATTTGTTGTACAAACAAATGATTTCCCAAAAATATCTTCTTCTATATTATCTAAGTAAAGCTTTGATAAGTTTGCTTTAAGTGAATTTTTTTTTGCCTCCATATATATTTTTATAGCCTTTTCAAGTGCGAAATTCTCTCCGCATTTTATTAATTTATTATTACAGGCAAGTATTGATTCAGTCATTGTTTTACCAGACCTGGGAAATCCAACTATAAAAATTGGAATTTGAACATTCCTTTTTTGATGTATATCAAATTTATTGTCTTCACAATCTTGATAGCAACTTTCTATTTTTTGGCTGATAACTGAATAATTTGAACCATATATATTTCGGTTCAAATTATTTGCTTTTTTTAGAAAATCAGAAGCTTGAGAAAAGTTATTATTTTCTTCTAGGATATATGCCCTGGCGAAGTAAATATCAACTAGTTCTTTTTTTGTTTGATCCTTTAAGATGCTTTCAGAGAAAAGCCTTTCCTTCAAATTTTTGTTATCACATAAGGGATTAAGAATTGATAGAGCATAGTATGCTTGGGCTAAATCAGGCTGAAGATCAATTGCTTTGCGAGTAGATAATTCTGCTTCTTTAAAATTACCAAGATCTCTCAATATTAGCCCTAGGGTTGAATGAGAAATAGCTAAATCAGGTTGAAGATCAATTGCTTTGCGAGCAAATAATTCTGCTTCTTTTAGCTTGCCAAGGTCTAACAATATTGTTCCAAGATTGGATTGTGCCTTTGCGAGGTCAGGATTCAATTCAATGGCTTTGCGCGTTGATAACTCTGCTTCTTGTAATTTCCCAAGATCTCTTAATATTGTTCCCAGGTTGGAATGCGCCATTGCGAAATCAGGCTTAAGATCAATGGCT